>JAIXZR010000215.1 GCA_027489455.1 Rubrivivax sp. | reverse complement strand
CGCCAGATCGGCATCTACGCGCCCGAAGGCCAGCAGTACGAGCCCGAAGACCGGGACACGATGCTGTACTACCGCGAAGCGCGCGACGGGCAGCTGCTGGAAGAAGGCATCAACGAAGCCGGCGCGCTGAGCAGCTGGATCTCGGCCGCCACCAGCTACAGCGTGCATGGCCTGCCGATGCTGCCGGTGTACATCTACTACTCGATGTTCGGCTTCCAGCGCGTGGGCGATCTGATCTGGTCAGCCGCTGACCAGCGCTGCCGCGGCTTTCTCTTCGGCGCTACGGCCGGCCGCACCACGCTGGGCGGCGAAGGCCTGCAGCACCAGGACGGCAGCAGCCTGCTGGTGTCCAGTACGGTGCCCAACTGCGTGGCCTGGGACCCGGCGCATGCGGGCGAGCTGGCCGTCATCCTGCAGCACGGCATGCAGCGCATGCTGGTGGAACAGCGCGACGAGTTCCATTACGTGGTGATGATGAACGAGAACCACGCCATGCCCAGCCTGCCCGAAGGTTCGCATGGCGATGTGGTCAAGGGCTTGTACAAACTGCAGGCCTTTGGCGACGGCCCGGCGCAGCTGCGGCTGCTGGGCTCAGGCGCCATCCTGCGCGAAGTGCTGAAGGCCGCGCAGCAACTGCATGCCGAACATGGCATCGCCTGCGAAGTGTTCAGCGCCACCAGCTACAGCGAACTGGCGCGCGAAGCGCGTGAAGCGCAGCGGCTGGACCGCCTGGACCCGCAGCCGCAGCGCCGGCCCACCCATCTGCAGCGCCTGCTGCCGGGCAGCGCGCCCGTGGTGGCCGCCAGCGATTACGTGCGCGCCTGGCCGCAGTTGATTGGCGAGTACCTGGACGCGCGGCTCAGCACGCTGGGCACGGATGGCTTTGGCCGCAGCGACACGCGGCAGCAGTTGCGGCGCTTCTTCGAAGTGGACGCACAGGCCGTCGTGTCGGCAGCGCTGGCAGCACTGCGGCCTGCGGCAGCCTGATCACACCCAGCACGGGTGCCCGCCGGACAAGCCCGCTCAGGCCTTGTCCTGCAGCTCGGCGGCGTGGGCCATCAGCACGTCGGCCGCGCTGCTATTGGCCAACTGCCCCACGCCCAGCAGCATGGCCAGGGTCATGAAGGCGGCGAAAGCGAAAGCGGCCAGACGGGGCGCCGGGCGGAAGCTGTGGATGGGGGTGTTCATGGTGGTGTCCAGGGGGTTGAATGCGGTGTCGATGAAGGCAGTGTCGGCAGGCGCTGGCGATGCCACGAGCCCGATGCGACGGACTGCCGGCCACGCAGGGTGAACTGCAGTGAGGCCGGGCCCGAGGGGCCTTGGTTAACATGCCCCGGCCCTGATTCCTGCCCTGCCAAAGAAAGGTTCATCACATGTTCAGTCACGTCATGGTCGGCACGAACGACATCGATCGCTCGCAACGCTTCTACGACGCCGTGCTCGCCGTCCTGGGCGTGGGCGCGCCCGTCAGGAACGCTGCCAAGACCGGGCACCTGCGCCTGTTCTATCGGCACGATGGCGTGACCTTCTGCGTCTCTCAGCCCATCAACGACGAACCCGCTACCAGCGCCAACGGCGGCACCATCGGCTTCAAGTGCAGTTCGGCCGAACAGCTGCAGCAGTTCCATGCCGTGGCCGTGGCGAACGGCGGTACCGCCATCGAAGGCCCGCCCGGGCCGCGCGAAGACACGCCAGGCGCGATGCACCTGGCCTATGTCCGCGATCCGGACGGCAACAAGCTCTGTGCGCTGTACCGCCCGGGCTGACCCCCGGGCGGCCACCGCGCCCACGGTGAAGGGCGGCACATCCGTCGCCAACATGCCCGCGATGTCGGCGGCCCCGCGCGGGACTTGAGGGCACCGCCAGCGCGCGGTGTGCGGTTTTTCCACTCGCCGGCGCCTGGCTGCGGGCCGGGGCGCGGCGCGGCCGTAGCGGGGCCGGTCAGACCGCCAGGCCGGGCCTGGGGCCGCTGGCCAGCAGATCGCCCGGCAGCTCCAGCAGCCGCCACACGGGCACGCGGCCGCAGGCGGGCTCGGCATGGGCTTGGGCGTGGATCCACGCCAGCGCGGCCTGGCCGTCGGCATCGCTGTCGCCCCCGCCAGCCCCGGGCGGCTGGCCGGCCTGCCAGGCGCGGAAGCGCGCCATCAGCCCGGGCTCGGCCGCCAGCAGCGCCGCGGCCCGGTCTTCGAAGATGTAGTCGCTGAAGCCTTCCTTGCGGTCCAGCACGCTGTCGAAGAAGGCCCAGCGGAAGAAGCTGTCGGCGCCCAGCGGTTCCAGCAGCTCGATCACCAGCCGGTCGTGCGGGCCGCCCAACGGCAGCAGCCAGTCGCCTTCAGCCACTGCAGCGATGGTGTCTTCGGTCTGCAGCTGCAGCCGGGTGTGCAGGTGCCGGCCTTCGAAGGGCTGTGGGCGCTTCTCGAACTGTTCGACGCGATATGCCTGCGCGCGCAGCTGCGCGGCACGGGTGGCGCGGTGCATCGGCGCGCCGTGCGCCTGCAGCCGCAGGGCGACGTCGTGCCAGGCCTGGGGCAGCAGGTACCCGCGTGGCGGCGTGACGCTGGCCGTGGGCTGGTAGCGGTCGAAGTAGGGGATGTCGCGTTGCCAGGGCGCGCTGCGGTCGTATTGCAGGCGCTGGTGCGGGCCGATCGCGCTGGGCACCCGCCGGGCTTGGTAGCCGGCGAAGGCCACGGGGCGGCTGTGCGTGCGGTCCAGCGCCCAATCCAGCGCCACGGCGGCACCGGCAGCCACCGCCGCGCGGTCGGCCGCGCGCGCGGCACGGATGGCGCTGCCGTGGGCGCTGGTGTGTGCCAGCGCCGCGTCCAGCAGCGCGCGCGTGCCGTGGTAGCGCGCCGCGAACGGCTTGAGCATGTGCGTTTCGGGCATGAAGCCGATGCAGTGGTGCAGCGCGGCGTAGCCGGTGGAAAAGCGGGGCGTGTCCAGGAAATCGGCGATGCCGTCTTCGGGCAGCTCGGCCACCGGGTTGACGTAGGGGCACATCGCAAAGCCGCTGGCCGCCATCTGCGCCTGCAGGGCCGGCAGCATCTGCTGGCGCAGGTGTTCGCCGCAGCGCCCGCCCAGCTTGTCGGGCTGGGTGGCGATCAGCGTCACCACGTGCTGGTAGTCCGCGCCGTTGGAGGTGTGCGTGTCCACCATCACGTCCGGGTCCCAGTGCGTGAACAGCCGCGCGAAGCAGCGCGCGTTCAGGCTGTCGGCCTTGGTGAAGTCGCGGTTCAGGTCCAGATGGCGGGCGTTGCCGCGGAAGCCGAAGGCTTCCGGGCCGTTCTGGTTGGCGCGGCTCCAGCTGCCGCGGTTCAACGCGCCGTCGACGTTGTAGACCGCGATGTAGACCAGCACCGTGCCGCCCAGCGCCGCGCGCTTCTCGGCGCTCAGGCACAGGTCGCGCACCAGGGCCATGCAGGCGTCGATGCCTTCGGGCTCGCCGGGGTGGATGCCGTTGTTGTTGAAGAACACCGCGCGGCCGGCGGCCTTCACCGGCTGCGGGTCGAACACGCCATCGGCCGAGAACACGCCCGCGTGCAGCGGCCAGCCGCCGTCGCTGTGGCCGATGGCCTCGAAGCGCAGCCATTGTGGAAAGGCCGCGGCCAGGCGCTGGTGGAAGGCGATGCCCTCCTGCCAGGTGCTGGTCTGGTTGCCGTTGCCGCGCTCGAAGGGCGTGGCCCAATCCGCTGTGCTGTGCATGCCCGGCATTGTGGGCGCGGCCTGCGCCGAAAGCCCAGGCCGCCGACAGCCGCGGTGTTATTCTGAAACGCACGGCACCGCGCCACCCCCCTTACGGATGCAGATGGAAAAACTCCTGTCCAGTGTCGGCACGCTGCTGTACGGCATGCGCTTCACCATGCTGTTCTTCTATGTCGGCCTGGTGACGATCATCTTCGGCATCCTGGGCAAGTTCCTCATCGAGACCTACCGGCTGCTGCAGACGCTGCTGTTCGGCGACATGGCCAAGATCGAGCTCATCATCAAGGTGCTCGAGCTGGTGGACATGACGATGGTCGCCCAGCTCGTGTGGGTGGTGGCGCTGGCCGGCGTGTCGCTGTTCGTCACCACCGGCCACTTCGACGACAGCGACGTGAAGAAGCCCGACTGGCTGGACCACGTCAACACCTACAACCTGAAGCTCAAGCTGGCCTTCGCGATCATCTCGATCTCGGGCGTGCACGCGCTCAAGACCTACCTCAGCGGCGGGCTGACGCTGGACAACATCCAGATCGTCACCCTGGTGGCGGTGATCCACTTCACCTTCGTGCTGTCGGCCATCGGTATCTCGTATGCCGAGCGGCTGACTCGCGACAAGGACTAGGCCGCAAGGCGCCCCCGGATCAGCCCAGCAGACCGCCCCAGACCAGCGCGATGGACACGTACATCGGCGCGATGTCCGGCACCAGCCTGGACGGCGTGGATGCGGTGCTGGCCGGCCTGGCGCCGCCAGGGCCCGTGCCGCCGGCGCTGCCCGTGCTGCAGGGCAGCGTGCACCACGACTTCGACGGCGCACTGCGCAGCCGCCTGCTGGCCCTGTGCGCAGGCCAGCCGGTGACGCTGCGCGAGCTGGGCGAAGTCGAGCAGCTCGTCACCCGCGCCTATGCGCGCGCGATCCAGGCCCTGCTGCAGCAGACGGGCACGCCGGCGGCCGCGGTGCGGGCCATCGGTGCCCATGGCCAGACCGTGCACCACCAGCCCCGGGGCACGGAGCGCTTCACCCAGCAGCTGCTGGACCCGAATCACCTGGCCGTGGCCACGGGCATCAGCGTGGTCGCCGATTTCCGGCGCCGCGACATGGCCCTGGGCGGCCAGGGGGCGCCGCTGGCGCCCGGCTTCCACGACGCCGTGCTGCGCCATCCGCAGCGCACGCGCGTGGTGCTGAACCTGGGCGGCATCGCCAACATCAGCCTGCTGGTGCCGGGCCAGCCCTGCCTGGGCTTTGACACCGGGCCGGCGAATATCCTGCTGGACGCCTGGATCGGCGCACGGCGCGGCGAGCGCTTCGACCGCGACGGCGCCTGGGGTGCCAGCGGCAACGTGCACGCCGCGCTGCTGGCCCGCTGCCTGGCCGATCCGTACTTCGCCCGGCCCGCGCCCAAGAGCACCGGGCGCGAGCATTTCCATCTGGCCTGGCTGCAGGCGCACCTGGCCAGCCTGCCCGGCCCCGCCCCCGGGGACGCCGACGTGCAGCGCACGCTGCTGGAGCTGACCGCCCGCAGCGTGGCCGATGCCGTGCAGGCCGCCTGTGCCGCCCAGGCCGGCGCTGCGGCCGGCGACCTGCTGGTGTGCGGCGGCGGCGCCTTCAACCCACCGCTGCTGGACAGGCTGGCGGCGCTGCTGCCGGGCTGGCAAGTGGCCAGCACCGCAGCGCATGGCATCCCGCCCGACGCGATGGAATCGCTGGCGTTCGCTGTCTTCGCCCAGCGCACCGTGCATGGCCTGCCCGGCAACCTGCCTGCAGTGACGGGCGCCGCCCGGCCCTGCGTGCTGGGGGCCTTGTACCTGCCCTGAGCGCGGGCGCAGGACCGCCAGGTCCTCTTCCAGGCGCAGCGGCTGTTGTGGATGCTGTGCGATGCCGCACAGATGCAGACACGTCGGCGGGCGACAGTGGGCGATTCGCACGAGAAGGCCATCTGTCTGAACCACCCTCGCAAGCCGCCCCCGGGCAGGGCCCCCGAAGCCCCCGTGCTCGCATTGAACAGCGGCTCCTCGTCGCTGAAGTTCGGGCTGTACCAGGTGTCCGGGGCCGAGACGCTGTGCCTGCTGTCCGGCGCAGCCCAAGGTCTGGGCGAGGCAGCGGCCTCGTTCCACGTCACGGATGCGCAAGGTGTCACCGTACGGCGCAAGACATCGGCGATCGCGGACGCCGGCGACGCCATCGTCCGGATCTGCGAGTTGCTGGCCGAACGCCAAGCGCCGGCACCGGGCGCCATCGGCCACCGCGTCGTGCATGGGGGGCCGCACTTGCGCCAGCACGCCGTCATCGACATGCAGGTGATGGCACAGCTCGAAGCGGCTGTGGCCTTCGCCCCGCTGCACACGCCGGCCGCGCTGACCGTGATCCGGTACGCGACGAAGCACTTCCCCGGCCTGCCTCAGGTGGCCTGCCTGGACACCTGCTTCCACCAAGCCATGCCGCCGGTTGCCAGCACCTTGCCCCTGCCGCGCGCGCTGCGTGCAGCCGGGATCCGGCGCTACGGGTTCCACGGCTTGTCCTGCGAATCGATCGTTCGGCAACTGGGCCCTGCCATACCCGAGCGGCTGCTCATTGCCCATCTGGGCAACGGCGCCAGCATCACGGCCGTGCGCCGCGGCATCTCGATCGACACCAGCATGGGCCTGACGCCCACCGGCGGGCTGATGATGGGATCGCGCAGTGGCGATCTGGACCCCGGTGTGCTCGTCCACCTGATGCGGGAGATGAAGCTGGACGCCGCAGCGATCGAGGACCTGGTGGACCACCACTGCGGCCTGCTGGGCGTCTCGGGCCTCAGTGGCGACATGCGGGCACTGCACGACGCGTCAGGGGCGAACCCCGACGCCAGGCTGGCCATCGACATGTTCTGCTACGGCGTCGCCAAGGAACTGGGCGCCATGAGCATGGCACTGGGAGGCGTCGACCAGATCGTCTTCACCGGTGGGATCGGCGAACACGACGAACGGGTTCGCGCGATGATCTGCGCGCACCTGGCCAGCCTGGGCGTCGACCTGGACCCCGCCAGGAACAGGCGCGGCCTGGGCCTGATCACCGGAGACGGATCAGCTTGCGCGGCGCAGGTCCTGCTGTCGCAGGAAGACGAACAGATCGCACGGCATGCCTGGGCGCTGTGCGACCAGCCTCTCAGGCCCGTGACCGCGTGCAGGGCATGAAACGCTGCCACAGCGTGTAGACAGTGGGGGCCGTCCCGATGGGCGTGCCCAGTTGGCCGGCGTTGGCCTTCTGCACCTGGTCGATGGACAGCGCGCGCAAGGTGTCGATGCACCGCTGGTCCATGGCGGCTTCAGTCCGCCACGGTGTTGCGGGCCCAGTACCCGTTGCGGCCGTCAGGCCAGACCCGGCCCGATGCCTGGTCGCGCCCCCAATCGCTGGTCGAGTCGTAGGGCGGTGCGTTCTTGATCGCATCACGGCTCAGGTCGATGGCGACGGTCTGGTCGGACCAGTGGACGCCCTGGATCCACGGCGGTGCGATCAGCACCTCGTGGCCGACCCACCAGTTGCTGGTGTCGACCACCAGGTAGCGGATGGCCCAGGTGTCGTCGTCCACCAGGAAGCCCGACACATGACCGATGTCGCCATCGGTCGCATGGATGTGGTAGCCGGTGACGGCCTTGCAACTGCGCAGGTGCGGGTCGTCGTTGCGGTGGCGTGCGCGCTCGTCGCGCAGGT
Organism: Rubrivivax sp.; assembly: GCA_027489455.1. GTDB lineage: Bacteria > Pseudomonadota > Gammaproteobacteria > Burkholderiales > Burkholderiaceae_C > Rubrivivax. Next base: position 72,606 of record JAIXZR010000215.1, on the reverse strand, counting down.
AGGCCTCCAGTTCGCGCTCGCGTTCAACGCGGTCGATGCCGTAGCCGGCGAAGCCCGGGGCCATCGCTTCGGGGTACAGCCCGCCACCCCACAGGCCCGCGCCGTCCCAGTAGGCCGGGTAGCCGTAGTAGCCCAGGACCTGCGTTTCGTTCTGCCGGGACACCGGCATGTCGGTGTCGATGTCCGGGCTGTTCTTGACCTGCTGCCGGGTGATGGAGACCGGCAGCGTGCGCGCCAGCCAATCCGGATGGTGAACCGAGATGGGCGAGATCAACACCTTGCGGCTGGTGAGCCAGGTCCCCGCGTCGACCACGAAGTAGCGGACCACCCAGGCATCGTCCTGGAAGTAGAAATCCTTGACATGTCCGATCTCGCCATCGGTGGCAAGGATCGCGTAGTTCTCGAGGTCGTTCAGGTTGCGAAGCATCTGGAAGGTCCTTTGCAGTGGCCACCCCGTCGGCATCAGCGGGATGCGATCGGTTCGGCTGGCTTCCACTGTGGTGGCGGGCGCCCGGCGGCGTCTGTTCGCTGACGTACTGCCAGGCACGCCGGCCCGGCGCCGGCGCGTGTTCACCAGCGCACAGACGCAGCCCGCGCGACGACCTACCTTGCAGCTTGCCCACCCGGCCCACCCGCCTGGGTGGTGGCGACACGTTGCGCAACCCGCGCCATGCCAGACCTGAACATGACCCCCCCAACGCTGCCGCCCGACCTGCTCGACAAGCTCGATGCCTATTGGCGGGCCGCCAACTACCTGGCGGTGGGGCAGATCTATCTGCGCGACAACCCGCTGCTGCGCGAGCCGCTGGCGCTGGCGCACATCAAGCCGCAGGTGGGCCACTGGGGCACCGTGCCGGGCCAGAACTTCATTTATGCGCACCTGAACCGCGCGATCCGGCAGCACGACCTGAACATGATCTACATCTCCGGGCCGGGCCACGGCGGCGCCGCCGTGGTGGGCAACGTCTACCTGGAAGGCACCTGGAGCGAGGTCTACCCCGGCGTGACGCAAGACGCGGCCGGGCTGAAGACGCTGTTCAGGCAGTTCTCGTTCCCGGGCGGCATCAGCAGCCATGTGGCGCCCAGCACACCGGGCTCGATCCATGAGGGCGGCGAGCTCGGCTATTCGCTCAGCCACGCCTTCGGTGCCGCCTTCGACAACCCTGACCTGATCGTCGCCTGCGTGGTCGGCGATGGCGAGGCCGAGACCGGCCCGCTGGCCACGGCCTGGCATTCGACCAAGTTCCTGAACGCCGCCACCGACGGCGCGGTGCTGCCCATCCTGCACCTCAACGGCTTCAAGATCAGCAACCCCGCGGTGCTGGCCCGCATCAGCCATGACGAGCTAGGACACTTCTTCCTGGGGTGCGGCTGGACGCCGATCTTCGTCGAGGGTGACGAGCCGCTGGCCATGCACCAGCGCATGGCTGCGGCCATCGACCAGGCTGTCGACCAGATCCAGCAGACCCAGCGCGATGCGCGCGGCCCGGGTGCAGCTGGCCGGCAGAAGCCCCGGCCCTGCTGGCCGATGATCGTGCTGCGCAGCCCCAAGGGCTGGACCGGGCCGGCCGCGGTGGACGGTGTGCAGATCGAGAACACCTTCCGCTCGCACGTCGTGCCCTTGATCGTGAGTGCCGAGTTTCCGGCGCACCTGCCCTTGCTCGAAGCCTGGATGAAGCGCTACCGGCCTGAAGAGCTGTTCGACGACGCGGGCCGCCTGCGGCCCGAACTGGCCGCCCTGGCCCCCACGGGCGACCGCCGCATGGGCGCCAACCCGCACGCCAATGGCGGCCTGCTGTTGCGCGACCTGCAGTGGCCCGATTTCCGCGATCACGCGGTCACCGTGACAGCACCCGGCGCCACGCAGCAGCAGGACACGCGCGTGCTCGGCGGCTTCCTGCGCGATGTGGTGGCGCGCAACCAGGCCACGCGCAACTTCCGCCTCTTCGGGCCCGATGAAACGTTGTCGAACCTGCTGGGCGCTGTGTTCGAAGTGACGGGCCGGCAGTGGGACGCCCAGACGCTGGCGAGCGACGAGTTCCTGGCCGCCGACGGCCGGGTGCTCGACGCGATGCTGAGCGAACACCAGTGCCAGGGCTGGCTCGAGGGCTACCTGCTGACGGGCCGCCACGGCCTGTTCAACAGCTACGAGGCCTTCATCCGCATCATCGACTCGATGGTCAGCCAGCACGCCAAGTGGCTGAAGGTGACACGAGAACTGCCCTGGCGGCGGCCGATCGCGTCACTGAACTACCTGCTCACCTCGCACGTCTGGCAGCAGGACCACAACGGCTTCACCCACCAGGACCCGGGCTTCATCGACCACGTCGTCAACAAGAAGGCCGACATCGTGCGCGTTGTCCTGCCGCCCGATGCCAACTGCCTGCTGTCGGTGACCGACCATTGCCTGCGTACGCGCAACCTCGTCAATGTGGTGATCGCCGGCAAGCACGCCATGCCGCAGTGGCTGACGATGGACGCGGCGGTGGCCCACTGCACCGAAGGCATCGGCATCTGGCGCTGGGCCAGCAACGACTGGAGCGCCGAAGGCGGCGCGCAGCAGGACAGCGAACCCGATGTCGTGCTGGCCTGCTGCGGCGACACACCGACGCTGGAGATCCTGGCCGCCAGCGCCTTGCTGCGCCAGCACCTGCCGGCGCTGAAGCTGCGGGTCGTCAACGTCGTCGACCTGATGAAGCTGCAGTCGGCCAGCGTGCACCCGCACGGGCTGGACGATGCCGACTACGACGCCTTGTTCACCCGCGACAAGCCCATCGTCTTCGCCTTCCACGGCTACCCGGCGCTGGTGCATCAGCTGACCTACCGCCGCACGAACCGCCGACTGCACGTGCATGGCTACAAGGAAGAGTGCACCTTCACCACCCCGTTCGACATCCGGGTGCAGAACGATCTCGACCGCTTCCACCTCGTGCAGAAGGTGCTGGACTGCCTGCCGGACCGGCTGGCGCTGGGCAGCCAGGGCGCCTATCTCCGGCAGTTCACCCACGACAAGCTGATCGAACACCGGCACTACATCGAACGGCATGGCGAGGACCTGCCCGAGATCCGCCATTGGCGGTGGGCCACGCCTGCGCGGCCGGCCGCATGAACACCAGCGCGCTGGCTGACACGGCCCGGGCCATGGTGGCCCAGGGCAAGGGGTTGCTGGCGATGGACGAGAGCATCGTCACCTGCAATCGGCGGCTGGCCGAGGTCGGCATCGCCGAGACCCGGGAGAACCGGCGCGCCTGGCGCGAGCTGCTGCTTACCGCACCCGGCCTGGGGGCCAGCATCAGCGGCGTGATCCTGGTGGACGAGACGATCCGGCAGGCCACCGCCGGGGGCACGGCCTTCGTCAGGGTGGCCCGGGATGCCGGCCTGCTGGTGGGCATCAAGGTCGACACAGGCGCCCAAGCCATGGCGATGCATCGCGGCGAGAAGGTGACCGAGGGTCTGGACGGCCTGCGCGCCCGCCTGGAGACCTACGTCGGGCTGGGCGCCAGCTTTGCCAAATGGCGCGCCGTGCTGGCCATCGACGACGCACGCCTGCCCACGGCTGCGTGCATCGCCGCCAACGCGCACGCCCTGGCGCGCTACGCGGCCTTGTGCCAGGAATCCGGGCTGGTGCCGATCATCGAACCCGAGGTGCTGATGGACGGGCCGCATACCCAGGCCCGCTGCCAGGAAGTGACCGAAGCCGTGCTGCGCAGCGTCTTCAGGCAGCTGGTGCGGCAGGGTGTCGTGCTGGAGGCGATGATCCTGAAGCCCAACATGGTGGTCGCAGGCCTGGCCTGCCCTGCGCAGAACACCGCCACGCAGGTGGCCGAGGCCACCGTGCAATGCCTGCGCCGGGTGGCGCCCGCCGCGGTGCCCGGCATCGCCTTCCTGTCGGGTGGGCAGCCGGGCGACGCAGCGAGTGCGCGCTTGAATGCCCTGCAGGCGTTCAAGCGCACGCCGTGGCCGCTGTCGTTTTCATTCGGGCGTGCCCTGCAGCAGCCCGCGCTGGGCATCTGGGCGGGCCAGGCAGCCCACCGGGCGGCGGCACAGGAAGCGCTGCTGCACCGCGCGCGCTGCAACGCCGCCGCCACGCTCGGCAGGTACAGCGCCGCCATGGAAGCGCCATGACTGCACCGCTGCAGCTGGTCTTCATCCGCCACGGCGAAACCGCCTGGTCGGTCTCGGGCCAGCACACCGGCCGCACCGACCTGCCACTCACGCCGCACGGCGAAGCCATGGCACGTGGCCTGGCGGCGGCACTGCAGGGCATGGCGTTTGAGCAGGTGCTGACCAGCCCCCGGCTGCGAGCGCGCGCCACTTGCGAACTGGCTGGGCTGGGACGCTGCGGCGACCGCTCGGCCCAGATCGACCCGGATCTGGCCGAATGGGACTATGGCGACTACGAGGGCCTGCGCACCGCAGAGATCCGCCAGCGCCACCCCGGCTGGGACGTGTGGCAAGACGGCTGCCCGGGTGGCGAGACCCCCGCCGATGCCGGTGCCCGCGCAGACCGCCTCCTGGCCCGCCTGTGCGGGCTGAGCGGCCCGGTCGCCCTGTTTTCCCACGGCCAGTTCGGCCGCGTGCTCGCGGCACGCTGGATCGGCCTGCCGGTGGCGCAGGGACGGCACTTCACCATCGATCCGGCGTCCGTCGGCATCCTCGGCTTCGAACCCGACCACCCGCGCAGGCGCGTCATTGCGCTCTGGAACGCCCGAGCCCAGGCACCGGCGTTGCTCACACCACGCTCCATGTCACCCACCCACCCAGGACCCACCATGACTGAAACCGCCACGGCCTTCCCGCGCCTGAACGAAGCCGCACCCGACTTCAAGGCCCACACCACGCACGGGGATCGCAGCCTGTCGGACTACAAGGACAAATGGCTGATCCTGTTCTCGCATCCGGCCGACTTCACACCGGTGTGCACCAGCGAATTCGTCAGCTTCGCCAAGGCCGCCGACACCTTCAAGGGCATGAACTGCGAGTTGCTGGGCCTGTCGATCGACGGCCTGTCATCGCACCTGGCCTGGGTGCGCAACATCCAGGAGAAGTTCGGCGTCAAGGTCCCGTTCCCGATCATCGAGGACATCAAGATGGACGTGGCCCGCGCCTACGGCATGGTGCATCCCGGCGCGTCCGACACGCAGGCCGTGCGGGCCGCTTTCTTCATCGACCCCAAGAGCGTGCTGCGGGCGATGGTGTACTACCCGATGAGCAACGGCCGGTCGATCAAGGAGTTCCTGCGCCTGCTCGAGGCCATGCAGACCAGCGACAAGAACAGCGTGGCCACGCCGGAAGGCTGGATGCCCGGCGACGACGTGCTGGTGCCGCCGCCCAAGACCGCCGACGCCGCCGACAAGCGCGCCGCCGAAGGCTACAAGACGACCGACTGGTACTACTCGACCAAGTCGCTGTAGGGCAGGGCAGGCCGCTTGCGGACGCTGCCCTCGGCGGCGAAGCCGGCTTCGGCACGGGACTGCAGGTTTACACGGCCAACTTCGGCGCCAGCGGCTTTCGGCTCTGGGCGAACGCGCGAACGATCCACTTCCGCAGCTCGCTGAACCACAGCACCGCGCTGGCCATCGCCAGGCACACGCCCCATTGCGCCAGCGACAGCGGCGCGGTGCCGAAGGCCTGGTTGAGCACGTCGAGATGCACAACGGCCACCTGCAGCCCCGCGGAGAGCACGACCGTGGCCCACAACCAGTGGTTGGCGAACAGGCCGTGCCAGGCGCTGCGGGTTTCGGACCGGGCGTTGAAGCAGTTGAACAGCTGCGCCAGCACCAGGACGGTGAAGCCTGCCGTGCGGGCCAGCGTCAAGTTCTCGTGGCCTTCGATCAGGCCGCCTGGCAGAAACAGGTCGATGGTCAGCAAGCTGGCGAGCGCCATGACGATGCCTGTCGCGACGATGCCGGCCCACATGGGGGCGTCGATCATGCGCGCACCGCGGGGGCGTGGCGGGCGGGCCATCATGTCCTCGGCGACGGGGTCCACGCCCATGGCCAGCGCCGGGCCGGCGTCGGTGATGAGGTTGATCCAGAGAATCTGCGTGGCCAGCAACGGCAACACCAGGGGATGGCCGCTGGGTTCGCCACCCGCGACGGCTGCCAAACCCGAGTTTCGCGCCGTCAAGCCGATGACGCCCGCGCCGGCCACGCCCAGGAAGACCGTCAGCACCTCACCCAGGTTGGACGACAGCAGGTAACGCAAGAACTTGCGGATGTTGTCGAGCACACCGCGGCCTTCGCGCACGGCGTCGACGATGGTGCCGAAGTTGTCGTCGGCCAGGATCATGCGCGCGGCCTGCTTCGTCACCTCGGTGCCGGTGATGCCCATCGCGATGCCGATGTCGGCCGCCTTCAGCGCCGGCGCGTCGTTCACGCCATCACCCGTCATCGCCACCACGTCGCCACCGGCCTGCAGCGCGCGCACGATCTGCAGCTTGTGGCGGGGCGCCACGCGCGCGAAGACGGAGGTGTGGCGGACCGCTTCTGCAAACGCCGGTTCGCCGAGCGCCGCCAGCGCATCGAGCTCGGCACCGGTCAGCGCGTGTGGCGGCGATGGGGCATTGGCGGTGACGATGCCCAGATCGGCGGCAATGCGCAGCGCCGTGCGGGGATGGTCACCCGTGATCATGATGACGCGGATGCCGGCAGCATGGGCCGCGCGGATGGCCACCGCCACCTCAGCGCGCGGCGGGTCGATGATGCCCACGGTGCCGACGTAGATCAGCCTTTGCTCCAGCCCGGCGTGGGCGCTCGGGCTTTCGCCCGTATCCAGCGGCCGGTACGCCACCGCCAGGGTGCGCAGTGCGGCATCGGCCAGGGTGCCCACGTCGGCCAGGATGCGCTGTCGCATGGCCGTGTCGAGTTCGATCGTCGCCGTGCCAACCCGCACCTGCGTGCAGCGCGCCAGCAGCACGCCCGGCGCGCCCTTGGTGATCACGACGGGGGCGTCATCGTGATCGTGGTCCGCCTCGATGGTGGACATCATCTTGCGGTCCGACGTGAACGGCATTTCGCCGATGCGCGTGAACCGGCGCATGCGGCCGGCCGTGCCACCCAGCTTGTGCTCGGCCACCAGAAAGGCCGCCTCGGTCGGGTCGCCCTGGATCTCCCATTCGCCACCCGCCTTCTGCCGCAAGGCCGCATTGCCGGCCAGGCTGCCGCCGCTGAGCACGGCCACGTTTTCCTGGTGCTGCGCACCGGGCTGCAGCGCCAGGCCGGCTTGCTGCACCTGGCCGACGGGGGCATAGCCCACCCCCGTGATGTCGCTGGCACCCGACGCGGTGACGACCCGCACGATCGTCATCTCCGCACGGGTCAGCGTGCCGGTCTTGTCGGTGGCGATGACCGAGGCCGACCCGAGCGTCTCCACCGACGCCAGCTTCTTGACGATGGCCCGGCGCCCGGCCATGCGCTGCACGCCCAGGGCCAGCACCACCGACAGGATGGCCGGCAGGCCCTCGGGCACCGCGGCCACGGCCAGCGACACACCCAGCAGCAGCACGCGCACGACATCGGCAGGCGCACGCACAGCGTCGGTGAGCAGGATCGTCGCCACCACGACGCCGGCGATGACGACGGCGGCCAGCCCCAGCACCCGCCCGATGCGCGCCACCTCCACCTGCAGCGGCGTCGGCCGGTCCACGGTCTCGTCGAGCAGGGCCGCGATCGTGCCCACTTCGGACTGCATGCCGACGGCCGTGACCACGGCACGCCCGCTGCCCTGCGCCACCGCCGTGCCCTGGTAGACCATGTTCAGGCGGTCGCCCAGCGCAGCCGGCTGCAACAGCGTGGCGGCGTCTTTCAGCACCGGCTCGCTCTCGCCCGTCAGCGAGGCTTCGAGCAAGCGCAGGTCGGCGCTCTCGGCCAGCCGCGCATCGGCGCCCACGGCGTCGCCTTCGGCCAGCACCAGCACGTCGCCCAGCACCAGGGCGGCACTGGGAATGCGCAGCAACTGACCATCGCGCACCACGCCCGAGGTGGCCTGTGTCATGCGCGCCAGCGCGGCCACGGCGCTGTGGGCCTTGGTCTCCTGAACCCAGCCCAGCACGGCATTGAGCACCACGACGACCGCGATGACGATGGCGTCCATCGGCCAGCCTTCCCTCCCCTCGATCAGCCAGGCCGCCAGGGCCACCGCGGCCGCCACCAGGAGCAAATAGACCAACGGATCCTGCAACTGGGCCAGGGCACGTCGCCAGGGGGACAGGGGCGCCTGGGCGCGCAGCTCGTTGGCGCCGTCGCGCGCCAGGCGCAGGGCGGCCTCAGCTGCCGTCAGGCCGCGTGCCACGTCGGTCATGCAGGCCGCAGCGACCGCGTCCACGCCCGAGAGGGTCGGATCATCCAGAACACCGCGCGACGAAGCGCGCGGGGCACCCGGCTCCGGCGCCGCTACCACGACGGAGGCCGCGACCGCAGGCGATCGATCTCGGCCAACAGGTCCATCACCAGGGCGACGGCGGCCAGGTCCAGCTCGAGATCCCGGGCCAGGCGCAGCGCCGACAGACCGAAAGACACATGTTCTTCAACGACCAACGTTTCCGCGGTCCAGGGGGTCCAATGAGCCATGGTCTTCAGGCCTCCAGTGCAGCGCGGGGGTTGTAGGCGGCAAAGGCCCGGGCGAAGGCGCCGTAGGCCTCCTGATCGGATGCAGACGCCGCTTTCGGCAGCGCGATGGTCAGCACCGCATAGAGGTCGCCGGGCACTTTGCCGGGCAGGCCCTTGCCCTTCAGGCGCAGCCTGCGCCCTTGGGGCGACCCGGCCGGAACGTTCAGGGCTACGCTGCCATCGGGTGTGGGCGCCGTGACCGTGGCGCCGAGCGCGGCTTCCCAGGGGGCGACAGGCAGATCGAAGCTGAGGTCAGCACCCATCACCCGGAACACCGGGTGCGGCAGGAACTGGACTTCCAGGTACAGATCGCCAGCCGGTGCACCGCCCTGCCCCGGGGCGCCCTGGCCCGTCAGCCGCAGGTGCTGGCCTTCGCGGACACCGGGGGGGATGTGGACTTCGAGTTGCCTTTCCTGCAGCGTGGTTCGCCCCGCGGCGTCCACCACGGGCATCTGCAGCGAGATCATCCGCTGGGCGCCCTGGCAGGCATCGAGCAGACCGATGGCCACCTTGGCATGGTGATCACGCCCCTGCACCGGCCCGCCACCCGAGCTGCGCCGGTGCAGGTCTTCCTGCCCGCCCCGGCCGAAGAGCGACTCGAAGAAATCGCTGAAGTCCGCGTCAGCGCCGAAAGGCCCGGCTTGTCCGCGGGCCCTGCGGCCCGGCCGACCGCCATCCCCGTCGGCTGGGCCGCGCCCGCTGAACTCGAAGCCACTGTCCCAACCCGGTGGCGGCTCGAAGGGCTGCCCGCTGGCGTGGCGCTGCGCGATGGTGTCGTAGGCTGCGCGGCGCTCGGTGTCGATCAGGGCCTCGTGCGCCTCTGCCACCGCCTTGAAGCGCGCCTCCGCGTCCGGCTCCTTGCTGACGTCGGGGTGGTACTTGCGCGCCAGCTTGCGGTAGGCGCGCTTGACCTGGTCCTGCGTCGCGGTGCGCTCGATACCCAGCGTGGCGTAGTAGTCCTTGAATTCCATGGGTTGCCTTCAGACGGTAGGCCTGCCGCGGCCCTCACTGCCAACCGAAGCGCGCGATATAGACGCGCTTCATCAGGGTGGTGAGCAGGCAGTAGCCCAGCAGGATGGCCAAGAGCCAGCCGTAGTAGGCCGGCGGCAGGGCCTGCAGGCTGAAGTAGCCGGCCAGCGGTCCGTTCGGCAACCACAGCCCGATGGCCATGATCGCCAGCGTCATCGCCAGCAGCGGCGCCGCCGCGTGGCTCTGCACGAAAGGCAGCTTGGGCGTGCGCACCATGTGCACCACCAGGGTCTGGGTGAGCAGGCCGACCACGAACCAGCCCGACTGGAAGAGCGTCTGGCGCGCGATGCTGTTGGCGTCGAACACCCACCACAGCACGGCGAAGGTGATGATGTCGAACAGCGAGCTGATCGGCCCGAAGAACAGCATGAAGCGGCCGATGTCGGACGGGTTCCACCTCAGCGGCTTCGTCACCAGCTCGGGGTCGACGTTGTCGAAAGGGATGCCCGTCTGGCCGATGTCGTACAGCAGGTTCTGCACCAACAGTTGCAGCGGCAGCATCGGCAGGAAGGGCAGAAAGGCACTGGCCACCAGCACGCTCAGCACGTTGCCGAAGTTGCTGCTGGCCGTCATGCGGATGTACTTCAGCATGTTGCAGAAGGTGGTGCGGCCCTCGACCACGCCCTCGTCCAGCACCAGCAGGCTCTTCTCCAGCAGGATGATGTCGGCGGCTTCCTTGGCGATGTCCACCGCGCTGTCCACCGAGATGTCGATGTCGGCTGCGCGCAGAGCCGGGGCGTCGTTGATGCCGTCGCACATGAAGCCCACGACGTGGCCGCTGGCGCGCAGCGCGCGCACGATGCGTTCCTTGTGCAGCGGCGTCAGCTTGGCGAATACGCTGTGCGATTCAGCCGCGGCCTGCAGCGCCGCGTCGCTCAAGCCCTCAACCTGGGCGCCCAGCAGCACTTCATCGGCCGGCAGGCCCACCTGGCGGCAGACCTGGCGCGTCACGAGTTCGTTGTCGCCCGTCAGGACCTTGACCGCAATGCCATGTGCGGCCAGCTGCTTCAGGGCTGGCGCGGCCGATTCCTTGGGCGGGTCCAGAAAGGCGATGTAGCCGATCAGGGTCAGGCCGGTCTCGTCGGCCGCCGAATAAGTGGTCTGGTCGGGTGGCAAGGTCTTCACCGCCACGGCCACCACGCGCAGGCCTTCGGCGTTCAGCCCCGCGGTCACCGCCTGCGTGCGGGCCCGCAGCGCGGCGTCCAGCGGCAGCGTGGGCATGGTTCTTTCGCCATCCAGGCTGGCATCGGTGGCCTCCTGCGTGCGCACCTGCGTGCAGGCGGCCAGCACTTCTTCCACCGCGCCTTTGCAGATCAGTTCATGGTGGTGGTCCTGGCCCGCCACCAGCGCGGCCACCACCACCGACATGCGCCGCCGCTCGAAGTCGAACGGGATCTCGTCCACCTTGCGGTAGGCGTCCTTCAGTTTCAATTCGGCGGCCAGTTCCACATGGGCCAGCACCGCGCGGTCCAGCAGGTTCTTCAGCCCGGTCTGGTAGTGGCTGTTGAGGTAGGCGAAGTTCAGCACCTCGTCGGTGTCCTGCCCGTAGGCATCGGCATGGCGCGCGAGCGCCACCTTGTCCTGCGTCAGCGTGCCGGTCTTGTCGGTGCACAGGATGTCCATCGCGCCCAGGTTCTGGATCGCGTCGAGCCGCTTGACCACCACCTTCTTGCGGGACAGCAGGACGGCGCCCTTGGCCAGCGTGCTGGTGACGATCATCGGCAGCATCTCGGGCGTCAGCCCCACGGCCACGGATAGCGCGAACAGGAAGGCTTCCAGCCAGTCGCCTTTGGTGAAACCGTTGACGAGGAAGACGATGGGCACCATCACCGCCGCGAAGCGGATGAGCAGCCAGCTGACGCTGTTGACACCGGCCTGGAAGGCGTTGGGCGCCGTCTCGGCAGCCGGGTTGGCGTCGGACGCATGTGCGGCCAGGATGCCGAACCAGCTGCGCGGCCCGGTGGCCAGGACCAAGGCCGTGGCCGTGCCGGACACGACATTGGTGCCCATGAACAGCAGGTTGGGCTGGTCCAGCGCAGCACTACCCGGCGCCGACGAGCCGTGCACGAACTTTTCCACCGGCAGGGACTCCCCGGTCATCGCCGCCTGGGCCACGAACAGGTCCCGGGCGCTCAGCACACGGCAGTCGGCCGGGATCATGTCGCCGGCCGACAGGGCCACGATGTCGCCAGCCACCAGATCGTGCACCGCCAGCTCCGGCGGCAGCGCCGCCGCGGGCTTGGCACCGTCGCGGCGGATCACGCTGGCCGTGTTGGTGACCAGGGCCCGCAGCCCTTCCGCGGCGCGGTGCGACCGGCCTTCCTGGACGAAGCGGATGACCGTGCTCAGCGCGACCATCGCACCAATCACCACCGTGGCCTTGCGGTCTGCGCTGAGGAACGACAGCAGCGCCAGCGCCGTCAGCAGCAGATTGAACGGGTTGACATAGCAGCGCCACAAGCGCAGCCACCCCGGCAGCGGCGCTTCGTGCGCGATCTCGTTCGGGCCGTCCCGTGCCAGGCGCCGGGCCGCCTCGGCAGCGTCCAGGCCGTCGCTGTGCGACTGCAGGCGCGCCAGCGCCTGGGCGGGCTCCTCGCGCGCGGCTGCCAGCAGGTCCTGACCGAGCGCTGCAGGGGCTGCGGGCGCGGCCGTCAATGAGTCCAGCAGCGGTCGGCGCTCAAAGTGCTGCTTGGCACGGCGCCGTCGCAGGAAGGTACTGAACCCCTGCTGGAGAGCCGTCTTCATCGCCGTCGCCGTCGCCTTCGCCTTCGCCATCGTCTGCACCTCGGCACCGGCTCATGGGCCGCTGACCGGATCTGCGGCACCCCAGCGGGCAGCCTACGCAGGATGAGACGCCCCGACTGTGCGGCAGCGAACACGCCATGCCCCGAAGTCGCTGCTCACCGCAGGTTCGGTGACGTACAGACCGCACCGCCGCGCCAGCGCAGGCTCGTTGCTCGTCAACCCACCGAACCCCACACCATGAAGACCGATTCGCAACTGCAGCAAGACGTGATGGCAGAACTCAAGTGGGAACCCGCGGTGCATGCCGCCCGCATCGGCGTCGAAGCCAAGGACGGCGTCGTGACGCTGGCCGGCCAGGTCGACAGCTACTCGGAGAAGTGGAACGCCGAGCGCGCCGCGCAGCGTGTGGCCGGCGTCAGGGCCATGACCACCGAGCTGAAGGTGCATCTCACGGGCCTGAGCAAGCGCACGGACGCCGACATCGCCACAACGGTGGAGAACGTGCTGGAGTGGACTTCGTCGCTGCCCGCCGGCGCCATCCAGGTGATGGTCGAGGGCGGCTGGGTCACGCTGTCGGGTGATGTCGACTGGCAATACCAGCGGCAGGCCGCGGCCGACAGCGTGCGCACGCTGATGGGCGTGACGGGCGTCAGCGACCAGATCAGCATCAAGCCGTCGTTGCCCCTGGTCACCGCCGCGGTCGTCAAGTCGGACATCGAGGCGGCGCTGAAGCGCACGTCGATCGCGGATGCGAAGACGATCTCGGTCGCGGTGCATGGCAGCGACATCACGCTGTCGGGCACCGTGCAGAGCTGGGACGAGCGCCGTATCGCGACCAACTCGGCCTGGGGAACACCGGGCGTGCGCAACGTGGTCGACATGATCACGTTCGCCCATTGAGCCTGGCGCATCGACCTTGGCTCATTGACACGGCTGCGCTGGATCGCGCCAGAACCCTGAGGTCTGGCTTCCAGGCGCTGCCACCACGGAAGGATGCATGATGTTGAAGAACCGAATTGCCTTGGTCACCGGGGCCTCGTCGGGCATCGGGCGTGCGGTGGCGCTGGTCTGGGCCCGCGAGGGCGCCCGGGTGGTGGTGTCGGACATGAACCGCAGCGGCGGCGAAGAGACCGTCGCCCTGGTGCGCGCGAATGGCGGCGATGCCATCTTCGTGGCCGCCGACGTGGGCCAGCCCAACGATGCGCAGTCGCTGGTGGCGCAGACCGTGGCCCATTACGGACGCCTTGACGTGGCGTGCAACAACGCCGGCATTGGCGGACCCAGTGCGCCGATTGCCGACTACCCGCTGGACGGTTGGTCGCAGGTCATCAACATCAACCTGTCCGGCGTGTTCTACGGCATGCAGCAGCAGATTGCGGCCATGTTGAAGACCGGGGGTGGCGCCATCGTCAACATGGCATCGGTGCTGGGCGCCGTGGGCTTCGCCACCAACTCGGCCTACACCGCGGCCAAGCACGGGGTGGTGGGGCTGACGCAGGTGGCCGCGCTCGAGTACAGCGGCAAGGGCATCCGCATCAACGCGGTCGGGCCGGGCTTCATCCACACGCCCATGGTCAGCAAGCTGGAAGCCGATGCCGCGCGCATGGCCGCACTGGTGGCTGCGCACCCGCTGGGCCGGCTGGGGCGCCCCGAGGAAGTGGCGGAACTCGTGGCCTGGCTGTCGTCGGACAAGGCATCCTTCGTCACCGGTGCCTACTACCCCGTGGATGGCGGGTATCTGGCACGTTGAGGCGCTGCGATCTCAAGCCGCCAGCGGTGTGATCTGCGTGCCAGCGTCACCGGCCAGCAAGGCCTCGATGTCGCCCAGGGCACCGATGGCGGCGCGCCGGCCGCTGGCACGGACGAACTGGCAGGCCGCCTCGACCTTGGGTGCCATGGAGCCGGCCGCAAAGAGATGGGCTGCCAGCACTTCTGGCGTGGTGCGGCCGATGGCCCGCTGCGTCGGCAGCCCCCAATCGAGGTAGACCGCCTCCACGTCGGTGGCGATGACCAGGCAGTCCACCTGCAGGGCGGTGGCGATGTGGGCACTGCACAGGTCCTTGTCGATGACGGCTTCCGCGCCTTGCATGCCGCCACCTGGCCGGGGCACGACAGGGATGCCGCCGCCGCCGGCTGCGATGACCAGCACCCCCTGGCCCAGCAAGCTGCGGATCACGCCCAGGGCAGGCACCCGCACGGGCCTGGGCGAAGCCACCACCCGCCGCCAGCCGGCGCCGTCGGGCGCCATCGCCCACTGGCGGCGCCGTGCCAGATCGTCGGCTTCGGGCCGCGTGTAGACCGGTCCGATCGGCTTGGTGGGCTTCAGGAATGCAGGGTCCTGCGGATCGACTTCGACCCGGGTGAGCAGCGAGGCCACGGCACGCGATGCAGGCAGCAGGTTCGCCAGTTCCTGCTCCAGCAGATAGCCCAGCATGCCTTCCGATTCGGCATCCAGCACGTCCAGCGTGTAGCTGTCCACGGCGGTGTAGGCAGCCGATTGCAACGCCAGCAGGCCCACCTGGGGGCCGTTGCCATGCGTGAGCACCATGTCGTGGGCCGCTGCCACGCGGGCCACCTGCGCACAGGCGATGCGAACGTTGTCCAGCTGGTTGCCGGCACTGGGCAACTGCGTACGACGCAGCAGCGCATTGCCGCCCAGCGCCAGGACCAGCTTCATCGCGCTTTCACGACAGCGTCGCCACCAGCACCGCCTTGATGGTGTGCAGGCGGTTTTCGGCCTGGGTGAAGACGACCGAGGCGTCGGACTCGAAGACCTCGTCGGTGACCTCGATCTCGCTCAGCCCGTACTTCTCGTGCACCTGGCGGCCCACTTCGGTTTCCAGGTTGTGGAAGGCCGGCAGGCAGTGCATGAAGCGTGTGCGCGCCTTGCCGGTGGCCCGCATCAGCGCGGTGTTCACCTGGTAGGGCAGCAGCTGGTCGATGCGCTGCTTCCACACCGCGTCGGCCTCGCCCATCGAGACCCAGACGTCGGTGTAGAGAAAATCTGCGCCCGCCACGGCCAAGAGGGGGTCGGCCTCGATCGTGATGCGTGCCCCCGTGGTGCGCGCCAGCTCGCGCATCTGTGCCACCAGCGCGGCTGGAGGTGCCAGTGCGTCCGGGCTGCAGATGCGTACGTCCATGCCCATCTGGGTGCCACCCACCAGCAGCGAGCACGCCATGTTGAAGCGGGCATCGCCCAGGTAGCAGAACGACAGCTCGTGCAGCGGCTTCTCGCCAAAGTCCTGCATCGTCAGCAGGTCGGCCAGCACCTGGGTGGGGTGGGCCTCGTCGGTCAGGCCGTTCCACACCGGCACATGCGAGAACCTCGCGATGTCCTGCACCACGGTCTGGTGGAAGCCGCGGTATTCGATGCCGTCGAACATGCGGCCCAGCACACGCGCCGTGTCTTTCAGCGATTCCTTGTGGCCGAGCTGCGAGCCGGCTGAATCGAGATAGGTCACGTGCCCGCCCTGGTCGTGCACCGCCACCTCGAAGGCGCAGCGCGTGCGGGTGGAGGCCTTCTCGAAGATCAGCGCGATGTTCTTGCCCTTCAAGCGCTGGTGTTCGTTGCCTGCGGCCTTGGATCGCTTCAGTTCGGCGGCCAGGTCGATCAGGTAGCGGATCTCGCGCGGGCTGAAGTCGATCAGGTCGAGCAGGCTGCGGTTGTGAAGATTGAAGCTCATGGCCTGCTTCCTTCAGAGCGCATCGCGCTCGATCGGGCAGCTCATGCAGTGGCTGCCGCCACGCCCACGGCCGAGTTCGCTGCTGGGCATGGTGATGACCTCGATGCCGGCCTTGCGCAGCCGGGTGTTGGTGTAGACGTTGCGGTCATACGCCATCACCACCCCGGGCGCGATGCACAGCAGGTTGTTGCCGTCGTCCCACTGCTCGCGCTCGGATTCGTAGGCGTCGCCGCCGGTGGCCACGGTGCGGATCTTTGGCAGGCCCAGCGCGGCGGCCACCACCTCGACGAAAGGCTTCGTCTCGGTGCGCACGTCCAGGCTGCCCGGCTTCTTGCCGGGTCGCAGGCTGTGCACCCGGATCGCGTCGACCACCTCGGGGAAGAGGGTGGCCAGATCACGGTCGCAGAAGCTGAACACGGTGTCCATGTGCATGGCGCCGCGTGATTTGGGGATCTGCGCGGCCAGCACATGCGTGGCACCGCCACCGGCAAAGAGGCTGCGCGCCAGTTGGGCCACGCCCTGCGGCGAACTGCGCTCACCCATGCCGACGAGCACCACGCCCTGGCCCAGAGGCATGACGTCGCCGCCCTCGAGTGAGGCCACGCCATGGTCCTGGTCGGGGTCGCCCCACCAGATCTTGGTCTCGGCACCGGCCGGAGGGTGAAACATGGGATGAAAGCGGTAGATCGCCGTCATCAGCAGCGTTTCCTGCCGGCGCGCGGGCCAGAACATCGAGCACAGCACCACGCCGTCGCCGATCCAGCAACTGTTGTCCCGGGTGAACAGCGTGTTGGGCAAGGGTGGCATCAGCAGGTCGGCTGGCGCCGAGAAGCGGCCCAGCAGGCCAGCGGGCTCGAACGGCACTTCGGCGCGGGCCACGCCGCCGATCAGGTGCTCGGCCAGCCTGGCCGTGGGCAGGCCCTCCAGCCAGGGCCGCAGTTGGTCGGCTGTCTCGGCATCGACGTAGTCCGGGCCCAGCTTGTGGTCGAGCAGCCAGTTGCGCGCGGCAGGCAGGACCAAGGTTTGCGCGAGCACGTCGTGCATCTCCAGCACATCGACGTCGCGTTCCTTCAGCGCGCTGGTGAAGGCGTCGTGGTCGTTGCGGGCCTGGCTGACCCACAGCACGTCGTCGAAGAGCAACTCGTGGCAGTTGGCTGGCGTCAGCCGCCTCTGCGCCAGGCCCGGGCGGCAGACCATCACCTTGCGCAGGCGCCCGACTTCGGAGTGCAGACCCTGGTTGGCGTTATCGCTCATGTCATGGCTTTCGTTGTGATTCACAGGCCCAGACGTCCCGACCACAGCAGCGTGGCCGAGACCAGCGCCAGCAGCAGCAGCAGCGCCAGCACGACCTGCTCGCGTCCTGTGAACGCGCGCTCGCCACGCTGCTTTTTGGCCAGCAGGTAGATCGCCGCGCCAGGGGCGTACAGCAGGGCGCTGAGCAGCAGGTACTTCAAGCCAGCGGCGTACAGCAGCCAGGCGCAATAGACGGACGCCAGCGCGGTGATGGCGATGTCGCGTGCGGGGTGGGTTTCTGCGGCGGCGGCGGCGGAAGTGGCGGTGGCACGGGCGGGTGCCCTGCCCTGCCAGGCCAGCTTCAGCCCGTAGACCGCGCTGAAGAGATAGGGGATCAGGATCATCGCCGTGGACAACGAGATCAGCGCCAGATAGGAAGCCTTGGAGACCAACGTCAGGATCAGGAAGAGCTGCACCATGCCGTTGGTGAGCCACAGCGCATGCGCGGGCACGGCCTTGTCGTTCTGCTGGGCCAGCCAGGCCGGCATCACGCCGCCGCCGGCCGGCGTGAACAGGGATTCAGCCGCCAGCAGCGTCCAGGCCAGGAAGCCGCCACCTACCGAGACGATCAGGCCCACGTAGATCGCCACCGCACCCCAGGTGCCGACCGCCTTTTCGAGCACCGGCGCCATCGACGGGTTCTTCAGCGCCGCCAACTCGGGCTGCGTGAAGATGCCCAGGGACAGCAGCGACACACCCATCAAGAGGGCCAGGCAGATGAGAAAGCCGATGACCGTGGCCCGGCCGACGTCTTCGCGCCGCGCGGCACGGGCCGAATAGACACTGGCCCCTTCGATGCCGATGAACACCCAGACCGTCACCAGCATGGTGCTGCGCACCTGATCGAGCACCGATCCGAGCTTCGGGTCACCCCAGTAGTTCAGCTCGAAGGTGCTGACCTGGAAGGCCATGGCCACCAGCACGATGAACAGCAGCAGCGGGATGAGCTTGGCTGCCGTGACGACCGCGTTCAGCACGGCAGCACCCTGGATACCCCGCAGCACCAGGAAGTGCACCGCCCACACCACCACCGACGCGCCAACGATGGCCGCCCCGGTATTGCCTTCGCCAAAGGCGGGGTAGAAGTAGCCCAGCGCGCCGAAGGCAGCCACCAGGTAGCCGACGTTGCCGATCCAGGCGCTGACCCAGTAGCCCCAGGCGGCGTTGAAGCCGACATATTCGCCCGACAGGGCGCGGGCATAGGCGTAGACGCCGTTGTCGAGCCCGGGCTTGCGCACGGCCAGCATCTGGTAGGTGAAGGCCAGCATCAGCATGCCCACGCCGGTGATGACCCAGCCGATCACGATGGCCCCAGCGCCGGCACCCACGGCCATGTTCTGCGGCAAGCCGAAGATGCCACTGCCGATGATCGAGCCGACCACCAAGGCCACGAGCAGTCCCAGCCCGAGCTTGCCCTTCACGGCAGCCACTTTGGCGATCTCAAGCTCAGGGCCTGCGCCCGTGGAGCCGCCGTTGATGAACCCGACCGGTGACGGGGTGACGATGGATGGGCTGACGGATGCGTTCATGGCGGTGACTGGAAGTTCAGACCGGCGCGGCGATGTGCCCGCTGCGCACGAGCTTCTTGTTGACGAACTCCTGGATGCCCATGTGGCCCAGTTCACGGCCGTAGCCGGAGTTCTTGATGCCGCCGAAAGGCAGCTCGGCGTCGGCCCAGTCGATGTTGTTGACGAACATCATCCCGGTGTCGATGCGGCCGGCCAGGCGCTGGCCGCGGGCCTCGTCCTGGGTCCACACCGAGCCGCCCAGGCCGAAATCGGAATCGTTGGCCAGTGCGATGGCCTCGTCTTCGCTTTTCACGCGGTAGAACGAGACCACCGGGCCGAAGAACTCGTCGCGGAAGGCCGGGTTGCCCGGCTGGATGTCCGTGAGGATCGTGGGCTGCATGAATGAACCCGGTCGGGCGATGCGCTTGCCGCCCATCAGAAGCTTGGCGCCGCCCTTCACTGCGGCGTCGACCTGCGCCAGCAGCTGCACGAGAGCGGCTTCCGTGGACAAGGGCCCCTGCGTGGTCTTCTCGTCCATCGGATCGCCTGGCTTCAGGGCTTCCAGCGCGGTCTTGAACCTGGCCAGGAACCTGTCGGCGATCGAATCGAGCACGATGAACCGCTTGGCCGCGCAACAGGTCTGGCCGCCGTTGTACATGCGGCCCCAGACGGCCCAGGGGATGGTCTTGTCCAGGTCGGCGTCGTCCAGCACGATGAAGGCGTCGCTGCCGCCCAGTTCCATCGTGGACTTCTTCAGGTTCTGGCCGGCACGGGCTGCCACGCTGCGACCGGCGGCGACGCTACCGGTCAAGGCCACGCCCTTGATGCGCGGGTCGTCGATGACGCCGTCGGACTGTTCGTAGGAGATGAGCAGGTTGGTGTAGGTACCGGCCGGTGCCCCGGCATCGCGCAACAGGCCCTCGAACGCGATGGCGCACTGCGGCACGCAGCCCGCGTGCTTGACCACCAGCACGTTGCCGGCCATCAACTGCGCGCCAGCGACACGTGCGAGCTGGTAGTACGGGAAGTTCCAGGGCTCGACGCAGAACAGCACGCCAGTGGGCGAACTCTCCACGTGCGCCTTCCCGGTCTTTGGGTGCAGCTTCACGGGTGCCAGGAAGGACTCGGCGTGCTTCGCGTAGTAGGCCAGGATGTCGCCGCTGAACCTGACTTCGCCGCGCGCCTCATCGATCCGCTTGCCCATCTCCACCGTTTCCAGCCTGGCGAAGTCATCGATATGGGCGTGCAGCAAGGCAGCGGCCTTGTTGACGATGACGGCCCGCTCGGCGTAACTCTTGTGCCTCCAGGTCTCGAAGCAGGTCTGCGCCTGCGCGAGCGCCCGTTCGAGCTGGGCAGCGCTCATGTGCTCGAAGCTCTTGAGCAGCTTGCCGTCGTTGGGGTTGACGCTTTGGTAGGCCATGGTGAGGGGTCCTTCGGTGGATCAGATGGAGGCACGCGGATCGGGCCGCCGGCCCTGCGGGCTGCGAACGACATGCGCAGCCGGCAAGGCCTGGCTTGTCTGGACAGCACAGCCTGCGCGCCCCGGTTCGTCGGGTCTGTTCGATGGCGCACCCTGAGCTGCTCTATGCGCTGCGGCACAGATGCTTTGGCAGCGGCAACCGTCGTCTGGGCCGACGGCGGGTCTGTGCGTTGCTTACCGCACCGACCCCGATGGGAGATGCGCCTAACTTCGCCTCTTCAGTCCACTGCTGCCCGGGTTCGTTGCCGGCGGGGCGGGTGATTGAAAACGCCGGCTCACGTCCGCCACACACGGTGTCGCGAGTCGCCCGCATCGAGCGCAGCGCTCACCAGGAAGCAGCACCCATGACTTCGACACGCAAGGCCTACTTCGTCGGCGGGGGCATCGGTTCGCTTGCCGGTGCCGCCTTTCTGATCCGCGATGGCGGCATGCTCGGGGCGAACATCTCGATTCTTGAAGCCGGCCAGGTGATGGGCGGCAGCCTGGATGGCGCAGGCGATGCGGTGCGGGGCTACTCGATGCGGGGCGGTCGGATGCTGACCACCGACAACTACGAGTGCACTTGGGACCTTTTCAAGTCGATCCCGTCAATCACCCAGCCCGGCCGCAGTGTGTTCGACGAAACACTGGAGTTCAACGAGAAGCACGTCTCCAACGCGATGGCGAGGTTGGTCGACAGCCGGCGGGCCAAGGTACCCGTCGCGTCGATGGGGTTCTCGATGCACGACCGGGTGGAACTGCTCAAGCTCGCCAACGCCGATGAATCCACGCTGGGCGCGAGTTGCATCACCGACCACCTGTCGCCAGCCTTCTTCCAGACCGAGTTCTGGTTCATGTGGGTCACCACCTTCGCGTTCCAGCCCTGGCACAGCGCGGTCGAGTTCCGGCGCTACCTGCACCGTTTCATGCTGGAGTTCTCGCGCATCGAAACGCTGGCGGGCGTCAAGCGCACGGTGCTGAACCAGTACGACTCGTTGGTCGTGCCACTGCAGCGCTGGCTTGAAAGGCAAGGGGTTCAGCTGGTCAACGACTGCACCGTGACCGACATCGACGCCAGGGACGAGTCGGGCTGTTTCGAGGTCATCGCGCTGCATTGGACCTTGAAGGGTCAAGCAGAAACGAAGCAGTTGGACAGCGGCGATCTGGTCTTCGTGCAGAACGGCTCCATGACCGACGCTTCCAGCCTCGGCACCATGACCGAAGCACCGCCCAAACTGCGCAAGGCGCACAACGGCAGTTGGACGCTGTGGGAAAAGCTCGCTGCAGGCAGACCTTCATTCGGCAGGCCTGAAGTGTTCAACCGTTGCGTTGCGCAGTCGGACTGGGCGTCGTTCACCGTCACGCTGAAGGACGCCGCTTTCTTCGACCAGATGCAGCGCTTCAGCGGCAACGAGGCCGGCACCGGCGGCCTGGTGACGTTCAAGGATTCGAACTGGTTGATGTCGATCGTGCTGGCGCACCAGCCGCATTTCGCCAACCAGCCGGGCGACGTGCAGGTGTTCTGGGGCTACGGCCTGTTCCCGGACCGCATCGGCAACTTCGTGGCGAAGGCCATGGCCGATTGCACCGGCGCGGAACTGCTGCAGGAGCTCTGCGGCCACTTGCGTTTCGACCTGGAGACGGTGGCCACGGCCAACTGCATCCCCTGCCGCATGCCCTACATCACCAGCATGTTCATGCCGCGCGCACCGGGCGACCGGCCCTTGCCTGTGCCCGCCTTCACGGCGAATTTCGCCTTCATCAGCCAGTTCGTCGAGATCCCGCTGGACACGGTCTTCACGGTGGAATTCTCGGTGCGGGCAGCGCAGATGGCGGTGTACCAGCTGCTGGAAATTGCGAAGCCCATTCCACCGGTGACGCGACATGACAAGTCGCTCCATGGGCAATTCGAGGCGCTGGTGAAGGCGCTGAAGTAGCGTGGGCAGGAACCTGATCCAACGCATCTTGGTCGGCGGTGCCGTGGTGCTGCTCGTAGGCTGCGTCGGCATCAGCTGGCGCCCCGCAGTGGCGCCGGTATCGCCGCCTGCGGCCGACAGTTTTGCGCCAGCGCTGGTGGCACTCGGCGGGCAACTCGCCGCAGCCGGCAATTGCGCGGCCTGCCATACGGTCGCGGGCGGGCCGGCCTACGGCGGCGGCCTGGGCCTGGAAACCGGCTTCGGTCTGGCCTACAGCACCAACATCACGCCAGACCCGCAGACAGGCATCGGCAACTGGTCGGAAGAAGCCTTTACCCGCGCGATGCGCGAAGGCGTGGACCGTGAAGGCTCGCACCTGCTGCCGGCCTTCCCCTACACGCACTTCACCAAGCTGACCGACGGCGACGTGAAGGCGCTCTACGCGTTCTTCATGACGCGCCCTGCCGTCGTCGCACCGGACCGCGCGAACACGATCCCGTTCCCGTTCAACGTCCGGGCCTTGCAGGCTGGCTGGAAGCTGCTGTTCTTCGATCGCGGCGTCTACCAGGCCGTCAGTGGCAAGAGCGAAGCGTGGAACCGCGGGGCCTATCTGGCCGAAGGCATCGCCCACTGTGCGGCCTGCCACACGCCGCGCAACCGTCTCGGTGCCGAAAAGCGCAACGCTGCCTACGCCGGCGCACCCTTCGATGGCTGGCTGGCACCGCCGCTGAACGCGGCCAACCCAGCGCCCATGCCGTGGACGCAGCAGGACTTGTACGACTACCTGCGCACCGGTGAATCCGAAGCCCACGGCGTGGCGGCGGGCGCGATGGCAGACGTCGTGCACAACGGGCTGGCGAAGTTGCCCGATGCCGACCTGCAAGCCCTGGCGACCTATTTCGCCGATGGCAACGGCTCGGCGGCACGCGCGCCTGCTGCAGCCGCGGCCTTGGCCCTGGCCTCTTCCCGCCGGCTGGTCGATGCGGGCCGCGAGACCGAGCCCGGCGCCCATCTCTACCTGGCGGCCTGCGCTTCCTGTCACTACAGCCCTGCCGCCAAGCCGCCGACCATTCAGGGCAGTCTGGCGCTGAGCACGTCCATCACGGCCGACGACCCGGCCAACTTCATCCAGACCTTGATGCACGGCGTTGGCGGTGCAGGCATGCCCGGCCCTTACATGCCCGGCTTCGCAGCAGCGCTGACCGACAACGACATCGCGCTGCTGGCTGCCTACCTTCGGCGCACGCGCAGCGACCAGCCAGCGTGGGTCAACCTTCCCGCTGCCATTGCGGCCCGCCGCCCACCGACTGCTGTGACACCATGACGCCCACCACGACGATATTGCAGCTCAACGGCAAGGCCTTGAGCGTGACGGCCAGCCCGGACACGCCCCTGCTGTGGGTCATCCGCGATATGGCGGGTCTGACCGGTACCAAGTTCGGATGTGGCATCGGCCTGTGCGGTGCCTGCACCGTGCACCTGGGGCGACGTGCGGTGCGGTCCTGCATCACGCCGATCAGCGCGGCGGCTGGCGCACCGGTGACCACGATCGAATGTCTGTCCACCGACGGCCAGCACCCGCTGCAGAAGGCCTGGGTGCAGACGCAGGCCCCGCAGTGCGGCTATTGCCAGTCGGGCCAGATCATGCAGGCGGCAGCCCTGATCCGGCGCTTTCCAAACCCGACCGACGATGACATCGACTCGGTGATGAACGGCAACCTGTGCCGTTGCATGGCCTATGTGCGCATCCGCCAGGCCATCAAGATCGCGGCTGCTGAAGTGCGGGGAGTGGCATCCCATGCATGACATCGGCGAAGCCAAGCTGGCATCGACGCGACGCGGCTTCCTCATCAGCGCCACCCGTGCCGGCTTTGCAATGGCCCTCACCTTGCCGCAGCCGGGCCTGGCAGCAGACACCGCTGCGGGCGCTGGCACGGCGACGCCCTTCGAGCCGACGATCTGGTACGAGATCGACCGCGAAGGCATCGTCACCGTCAACATCATCCGCGCCGAGATGGGCCAGCACGTGGGCACCGCACTGGCGCGCATCGTCGCCGACGAACTGGAAGTCGACTGGCCGTCGGTGCGGCTGCGGCATGTGGACACCGACCCCCAGTGGGGAACGATGGTGACCGGCGGCAGCTGGTCGGTGTGGCAGAGCTTTCCGTACCTCAGTCAGGCAGGCGCCGCGGGGCGCTTGGCCTTGATCGAAGAAGGCGCGAAGTTGATGCGCGTCGGCAAGGCTGGTTGCACGGCACGCAATGGCATCGTCAGCGGCGGCGGCAAGTCGATCGGCTATGCCGACATCGTGCGGCGCGGCCAGCTCGCCCGCAGCTACACGGCCGATGAACTGAAGGCCATGCCCATCAAGCCAGCAGCCGAGCGGCGGCTGATCGGCCTGCCCGCTTCGGCCATCGACATCCCCGCCAAGACCACGGGCGCCGCGCGCTACGGCCTGGATGCGCAGGTGCCCGGCATGGCCTACGCCCGCCCCAAGCTGCCGCCCACGCGCAACGGCTGCAGGGTGACCGCCATCGACGACAGCGCGGCGCTGGGCATTCCGGGCTATCTGAAGAGCTTGGTCCTCGACGACCCTTCAGGCACCGTGCCGGGCTGGGTGGTGGTGTGTGCGGATTCCTTCGTCGCGGCCAGTCGCGCGGCCGATCTGGTGAAGGTCACCTGGGCGAGCAGCCCTGCGGCCACGGTGTCCGAAGCCGACATCCAGGCGCGTGGGCTGAAGCTGATCACCGACATGACGGGCGGCTCGCTCGTGGTCGAGGATGCGGGCGTCGACTCCGCATTCACCGCCGCCAAATCCACCCTGGAACGCGACTACACCACGGCCACGGTGCTGCACTTCCAGCTCGAGCCGCTGAACGCCCTCGCGTTCCAGAAGGACGGCCGCTGGGAGATCCACACCGGCAACCAGTGGCAGTCGCTGATCCTGCCTACGCTGGCCACGGCACTGGCCGTGCCCGAAGCGCAGGTGGTGATGCGCACTTACCTCATCGGCGGTGGCTTCGGCCGGCGCCTGAATGGCGACTACGCCGTGCCGGCTGCGCTGGCCGCCAAGGCCCTGGGCCGGCCGGTGAAACTGGTGTGGACGCGCGCCGACGACGTGCGCTTCGACTCACCCCGCTCGCCATCAGTGCAGCGCCTGCGCATGGCCTTTGGCACCAACGGCCAGGTCACCGGCATGCAGCACCACGCCAGCGCAGGCTGGCCCACGCAGGTGATGTTTCCTGCCTTCATGCCCAAGGGCCAGAACCGCGAGCCGTACGACCCGTTTGCGATCTCGGGCGCCGACCATTGGTACTCGGTCGGCGCGCAGCGCGTACGTGCCGTGTCGAACGACCTGGCCAACAGCAGCTTCCGCCCCGGCTGGCTGCGCTCGGTGGGGCCGGGGTGGACCAACTGGGCGCTGGAGTCGTTCATGGACGAGGCAGCCCGTGCTGCTGGCGTGGACCCGCTGGCCTTTCGGCTTCGACTACTGGGTGGCAGCGGAAAGAACGGCGTCGGTGGTGCCGTACGCCAGGCGCAGGTTCTGCAGCGCGCCGCAGACAAGGCGGGCTGGGGCAGCAAGATGCCGGCAGACACCGGGCTCGGCATCGCCACCACCTTCGGCCAGGAACGTGCCATGCCCACCTGGTGCGCCTGCGTGGCCCGCGTGCGCGTGAACCGCAGCAGCGGGGTCGTGAAGGTCGAGAAGCTCACCGTGGTCGTCGATGCCGGCACCATCGTGCACCCGGACGGCGCGCTGGCGCAGGTGGAAGGCGCGTCGCTGTGGGGCCTGAGCATGGCCTTGTTCGAAGGCACCGAGTTCGTGAACGGCCAGGTGCGCGACACCAACCTCAACACCTACACGCCGCTGCGCATGCGCGACGTGCCACCCATGGACATCGAGTTCATCGCCAGCACGGCGCCGCCCAACGGCCTGGGCGAGCCGGCCACCACTGTCGTCGGCCCCGCCATCGGCAACGCGATCTTCGCTGCCGCAGGCGTGCGCCTGCGCCACCTGCCGATGCGCCCCGCCGATGTGCTGGCAGCGCTGAAGGCGGGATGATCCAGCAAATACGGGGTCTTTGCGGTCCGCAGAACACCACCTTCAGTCGCCGCATCGTCCTGAACGCGAGGCCTCGCGGCGCGCCGACGGCAGAAGACTCCCCTTGAGAACGATCCGGTGCCGAAGCCCGGGGCCATCGGCGATGTGATGGTCGGCGGCACGGTCTCGTGCCCCCTGGGCGTGCTGGGCATGCCGGGCTTCACCGTTCGCGTTGCCTGCCGTTTGTGGGAGGCCTGACGCACCCGTCATCGACGCCGGATCAGCCACGGCAAATGCGCTCACGCAAGGTCTGCGCCTGTCTCGATAGATCGCTGCTGCAGCGCGGCGGCCGCTCGTGCTGTTGACTGAACTCGCTGGCGCTCGCATTTGGCGGATGGCGGACGGCGCCTTCGTGGCGAGCAGGGCGCCGCGGCGCAGCGCCAAACGCCCAGACCCGCCGACCTTCTCTCATACAGTCTGTAGACTGTGAAGATGCGAAACAGTCTATGATCTGTTAATCGCATTCACATCCTGGAGGCTGTATGAGCGACTACCCCCTGCGCACGGCCGAGCAGCTGACCCTACTGCTGCAAGCCTTCCGCAAGGAGTCGGGCCTGACCCAGAGCGAAGTCGCTTTGCGCCTGGGCGTCACCCAGCAAACCTACTCCACCCTGGAGCGCAACGCGGAAACCGTCGGCGTGGGCAGGCTCCTGAAACTGCTGGGCATCCTCGGCGTCGAACTGGTCCTGAGCAAGCCCGCCAGCGTGGCTGGCTCGCCGACCGGCCAGACACAGCCCGACGCGGGCGACAAGCCGGCCTGGTGACCATCATGGAACGCCGCTCCGCGATCCGCTCGGGGCGGACTAGCCAGACGACCAGGCAGACCTTAGGACTGTGGATGAACGGCGCCTACGTCGGCACCTGGAGCCTGGGGCTGAACGCGCCCGACACCCTGCAGTACGACCCCGACTGGACGCGCTCGGGGCAGGGGCGCCCGTTGTCGCTGTCGCTGCCCTTCATGCCGGGCAACGCCCCCCACCGCGGCCCCCACGTGCGGGCATGGTTCGAAAACCTGCTGCCCGACAGCAAGGACATCCGCGGGCGCATGGCGCGCCGCTACCGTGCCAGTTCCACCGACGCCTTCGACCTGCTGGCAGAAGCCGGCCGCGACTGCGCCGGCGCGCTGCAGATCCTGCCCGAAAGGACGAAAGGCACGGCCCCGTCCGGCGTGGCGCCGCTGGAAGCGGATCCCCTGCCCGAGGCTCAAGTGGCCGCCCTGCTGCGTGCCACCACCACGCCACAGGTGCTGGGACTCGCAGGCGACGACGCCGAGCTGCGCATCTCGATCGCCGGCGCCCAGGAGAAGACGGCGCTGCTGCAGATGGATGGTCAGTGGTACCTGCCGCACGGTGCCACGCCCACCACGCACATCCTGAAGCTGCCGCTCGGCCTGATCGGGGGCATGAAGCTCGACATGCGCCATTCGGTCGAGAACGAATGGCTCTGTGCCCAGATCCTGGCCGCCTACGGGCTGCCCGTCGCCGCCTGCGAGCCACTTGTCTTCGAAGACATGAAGGTCTTGGCCGTCGAACGATTCGACCGCGCCTGGTGGCTCGCGCCGCAGGGGGACAAGCGTCTGGTCCGCCTGCCCCAGGAAGACATGTGCCAGGCCAAGGGCCTGCCGCCGACGGCCAAGTACGAGGCCGATGGCGGCCCCGGCATCGACGCGATCTTCCAATTGCTGGAAGGCTCGCTGGCACGGGAGCAGGACCGCCGGGTCTTCTTCCAGGCGCAGGTGCTGTTCTGGATGCTGTGCGCCACCGACGGCCATGCGAAGAACTTCAGCCTCTTCGTCCGGCCTGGCGGGCGCTATCAGCTCGCGCCGCTGTACGACGTGCTGTCGGCGTACCCGGTGCTGGGCGAAGGCCCGTCGAAGATTTCGCCGCACAAGGCGAAGCTGGCCATGGCGGTGCGGACCAGGAACGCGCACTGGAAAATGAAAGACATCCACCGCAGGCACTGGCTGGAGCTCGGCACGCGACACGGCGTCGTCACGGCTGAAGGGCGCCCGGCGCAGGCAGTAGTCGACGATCTGATCGCGCAAACGCCTGAGGCGCTGGCCCTGGTGCGCAGGCAGTTGCCGCACGGCTTCCCGGCGGACGTGGCGGACAGCATCCTCGAAGGTGTCCAAGGCGCCGCAGCGCGATTGGCTGCATAGCCCGCTCCGCCGGAGTGAGCCTTCTGGCCGCTACAGCGCAGCCGTGTCGGCTTCGGCCTCCGGCCACAGTGCCGGAAAGTAGAAGCGCAGCGCATGCAGTGGCAAGGGGCGCCAACGCGGACGCGCATGTAACCTCGCTTCATGCAGCTTTGCACCCCATGCCCGTTCTGCGCTTTGCCTGAGGCACGCGTGCTTTTTCGCAACGACACCGCGATCGCCTTTCGAGATGCCTACCCGGTAGCCCCTGGTCACACGCTGGTCATCCCCGTCCGTCATGTGCCTTCGTTCTTCGAAGCGACATCGGAGGAACGCGCGTCGATGCTCGACCTGCTGGAGGCGGCGAAGAAGCAGCTCCAATCGGAGTTCAATCCTGCCGGCTACAACATTGGCATCAACGATGGCGCCGCGGCCGGGCAAACCGTCGGCCACCTGCACATCCACCTGATACCCCGCTACCAGGGTGACCACCCCGATCCTCGCGGTGGCATCCGGTGGGTAATTCCCGAGAAGGCCGACTACTGGACGGGCCGCAGCTGACATGAAGAGCGCGATCGAAGTCCTCGATGCTTTCGAGAACATCCGCCGAGCGCAGCGCGCGGGTGTCTATGCGCCCCACAAGCCGCTGCTGATCCTGCTGGCCATGGCGCGCGTGCAGCGCGGTGAGCCTAGGCTCGTGGCGT
Organism: Rubrivivax sp.; assembly: GCA_027489455.1. Classification (GTDB taxonomy): domain Bacteria; phylum Pseudomonadota; class Gammaproteobacteria; order Burkholderiales; family Burkholderiaceae_C; genus Rubrivivax. The sequence continues at coordinate 43,424 of JAIXZR010000215.1, read as the reverse complement.
TTATGGACATCGATGAACCGCTGAAGCAGTTGCTGGCGGAGTTCGGCCCGAGCAGCGCCGCCAAGTCGCGGCACTACCCTTTCTGGCATCTGGCCACCGACGGCAGCGGCGCGCTCTGGGAACTGAGTGGGCCGCGCGAGGTTCTCAAGCGCCCTGCCGGCGCGACACCGAGCCTGACCGAGCTGCGCGTGCACCGCATCCGCGGCGGCTTCCCCATCGACATCGACGACGCCTTGCGCCGCGTGCCGGGTCTGCTGCAGGCCGTGGCTTCCCGTGTGCTGGATACCTACTTCCCGCTGACCCTGCAGGGCGACATCGTGGCCAGCCTGGGCTTGGACCTCAACGGACAGCGGGAGGTGCGCGAGGCCATGCCGCTCACGACTGTCGATGCCATCGGACAGCGTCGGCACCGAAATCCAGGCTTTCGGGAGCGCGTGCTGCGGGCGTACGAGTACCGATGCTGTGTCTGTGGCTTTGACCTTCGCATCGGCCTCACGCCCGCCGGGCTTGAAGCAGCGCACATCCAGTGGCATCACGTCGGCGGGCCGGACATCGAACCGAACGGCCTGTCGTTATGCTCGCTTCACCACAAACTATTCGACCTGGGCGCGTTCACGGTCGAACCATCCGAGCACCGCGTTGTGTTCAGCCAGCACGCGATCAGCGGCGGCCGAGGCATAGCCGGCGAACTGCAGTTCCATGGGCGAGCGATCCATCCGCCGCAGCATGCAGACCTGTTGCCTGCACCGGAGTTCCTGGCCTGGAACCTGAAGAACGTCTTCAAGGCACCCGCGCGGCAGGCTGTTCCGGCCACAGCCCGAGCAGCACGCTGAATTGGCGGACCAAGCTGTCTGCACTAGTCCGCTGACCACCGCCTATCGCATCTTCGCCCTGTCTGTGAACTTCCACGATCCGCTGGAACGCGACCCCTAAGTCGCCACAGGCTCAAGGGTCAGCGACGATTTGGCACCGGCCGGCCGTCGCCGTGTGACGTCACAGGACCCGTCACAGATCCCGTCACAAGGCCCAGAAACGCCGAAGCCCGCACGCGGCGGGCTTCGTAAGTGCTTGTCAGCACTCCTGTTTCTTGGTTGCGGGGGCAAGATTTGAACTTGCGACCTTTGGGTTATGAGCCCAACGAGCTACCAGGCTGCTCCACCCCGCGACTGAGCCTCGCAGTATAGCAGTAAACGCCACGCGCCCGGCCCTGGCCGCCTGCAGCAGCGGCGGTGGGCGCTGCGGGCGATTCAAGCGGCGATGCCTGCGGCCGATAAAGCCATGTGCCCAGCCCGGGGCGGCGCCAGTGCTCGAACGGGCGCGGCCTGCCCTGCTTACCCCCCAGCAACGCCCAGGGATCCGCCCTTCACGCCACCACCGTCATGCAAGCGACCAAACTTCGTCTGGGCGAGCTGTTGATCGAGCAGGGCGTGATCACCGAAGCGCAGCTTCAGCAGGCGCTGGCGCGGCAGAAGGCGACGGGGCGGCGGCTGGGCACCGTGCTGCAGGACCTGAACTTCGTCACCGATGAAGTCATTGCCAAGCTGTTGGCCCGCCAGCTGCAGCTGCCCTATTTCGACGCCCAGATCGAGAACGTGTCGCTGCCAGTGGCGCGGCGGCTGACGGAGCTGCAGGTGCGCAAGCTCCGCGCCTTGCCGCTGGGCCTGGCCGGCGAGCGCGTGCGCGTGGCCGTGGTCGATCCCACCGACTGGACGACGGTCGATGAACTGCCCCGCCTGTTGCGAGCGCAGGTGGACACCGAGATCATCAGCGACAGCGGCCTGCAGTCGATGATCGACCGCGTCTTCAGCAACGAAGAGAACATCCAGGGCTTGGCGCAGAAGCTCAGCGAGCAGCTGCGCAGCGCCGAGCCCGACGCCGTCGACTTCAGTGCCCTGGGCCTGCAGGCCGGTGTCGAGGATGCGCCGGTGGTGCGGCTGCTGCAGGGCTTGTTCGACGAGGCGGTGCGCGTGCGCGCCTCCGACATCCACATCGAGCCGCACGCGCAGAAGGTGGCCGTGCGCCTGCGCGTCGACGGCCATCTGCGTGCGCACGCAGAGTTCGAGCAACGCCTGGGCCCGGCCCTGGCTTCGCGCCTGAAGCTGGTGGCGGCCCTGGACATTTCTGAGCGCCGCCTGCCGCAGGACGGGCGCTTCGTCGTGCAGGCCAAGCAGCAAAGCGTGGACGTCCGCATCTCGACCTTGCCCGGGCAGTACGGTGAATCGGTGGTGATGCGGCTGCTGCTGAAGGATCCGCTGCTGGCCCGCCTGGACGCACTGGGCCTGCCCGAGCCGGGCCTGCAGGCGCTGCAGAACGCGCTGGACAACGGCGTGGGCCTGCTGCTGGTGACGGGCCCCACCGGCAGCGGCAAGACCACCACGCTCTACGCCGCGCTGGGCGCGGTGAATGCCGCGCACCGCAAGATCATCACCGCCGAAGACCCGGTCGAGTACCGGTTTGCCGGCATCACGCAGGTCAACATCAACGAGCGCGTCGGCCTGGGCTTCAGCGCGGTGCTCCGGGCTTCGCTGCGGCAGGACCCGGATGTGCTGATGATCGGCGAGATGCGCGATCAGGACACGGTGGAGACCTGCATCCGCGCGGCCGTCACCGGGCACCTGGTGCTGTCGACACTGCACACCAACGACGCGGCCTCGGCTGCCAGCCGGCTGGTGGACCTGGGCGCCCCAGCGCACATGGTGGGCACGGCGCTGCAGGCCGTGGTGGCGCAGCGGCTGGTGCGCAAGGTCTGCTCCAGCTGCGCAGAGCCCGCGCAGGCCACGACGGCGCAGCGCGCCTGGCTGGATGCCACGCTGGGCCGCAACAACTGGGACCCAACCGGGCTGCGGCGTGGCCGCGGCTGTGCGCGCTGCGGCAACACGGGCTACGCCGGGCGACTTGGTTTGTACGAGGTGCTGGCGATGAACGAAGACTGCGTCGGCGCTCTCATGAAGAACGACATGACGGGCTTCACCCAGGCCGCACGCCAGCAATTGAAGGGCGCCGACCTGCCCACGCAGGCCGCGGCCGCAGCGGCTGCGGGGCGGTCGTCGGTCGACGAGTCGATGCGCATCGGCCTGCGCACGCTCGGCTGACGATCGCCCTCCCGCCCGCGCTGAGCCACCGCCGCGATGCCTGCCCAATACGCCTTCACCGCCCGCGACGCGCAGGGTCAGTCCCGCCAGGGCTCGCTCAGCGTCGGCTCGGCGAAGGAAGCTGCGCGCGAGCTGGCCGCGCGCGGCTGGGTGGCGCTGGACATCCGCCTGCAGCAGGGCGATCCAGCCGGCACGGCGGAAGGCAAGGGCAAGGCACCCGCTGCCGGCGCCGCAGCGGCAAACGCGACAGCGGCTGCAGCCGGGCCGCGTGCACGGCGCTGGCGGCTGGGCGGCTCCAAGCGCCGCCACCAGGCCCTGTCGCTGCTGCTGCGTGAGATGGCTTCGCTGCTCAAGGCCGGCGTGCCGCTGATGCAGGCGCTGCGCCTGGGGGCAGATTCCACCGGCACGCCCGAGGTGCGCGAGATGCTCCAGCGCCTGCAGCTCGATCTGGACCAGGGCCACACCCTGGTGGCGGCCGCCGAGCGCGAACGCCGGCTCACCGGCCTGCTCACGCCCTACGACGTGGCCATGCTGCAGGTGGCCGAAAGCACCGGCCGCCTGCCCGAGACCTTCATCGATCTGCACAAGCACCGCGAATTCAGCCGCACCACGCAAGAGCAGGTGTCGGCAGCGCTGCGCTACCCGCTGTTCGTGATCGCCAGCTGCGTGATGGCCGCGGTGATCGTCAACATCTTCGTCATTCCCTCGTTCGCCAAGGTGTTCGCGGCGGCGCGTACGGAGCTGCCCGCGCTGACGGTGCTGCTGATGACGATCTCCCAGGCCACCGTCAAGGGCTGGCCTTTCGCGTTGCTGGGCACGGTGGGCGCCACCTGGAGCTGGCACCGCTGGCTGGCCAGCGCGCGCGGCCGCCTCTGGTGGGACAGGCACAAGCTGCGCCTGCCCATCGTCGGCCCCATCCTGCACGGCATCGTGCTGGCGCGCATGTCGGCCTCGCTGGGCTCGCTGCTGCGGGCTGGCCTCACGCTCAGCGACGCGCTGCTCACCAGCAGCCGCACCGTCGGCAACGCCTGGTACGAGGCCCGCATGGTGCAGATGTGCAGCGACCTCGCGCGGGGCGGCTCGATCAGCGCATCGGCGCGTGCCATGGGCACCCTGCCACCGGCGATGAAGCAGCTGTTTGCCATCGGCGAACAGTCCGGCGCGCTGGAAGAACTGATGCTCGAGATGGGCGAGCACTACCGCCAAGAGGTAGACCACGCCGTCAAGCAGCTCTCGGCCAGTCTCGAGCCGCTGCTGATCTGGTTCCTGGGTGTATCGGTGCTGGTGCTGGCCCTCGGCGTATTCATGCCGATGTGGGATCTGGGGCGCGCCAGCTTCGGCTGAGCAGGCCAGGGTCCGCGCTGATGGCCAGCGTCCGCCAGCGAGAAATGGCACGGCTTCGCTGGGCTTCTCGGCTCAAGGCCTCGCGCGCCCCTGCCGAAAATCCAGAAGACGAACTTCGAAGCGCGCTCGGCCCAACGGCCCCCCGCCGCGCCGCTTGCGCGACCACTCTTTACCTCTGGAGAACTTCGATGACGACCCGTGCCTCGACCTTGATCGCAACGCGCCGCCGCGCCCCCCGCGTGGTGGCGCAGTCCGGCTTCACGCTGGTGGAGCTGGTGACGGTGATCGTCATCATCGGCGTGCTCGCCGCCGTGGCGATCCCGCGCTTCACCGATCTGCAGAGCAAGGCCCGCACGGCCAAGGTGCAGGCCGTGGCGGGGTCGATGAAGTCGGCCGTGGCACTGACCAAGGCCAGCGCGATAGCCAACGGCCGCGCCTGTGCGGCCACCGGCGAATCCGTCTCGATGGAAGGCCGCGCGATCGACCTCAACCACTGCCAGCCACAGGCCCTGGGCAGCTTCACGGCGGGTGTGCTGGGTGCCGCCAACGTGGAATCCTCCGACGGCTGGACGGTGAGCAGCACCAGCGGTGAAGGCGGCAACGCTGCCGCCGGCAGCGTGGTGGTGATCCAGCTCAGCGGCACGCCCACGCCGGCCGACTGCTCGGTGCGCTACACGTCGCCGTCGGCCGCCGATGGCGCCGGCGTCGTGTTGGCCACGACCACGGGCTGCTGATCCCGCTGGCACCCCCCCATGAGCGCGCCAACCCGCGCAGCCGCCCGGCGGCAGCGCGGCTTCACGCTGGTGGAACTGGTGGTGGTGCTGGCCCTGCTGGGCGTGCTGGCAGGCATCAGCGCGGCGCGCTTCTCCGATCGGCGCCCGTTTGCCGTCAGCGCGGTGGCCGATCAGATCGTGTCCGCTTTGCGCACAGCGCAAGCCACGGCGGTGGCGCAGCGGCAAACCATGCATGTGCTGCTGCAGGCCTCGCCCGCGGCGATGCAGGTCTGCCTGGACCCCGCGTGCAGCGTGCCCGTGCCCGCACCTGGGGCGGGTGAATGGCTGCCGCCATCGGCCGACGTGACGCTGGACGCGCCGGCCACGATCGTCTTCACGGCCACGGGTGAAACCACGCTGACGTCCACGCTGCAACTGCAGGTGCTGGGCGGCCCCGGCGCGGTCAACGTGCGCGTGGAGGCCAGGTCGGGCCATGCCTATCGCCCCTGAACGCCATCGCCTGCAGCGCCGGCCCGGCAGCGCCAGTGCGCGCGGCGTCACGCTGGTCGAGCTGGTGGTCTCGCTGGCCCTGGGGGCCGTGCTGGTGGGTGCCTTGTTCAATGCCTTCAGCATGCTGGGCGGGCGCAGCGCCGACCCGCTGGTGCAACGGCAGGCGCTGGCGGTGGCCGAATCCCTGCTGCGCGAAATGGAGCTGCAGCCGCTGCCCGGCGCCGGCGCCACGGCCGTGGCCACGCCGGGCCGCACGGGCTTCGCATCGATGGCCGATTACCACGGCCTGGTGCTGGCCGGCATCCGCGACGCCGAGGGCCAACCCATCACCGGGCTCGAGAACTACCGCGCCGAGCTGAGCGTGGTGCAGCAAGCCGTCGACGGCAGTGCCGGCACCACCGGCTGGTGGGCGCGCGTGCGGGTGCTGGCCCCGGGCGGGCAAGCCGTGGAGCTGGCACTGTGGCGCGCCGCCCCGTGAGGGCCCCGGCCCGCCGCCAGCAGCGCGGCGTCTCGCTGGTGGAGCTGGTGGTGGTGATCACGCTGGTGGGCGTGCTGGGCTCGATCTCGGCCGTGGTGGCCAGCCGCTTCGTGGCCGCGCAGCAGGCCACGGGCGAGCGGCTGGCGCTGGCGCAGGGGGCCGACGCGCAACTGGCCCGCCTGCGCGACGAGCTGCAGCGCGCCTTGCCCAACAGCGTGCGCATCACCAGCAATGCGGCGGGCAGCTTCATCGAATGGGTGCCGGTGCACGAGGCCGGCCGCTGGCGCCAGATGCCCGACACCACCGGCCAGCCCAGCGACACGCTGGACATCGCCGACGCCGGTGACGCCAGCTTCGACGTCATCGGCCCGGCGCTGGCCAGCCTGCCGGCGCAGGCCGCACTGGTGATCGGCCACCTGGGTACGCCCGACGCGGATGTCTATGCCGGCCAGGTGCGCCGCAGCGGGCTGGCGCTGCAGGCCAGCGGCCGCAACCTGGCCTTCACGGCCGGCGCCGCCTGGCCTGCGGTGCTGGGCAGCGAGCGCTTCTTCGTCGTCACGCCCCCGGTCACGCTGGCTTGCCTGCGGCAGCCCGACGGCAGCCATCGCCTGGTGCGCTACAGCGGCTACGACTGGCGCGCGACCCAGCCCGCCAGCACGACAGATTTCGCCGGCGCCACCGCCAGCACGCTGCTGCCGCGCCTGGCCGGCTGCAGCGCGGCCAGCAGCAGCGCACTGGCCAACATCGGCCTGCTCACGCTCAGGGTGGCGCTCGGCCAGGGCGGCACGCAGGTGGCCCTGCTGCAGCAGGTGGGCCTGGACAACTCGCCATGACCGGCAGCAGCACCGCACAGCGCCGGCCCGTCACCGCGGGCGCACGCGGCATCGCGCTGCCAGCGATGGTGTTCGCGCTGGTCATCGTCTCCCTCATGCTGGCCGCGGGCCTGCAGCTGCTGGGGCAGTCGCAGCACACCTACGGCCTGCAGGTGCAGGCGGCGCGCGCGATGGCGGCAGCCAAGTCCGCCACCGAGCTGGGCCGCTCGCAGCTGGGCCAGGCCCTGCAGGACAGCACCCTGCCCGCAGCCGAGCTGCCCGCCTGCCCACCCGCGGCCAGCCTGGCGCTGCCAGCGCCGCTGGCCGGCCTGCAGGTGCAGCTGGCCTGCACGCGCGAGCCCGCCAGCGGCAGTCTGGACGAAGGCGGCCTCAAGCTCGCCAGCTACCGGCTGCTGGGCGACGCCAGCGTCGGCACGCCGGGCAGCGACGCGCATGTCCGCCGGCGCTTCGAGCAACGCCTCACCTTGTGCCGCAACCCGGGCGGCACCCCGCCGGCCTACGCCTGCTGACGCCGGCCAGCGGCCACGCATCGATCAAAAAAGAACGCTCAAGTCATCGGGCCAGCCGTCCGAAAATTCCCTTAGCTATTCCAGGGCCTTGGCCGCGACCTGCGGCTCATCGGCGCACTGGCCAACGAAGGATCGCCCCCCATGAAGACACCTCGCCCCCACGCCAGCCTGCTGGGCCTGATCGGCCTGGCGCTGGCCGCGCAAGCCCACGCGGCCCGGCCGCTGGCCACCGACGACACGGGCGTGCTGGACCGCGGCAGCTGCGAGCTGGAAGCCGTGCTCTCGCGCGACAAGGCCGACGGCGTGCGCGCCGACGGCAGCGCCCTGCAGCTGGGCTGCGGCGTGGGTGCAGGGCTGCAGATCGCGCTGGCCGGCGACCGCGTCAAGGCCGAAGGCCTGCGCGCCCGGGGCACCACGCTGGCGGCCAAGCTGGCGCTGGTGCCGGGCGATGCGGCCAGCTGGTCCGCCAGCGCCGCGGTGCGGTGGGCCGTACTGCCGGGCGAGCGCAACCGCCACGCCGCCACTGCACTGAACCTGCTGCACACGCGCACGGTGGGCGAGAGCTTCACGCTGCATGCCAACCTGGGCCATCTGCGCGACGCCGTGGCGCGGCGCGGCGCCACCACCTGGGGCCTGGCGCTCGAGCACGCGGGCTGGGGCCCGGTGGCCCTGATGGGCGAGCTGGTGGGCGACGACCTGGCCGCGCCGGCCTGGAACATCGGCCTGCGCTGGACGCTGGTGCCCGGGCGCTGGGTGGCAGACGTGGCCTACGGCAGGCAGATGACGGGCGGGCAGCCCACGGCCTGGTCGGCGGGCACCAAGCTGTCGTTCTGAAGCCGAGGGCCCCATGATGAACAAGCACACGACCGGCTTCATGGAACGGCTGTCGCTGCGGCGCCTGCTGCAGGGCGCGCTGGCAGCCGCCACGCTGGGCATGATGTGCCTCACCGGGGTCAGCCTGTACGAGACCCAGCACGGCCGGCAACTGGCCAACGAGCTGGCCGCCGATGTGCGCATGGCCCGGGCCGCCGGCCTGGTGGACATGATGCACGACGCCCTGCGCTCCGATGCCCTGGCCGCCCTGCTGGCGGGCCCGCAGGCCGAAGCCGCCGAAGCCGCCGCGATCCGCAAGGACGTCGACGAGAACGGCAAGACCCTGGCCGAGCAGCTGGAGACCCTGCGCAGCGAGGCCGGCGACAAGCTGGGCCCGGCCGGCCAGGCCGCCATCGCCAAGGCCGCCGTTTACCGCACCGCTGCCGCCACGCTGGTAGATGCCGCGCTCACCGACACCGCCAAGGCACAAGCCCTGCGCCCGGCCTTCGAGCGCGCGTTCGACGAGCTGGAGACCGAGCTCGAAGCGATGTCCGGCACCATCGAGGCAGCCGCCAACCAGCGGGCCAGCGGCGTCGATGCTTTCTTTGCCAAGCTGGTGGTGGCGATCGCCTGCGCCTGGCTCACCTGCGTTCTGGGCCTGGCCGCGCTGTGGGCGGTGGGGCAGCGCCAGTTGCGCGCCTTGACCGACGGCCTGCGCATTGCGCAAGCGGTGGCACAAGGCGACCTGAGCAGCGAGGTCGCGGTACGCGGCAGCAACGAAGCCGCACAGCTGATGGGCGCGCTGGCGCGCATGAACGAGCGGTTGCGCGAGATCGTGCAGACGGTGCGCCTGAACAGCGATGGCGTGGCCACGGCCAGCGCACAGATCGCCAGTGGCAGCCTGGATCTGTCCAAGCGCACCGAACAGCAGGCCAGCCGGCTGCAGGCCGCCGCCTCGTCGATGCAGCAGCTGGGCGGCCTGGTCACGCGCAACGGCGAGCACACCCGCCAGGCCGACACCATGGCCCGCCAGGCCGTGGGCGTGGCGCGCCAGGGCGGCACTGCCGTGCACGAGGTGGTGAGCACGATGAGCAGCATCCACGCCAGCAGCAAGCGCATCGCCGACATCACCGGCGTGATCGACGGCATCGCCTTCCAGACCAGCATCCTGGCGCTCAACGCCGCCGTGGAAGCGGCGCGCGCGGGCGAGCAGGGGCGCGGCTTTGCGGTGGTGGCCACCGAGGTGCGGGCGCTGGCCAAGCGCAGTGCCGATGCGGCACGCGAGATCAAGAGCCTGATCGGCAGCAGCGCGCAGCAGGTGGAGGAAGGCTCGGCACTGGCCGGCCGCGCCGGCGGCACGATGCAGGAGATCGTGCAGGCCATCGAGCGCCTGACGGCCCTGATGGGCGACGTGCATTCGGCTGGCAGCGCGCAGGCCAGCGGCATGGCCGAAGTCGGCAGCGCCGTCAGCGAGATGGACCACGCCACGCAGCAGAACGCGGCGCTGGTGGAAGAGTCCGCCGCCGCCGCCGAAAGCCTGCGCCAGCAGGCCGAAAGGCTGGTGGCGTCCGTGGCCGTGTTCCGGCTCGGGTCCGCCGGCCGATAAGGCCTCGCCCGGTACTCGGCCCCAGGCACCCGGCCCCGGGCCCCAGCGCCCCGGCGCGCCAGTCGCCCGAAAAGACGCCCGACGGCCACGCTCATCGGCGCACGCCGGGGCGTCGACCTTCCTAGCCTCGCGGGATAGGCGGCGCCTGCGCGCGCTGCCGGCGTTCCCATGGCTAGCGACGACCCGGCATCCCCTTCTGCAACCGCTGACCCCGGCCCGCGCCCCGCGCGTGGGCTGGCTGCCGCCTGGGCGGCCGCGCGGGCCTGGCTGTGCAACGGCGGCGCGCGGCCAGACCCGCGGCGCCTGCTGGTGCCGCTGCTGCCGGTGCTGCTGGTGGGCGTGGCCTACGTCAGCGCGCAGAGCGCCAGCGTGGTGAACGACGCTCACAGCTACATCGACGAGTTCAACGACAACACCGGCATCAACCTGCCGGCCAGCAGCGGCGTGCAGAACCTGGGCGGGGTGCTGGATGCCAACGCCAGCACGATGACGGTGGTGTCCAACTGCTTTGCGCTGCCGCAGCCCGCGGGCGGCACCTTCAACCGCTGGCTGTTCGCAGAGATCGGCCTGGCCAACCTGGCCAGCGTCACCAGCAGCAGCCTGCAGGTGCAGACCTGCGCCGGCGCCGCGCTGGCCACCTACGCCAACCCGGCGGCCGGCACGCGCAGCTATGACATCGGCACCAGCGTGGGCAGCACGCCCAGCATCCGCTTCGTCTACACCGCCACGCACAGCGGCACGCCGGGCGGCAGCGTCACCCCCGCACGCTTGAGCTTCTGGCGCGCCTATGGCGAAGCCACCGGCGCGGTCAACCTGGCGGTGGTGCCCAGCGCAACGTCACTCAGCGTGAACGGCACGGTGACGATGAGCATGAACGTCAGCACCACCGGTGCCGTGGCGCGCAACGCCGAGCTGGTGTTTTCGATGGACGACATCAACGGCCTGTCCTCCACCGGCGCCGCGCAGGCCCCGGACGACGGCCTGAACGAAGACGCCGAAGTCGACTACGGCAACGGCGGCGGCCTGGGGGTCTTCCGTCCCATCCTGCTGGAAAGCCAGAGCAACGCACCCAACGGCAACGCAGCCACGAGCACCGTGGCGGGCAGCAACCGCGGCACGCTGACCTGGGCGCTGGGCGACCTGCCCAGCGGCTTCACCGGCACGGTCACCCTCTCGCTGCGGGTGCCCCCCGGCTATGCCATCGGCCGCAACTTCGCCGCGCGGGCACGCCTGCGCCACGGTGCCACACCCGTCAACAGCCTGCCCGGCCTGCAAACCACGCAGACCGTCACCGCCACCAGCACCAGCGTTGCCGTCTCGGCAGGCAACAGCAACTGGGGCATCGGCGGCTTCAGGCCCAGCAGCCAGGTGGCGCCAGGCCAGGTGAATGCATGGGATTCCGTGGGCACTGCAACGCCCAACACCTCGAACACGCCAGACGCAGAGAACGTCCGCATCACGCACGAATACAACCTGGGCACCTGCATCCCGATCTTCAGGTCGTTCACCCCGAGCAACTACGCCGCCCCCTATACCCACCGGCTCATCAGCGCGCCCACGGTCGGGCAGCCGGCCACCACGCCGCTGGTCTATCACCACGACCGGGTGCCTTTCTTCGGCGATGCCCGGACGCAGCACTTCTTCGACGTGCCCAGCAGCTGCGCCAATGGCAGCACCATCAGCATCCGCACCACCGTGGTCTACGGCAACCCGGCCAGAACCTTGACCACGACGCGCGACCTTGCGGTGGTGGTGAACTACTGCCCCAACCCCCACAACTGGACCGTGCAACGCATCGCCAACGGGCCCAGCACCACCTGGGACCGGTGGCCGCAATGGGCAGATAGCGACCGCACTGGCGGCGCCATCCAGGCGGGCGAGTTCTTCGCCACCTGGCTGCGCCCGTTTGCCAGCAGCAACACCGTCACGGTGGATCGCTCGTACACGCTGGTGACCTTGCCCCCCTGGGCCACGTTCCATGGCGTGAGCGACAACACCAACATCACGCGCATCTACAAGGACAGCACCGGCACCGCACCGGCCCCCGGTGGCGCCGGCTTCGTGCCCACCAACGACCCGCCCCACCCGAGCTGGCGCCCGGTGACGGCCACCGACATCGGCACCAGCCCCTTCACCGCCGCACCCAACGACAACAACCCCAGCGCGGTGGTGCTGCCCGGCACCCGGCTGCTGGTGGCCAGCCACAACCTGGGCGCCGGCGCCACCAACGTCTTCGAAGGCGTGCTGCGCATGGGCGACGGCACCTACGGCGTGCCCGAACGCGCCGAGGGCAACGCCACCACCACCCTGCTGACCGGCACCAACCACGTGTGGGAAACCGGCAGCAACCCGGCCGGCGTGTTCCGTGACTGTGGCAGCGTGACGCAGAACGGCGTCAACCACACCAAGGAAGCCGTGTCGTATCCCACCGTCGTGGGTTCCGCGGCCCCCAATCTCGACGTGGCTGCTGGGCAGACCACCACGGTGCGACTGTTTCCCGTCAACAACCGGCTGGCCAGCCAGCCGGTGCAGGGCACCTGGGTGGTGAACCTGTTCGACGTGCGCGACCGGGTCGATCTGGCCGGTGTGATTGGCACGGTCAACGCGAACAGCCGCTTCTGGCCGCCCGGCGCCGACCCGGCCAGCGTGACCTTCACCGCGCCCAACGCCAGCGCCTGCCTGGCCGCCACCAGCGCGGATGACCCGGCCTGCATGGCCCGCTGGTCCATGCCCAACCACACGCAGCCCTGGCCCACCTACGGGACGGCTGGAACCCCCAGCAACTACAACAGTGTGCTGTACCCCTTCTTCCAGCTGCAGCTGCCCGTACTGCGCAATGCACCCGCCGGCCAGGTGTTGCCCGTGCGCGTGGAGGTGCGGCGCACCGATCTGTCAGCCCGGGGCGCCGACAACGCCGTCAGCACGGCACGCCATGCGGCCAGCAACTACACCGCGGTGGTCAACCTCAACGTGCTGGAAGCGCCCGAGCTGGCCACCACGCTCAGCGCCCCCGCCACCTGGCCGCACAACAGCACCTACACCGCGCAGCTGCTGCTGGAAAACCGCGGCAACGCGCCGGCGCAAGGCTTCTACACCGTGCTGCGCCTGCCCCGCGCGGGGGTGGGCGGCAGCCAGTTCACGCCGGTGTACGAGCGCGCCTACCTCACGCGCCCGATGACCGACCTGCTGCTGGAAACCAGCACCGACAGCAGCTGCCTGGCCAACCCGCTGGGCGTGGCCTGGACGGCGCAGACGCTGCAGACCAGCACGCGCAGCGGCTACCAGGCACAAACCGCCGCCGCCTTGCCTGCCGGCGCCACCTGCCTGCGCGTGCGGCGCAACCCCGCCAGCAGCTACACCTTCAACGCGGGGCTCAGCGTGACGGCCGCGGTGGACATCGGCATCGTCAACAACCCGGCGCTGGGCGGGCAGAACCTGGCCCTGCGCGCGGCCAGCGGCAGCAGCACCACCCTGGGCAGCACCGCCAACTTCGGCCCGCTGGAAACCGCCGACCGCGTGACGCAGGTGTCCGACGCCGTCGTCACCGGCGGCACCAAGGCAGCCCTGCCCGACCTCACCCGCGCCGGCTGGGTGCGCTGGTCGCTGCGCTGGAGCAACCAGAGCGGCATCACCAGCGGCACCGTGGCCGTCACCGACACCTTGCCCGCGCAGTTGATCTACCGCGGCCTGGCCAGCGCCCTGCCTTCGGGCGTGACCTGTGTGGACCCCGGCTGCGCGGTGGTAGGGGCCGCCGGCGATGGCAGCGGCGGCCAGCTGCGCCTGAGCGTGGCCACGCTGGGGGCCAACGACGGCGTCAGCGGCAGCGGCGCCGACGAAGGCACGGTGGACATCTGGGCCGAACGCAAGGCCGGGGTGGCCGACGGCAGCGCGATCGAGAACTGCCTGACCACCGCACCGGCCGGCAGCGGCAACATCGGCAGCAACAGCTGCACGACGGTGGGCAACGGCCGCATCACCGCCACCCTGGCGCAGACGGTGGTACCGGCACAGGGCGGCAGCCCGCCCATCGTCTCGCCCAACGACGTGCTGCGCTACACGCTGACCCTGTCCCACCAGGAAAGCAGCGCCCGCCACCTGCGCGTGCACGACGCGCTGCCCGCCGGCACCACCTACGTGCCCGGCAGCTTCAGCGTGGACGGTGCGGCGGCCGGCGACGGCGCCTTCAGCGGCGGTACCTTCGCCTACACCAGCGCCAGCGCGGTGGCCGCCAGCACCAACCACGTGCTGCAGTACAGCGTGCGCGTGAACACCGGCACCGCCAACGGCACCACCCTCAGCAACACCGCCGTGGCCACGCCCTGCACCAACAACAGCGACGTGGGCAGCTGCAGCCTGGGCAAGGAAGCCAGCGCCACCACGGCCCAGGTGGTGGCCAATGCCGCCATCAGCGGCACGGTGTTCGAAGACCGGGCCTATGGCGGCGGCGCCGGCCGCAGCCTGGCCGGCAGCATCCCCAGCGGCGGCAGTGGCCGCCCCAACGTGCGCGTGGAGCTGTACGACAGCGCCACCGGCGACTTCTTCGGCGCCACCACCACGGACGCCAACGGCAACTACAGCTTCACCGGCCTGGGTGCGCGCGACTGGGTGCTGCGCGTGGTGGGCGCGGGGGTGACCAGCGGGCGCAGCGGCAGCACCAGCACCCTGCGCGGCGTGATGACCTACCGCACCGCGTGGAACGGCACGGCCAACGCCGGCGACGGCAACCGCGTGGGCGGCGAAAGCCCCGGCCTGCAGGATGCGCCCGACAACACCACCAGCCAGACGCTGGCGGCCATCAACGCCGTCAGCGGCCAGGTGGCGCAGAACGTGGCCCCGGTGCGCACCACGGTGGGCACGCTCTCAGGCATCGACTTCGGCTTCAACTTCAACACCTTGGTCAACACCAACGACAACGGCGCCGGCAGCCTGCGCCAGGTGATCACCAACGCCAGCGCTCTAGGCGGTGACGCCACGCTCAACCAGGCCGGGCGGCTGCCGGGCAGCGAGCACGTGATCTTCATGCTGGGCAACGGCAGCAGCGCGGCGGGGCTGCGGGCGGCCAACAACTTCTTCACCACCAACGGCGGCAGCGCCAACGTCGCCACCATCACGGTGGCCAGCGGGCTGCCGGGGTTTGGCGCGCTGACGGTGGATGCGCAGACCCAGCCGGGCTGGAACAGCGCCAGCCCGCGGCCGATCATCGAGATCAACGCAGCGGCAGGCGGCAGCTTCGGTTTCCTGCTGACCAACAGCGCCACGGTGCGCGGCTTCATCATCCACGGCGCTGGGCGGCAGATCCACCTCATCAGCGCCGGTGGCGGCGGCAACCTGGTGCAGGGCAACTGGCTGGGCCTCAACGCCGCGGGCACGGCCGGTGTGGGCGGCAGTGCCTGCCACGGCCTGTCGGCGCAGAGCCCGTTCAACGTGATCGGTGGCACCACGGCCGCCGAGCGCAACGTGGCCAGCGGCAACGGTTGTCTGGGCATCGTGCTGGAAACATCGGGCGCCACCGGCAACCGGGTGGTGGGCAACTATGTGGGCACCAATGCCGAAGGCACGGCGGCGGTGGGCAACGCCGGGGCCGGCATCGGGGTGTACCTGTCGGCCAACGGCAACCAGATCGGTGGTGCGGTCCCGGGCGAAGGCAACCTCGCGTCTGGCAACGGGCACGAAGGGATCGGCATCACCACCAGCAACAACACCGTGCAAGGCAACCGCATCGGCACCAATGCCCTGGGCACGACGGCGGTGGCCAATGGGCGGCGCGGCGTGATCGTGCAGGGCAGCAACAACACGATCGGCGGCAGCGCCGCGGGCCAGGGCAACCTGATCAGCGGCAACGGCACCAGCCTCAGCGACGAAACCCATGCCGGCATCGTCGTCAACGGCGCGGCCACGGGCGTGGTGATTGCCGGCAACACCATCGGCCTGGCGGCTGACGGCATCACCGCTTTGGGCAACCGCAAGAACTCGATCTACATCGCCGACCAAAGCGCCGTCACCGTGGGCGGCGCCACTGCCGCGCACCGCAACCTGATTGCGGCCGCCAATTCGCACGGCGTTCTGGTGTCTGCCAACGGCAATGCTGGCGTCACGATTCAGAACAACTGGATCGGCCTGGCGGTGGACGGCAGCACGGCCCGCGGCAACGGCCTCGACGGCGTGGTGGTCTGGGCGGGAGCGAGCAGCAACGTCAACGTGCTGAGCAACGTGATCGCCGGCAGTGGCCGCTACGGCGTCTGGTTCGCGAACGGCACCGGGCATGCGGTGCGCGGCAACTTCATCGGCACCGACAGTGGGGGCGCACTGGCCCGCGCCAATGCGGGCGGCGGTGTCTACATCAATGGCAGCGGCACCACGGCCACCATTGGCGGCGCCACCAACGTAGACCGCAACGTCGTCAGCGGCAACGGCGCTTTCGGCATCAGCTTCGAAACAGGCGCCACTGGCGCCGTGCAAGGCAACTACGTGGGCACCAGCGCAGACGGCACGGGGGCCCTGGGGAACAACGGGCCCGCCGTGTGGCTGAACGGCGCAGCTGGCGTCACCGTGGGCGGCGCGGCCACGGGTGCGGGCAACGTGCTGGCGGCCAGCACCAGTGCCCTGGGCGGGGGTCTGCGCGTGGAAGGCGGCACGGCGACGGGCAACCTGGTTTACGGCAACCTCATCGGTCGCAACGCTGCCAACACGGGCAACCTGGCCAACGCCGGCAGCGGCCTCGGCCTGGCTGGCGGCGCCAACGGCAACACGATCGGCGGCACGGCCGCCGGGCAGGCCAACGTGATCGGCGGCAACGCCCTGGCGGGCATCGGCTTTGACACGACCGGAGGCGCACCGCTGCGCAACCGCATCAGCGGCAACAGCATCTTCGGCAACAACCAAAAGGGCATCCGCCTGGACAATTCCAGCACGCCGCTGGCCAACGACGGCGCCACCAGTGCCGCGCAAGCCAATAACGGCATGGACAGCCCGGTGCTGACCAGCGCCGTGCTGTCGGGCAACACGCTCAACGTCACCGGCTACGTGGGCAGCGCCGCAGGGCAAAGCACCTTTGGCAACGCCGTTGTCGAGCTGTTCGCAGCCGCGCCCGACGCCAGCGGCTTTGGCGAAGGCCGCACCTACCTGGGCAGCGTGACGGCGGACGCCAGCGGCAACTTCGGCGGCACTGTGACGCTGCCTGTGGGCGTCACGCTGACCGCAGGCACCAGCCTGATCACCGGCACTGCCACGGATGCGAACGGCAATACCAGCGAGTTCGGTGCCAATGCCGCCGTGCAGACCCTCATCAGCGGCCGCGTGTTCGAAGACGCCAACTACGGCGGTGGCGCCGGGCGCACGCGCGCAGCCGCCAGTGGTGTGGGCCGCGCCAACGCGGTGGTGGAGCTGTACAGCAGCACCGGCACCTGGCTGGCCGGCACCACCACCGACAGCAACGGCGACTACGCCTTCGTGGTCAACGCATCCAACACCTACCAGGTGCGGGTGGTGAACAGCAGCGTGAGCAGCGCGCGCAGCGGCTGGGTCACAGGCCTGCTGCCAGTGCAGACTTTCCGCACCCAGGCCGTGGCCGGGGTGCTCAGCAGCATCACGGACCATGTGGGCGGCGCTAACCCGGCCCTGGCCGACGCTGCCGCCAACACCACCACTGCTGCGCTGAGCACCCTGAGCACAGCCAGCACCACCGCACAGAGCCTGGCCAGCATTGCCGTGGCCGGCACAGACATTGCGGGCGTCGACTTCGGCTTCAACTTCAGCACGGTAGTCAACACCAACGACAGCGGCCAGGGCAGCTTGCGGCAGTTCATCACCAACGCCAACACGCTGGACGGGCAAACGGGCCTGGCGCAAAACGGCAGCCGTATCAACATGGGGGCGGCCCAAGCGCTGCCGGCCGGCGTCGAGACGAGCATCTTCATGATCCCGGCGGGCAGCGTGGTGCCCGGCCTTCGTGCCGGGCTCCCCAGCCAGCTGACCAGCGGCGTGGCACGGATCGTGGCCGGCAGTGAACTGCCAGCGCTGACCCGGGCGCAGGTGGCGCTGGACGGCAGCACCCAGACCGCCAACGTGGGCGACACCAATGGCGCACTGCTGGGCACGGGCGGCGCGGTGGGCGTGGACGCGGTGCCGCTGGGCCGGCTGGGCGGCCCAGAGGTGGAGCTGAGCGGGGCGCCCAGCGTGGCCAACGGGCTGCAGATCAGTGCCAACAACGGGCGCGTGCGGGGCCTGGCCATCTATGGATTCAACGTGGCCGTGCGCCTGGCCGGTGGCACCAACGTGCTGCTGGAGCAGAACGTCATTGGCAGCCGGGCCACCAGCTTCACCGACCCGGGACCGGGCATCCGCACGGCCTTCACCAGCGTGTTCTTTGCGGGGATCGGCAGCGGCACGCAGATCACGAACAACCTGATCGGCTTTTCCGGTCAGTGGGGAATCTCGACATGGACTGGCTCACCGGCCAGCGACGTCACGGTGCAAGGCAACGAGGTCAGGAACCACGGCATTGCGGGTACCGTGGCCGACGGCATCAGCCCCTGGGCCGGCAGCAACCGATGGACCATCGTCGACAACCTGGTGGTCGCCAACCGCGGCATCGGCATCGACGCGGAGCAGACCGGGACCGCGCACGTCATCCGCAACAACACGGTCAGCGGTAACGGCACGGCCAACAGCCAGATCGTCGGCATCTTGCTGGGCGGCACGGGCCATGCTGTCAGCAAGAACATCGTGACGAACCACCCCGGCTCGGGCATCAGCCTGGCCACTGGCGCTGCGCAATCGCTGATCACGCAGAACAGCACCTACGGCAACAACACCCGCAACACCACGGGCCTGGCAGCGGGCATCAGCCTGGGCGGCGGCATCACCGGTGCCAGCGTCAAGGCCAACGACGGCAGCAAGACTGCGGGCCAGCCCAACCAGCTGATGGACCACCCGGTACTCACAGCCGCCACGCTGACCGGGAGCAACTTGACCTTGATCGGCTACGTGGGCACCGCCGCAGGGCAGACGGTGTTTGCCGGGGCTCTGGTGGATGTGTACGTGGCCGATGGCAACGCCAGCGGCTTCGGCGAAGGCCAGACCTACCTGGGCACGCTGACGGCCGACGGCAGCGGCAACTTCAGCGGCAGCCTCACGGTGCCCGGTACGGTGGCACTGACCACTGCCGTCAGCCGTATCACCGCCACCGCCACCGATGGACAAGGCAACACCAGCGAGTTCGGCCCGAACTTCACCTTGGCCAACCCGTACACGGTGACGAACACCCAGGACAGCGGCGCCGGCAGCCTGCGCCAGGCGCTGACGAACGCGATCGCCGATGCCGGCGCGCAGACCATCTCCTTCAACATCCCCGCGACCGACCCCAACCTCGCCAGCGGCGTGTGGACCATCACGCCCGCCAGCGCGCTGCCCCAGGTGACGGACACCACGCTCATCGATGCCAGCACCCAGCCCGGCTACGTGGGCGTGCCGCTGGTGCAGATCCGCGGCACCGCGGCCGGGGCCGGCAGCAACGGCCTGCGGCTGATGACCGCCGGCGGCAGCACGGTGCGCGGGCTGGTGATCAACGGCTTCGGCGGCTGCGCCGTGCGGCTGGACGCGCCGGGCGGCCACACCGTGGCGGGCAACTACATCGGCACCGACATCACCGGCAGCGCGGCGGCCAGTGGCAACGGCGCCGTGGGCGTGTGCGTGAACAGCAGCAGCAACACCGTAGGCGGCACGGGGGCGAACGACCGCAACGTGATCGGCGGCTTCGTGCAGGTCAGCACCGTGCAGGGCCGAGGCATCGACATCGCCCTGGGCGCCAACAGCAACGCGGTGGCGAGCAACTACGTGGGCCTGGGTGCCGATGGCGTGGCCGCCGTGCCCAATCAGACCGGCGTGTTCATCACCGACGCCAGCAGCAACACGATCGGTGGCAACACCACGGCGCACCGCAACGTGATCAGCGGCAACCAGACCGTTGGCGTGCTGCTGCAGACATCGGCCGGCAGCGCCAGCGGCAACGTGGTGGCCGGCAACTACATCGGCACCAACGCGGCCGGCACGGCACCAGTGGCCAACCTGGTGCGCGGCGTGGGCCTGAGCGGCAACGTGGCCAGCACCACCATCGGCGGCGGCGTGGCCGGGGCAGGCAACCTGATCAGCGGCAACCCCGAAGGCATCCGCCAGCAGGGCGCGGGCATCACCGGCACCGTGATCCGCGGCAACTGGGTGGGCCTGAACGCGGCCGGCACGGCGCGCTTCAACGGCGCCACCAGCGTGGGCGTGAACATCGCCAGCGGCGGCGCCGCCACCATCGGCGGCACCGGGCCCCATGACCGCAACATCATCAGTGGCGCCAGCAGCGAGAGCCTGCGCGTCGACACCACGGGCAGCGTGGTGCAGGGCAACTGGATCGGCCTGAACGCGGCCGGCGACAACAGCGTCACCTCGGGCGTGGCGGGCATCTGGGTGGGGGCCACGGGTGCCGTCACCATCGGCGGCACCACGCCCGAAGCCCGCAACCTGATCATCGGCTTCTACAACGTGGGCCTGCGCCTGTCGGGCAGCGGCAGCGTGGTGCAAGGCAACTGGTTCGGCCTGACCGCCAGCGCCACCGCCCCCATCACCGGCAGCCAGAACGCCATCGAGGTCTCCGGCAGCGGGCACACGATTGGCGGCGCGGCGGCAGGTGCGGGCAACGTGGTCACGGCCTACAACCAGCGCGGGATGTTGATCAGTGGCAGCAACGTCACCGTGCACGGCAACATCGTCGGGCGCAACCCGACCAACACCGCCAACGTGTGGAACGGCGGCATCGGCATCGTGCTGGCCGCGGGTGCCAGCAATGTCGCCATCGGCGGGCTGGCAGCGGGCGAAGGCAACGTGGTCGCCGGCAGCTTCACGCAGGGCGTGCAGGCCCAGGGCGGCAGCGGCAACCCCATCCGCGGCAACAGCATCTGGGGCAACGGCCGCGCCGGCATCGACCTGGTGGCCGCGGGCGACCCCACCAGCGGCGCCACCCCCAACGACGGCGCCAAGACCGCCGGCCAGCCGAACCTGCTGATGGACAGCCCCGTGCTGACGCGCGCCGTGCTGGGCAGCAACACGCTCAGCGTGGTGGGCTACGTGGGCAGCGCGGCGCTGCAGGCCACTTTCGGCGGCGCGCTGGTGGACCTGTACGTAAGCAACGGCGGGCAGGGGCAGACGTACATCGGCACCGTCACGGCCAACGCCGATGGCGAGTTCGCGGGCGTGGTCAGCACGGCCGGCGTGGGTGGGCTGGTGGCGGGCACGACGCAGATCGTGGCCACCGCCACCGATGGCAGCGGCAACACCAGCGAGTTCGGCAACAGCGTGGCCACGACGGCTCTGGCCGCCCTGTCCAACGGGAGCTTCGAAAGCGGGGTGACCCCGGGGGGCTGGATCCGCTTGGCCAGTGGCAACAGTACGAGCCTTCCCGGCTGGGTGGTAACCGGCAGCGACGTCGATTACCACAACGACTTCCTGGCGGCCGACGGCTCGCGGTCGGTGGACCTGCAGGGCGGCTCCACCCGTGGCGGCATCGTGCAGTTCGCTCAGACCGTGCCCGGCCAGACCTACACCCTGACCTTTGCCTTCGCGGCCAATCCGGCCTGCGAGAGAGGTGTGAAGACGCTGCGCGTGACGGCTGGCAGCAGCACCGCGTCGCTTGACTTCAGCAGCGTCGGGCGGGTCATGGGCGCGCCGGGCTGGGTGGACCGAAGCCTGGTCTTCACCGCCACGTCTGAGTCCAGCCTCATCTGGTTCTCGACCCCCACCACCGGCAACTGCGGCCCGGCCGTCGACAACGTAGGCCTCGGTACCGCCACCGCCACCGCCACGCTCACCGGCACCGTATTCGAAGACGTCAACTATGGGGGCGGCGCTGGCCGTGCGATGGCCAGCGCTGCGGGCCATGCGGTGCGCAGCGGTGCTCGCGTGGAGCTTTTCGGCGCCAGCGGAAACTTCATCCTGGCTACCACCACCAATGCCAGTGGCAGCTACATCTTCAGCGGCCTGGATCTGGGCAATTACACAGTGCGGGTCGTCAGCAGCAGCGTGACCTCCTCGCGCACTGGCTACACCGTATCGCTCCTTCCGGTAGTGACCTACCGCACCAACGCCAGCGGCGGCTTCGCGACCGCCGACGCCGCGTTCGTCGGCGGCGCCAACCCGGCGCTCGCCGACGCTGGCGACGGCAGCACCACGCTCGCCGCCCTCACCAGCGCCAGCACGACAGCGCAGGCCATCACGCCGGTGCAACTGGCCGGCAACATCACCGGCCTGGACTTCGGCTTCAGCTTCAACGTGGTGACGAACACGCGCGACAGCGGCAGCGGCAGCCTGCGCCAGGCCATCACCAACGCCAATGCACTGGACGACGGCGGACTGGCCCAGGCCGGGCGCACGCCCGGCATCGAGCACATCGTCTTCATGCTGCCCAACGGCAGCAGCGCAGCAGGGCTGCGCAGCAGCTTCAACGCCTTCACCACCAATGGCGGCAGCGCGATGGTGGCCACCTTCACCCCGGGCAGCGCCTACCCGACCGTGAGCAGCGGCGTGGTACTCGACGCCCAGACGCAACCCGGATGGACCAGCCGGCCGTTGCTGGAAATCAGTGGTGCGCTGCTGCCCCCGGGCTTTGCCAACCGGGTGCTGTACCTGGCCGGCGCCAACATCCTTCGCGGCTTCATCGTCAACCGCGGGCCATCGGCGGCCGATGCGATCCGGCTCGACGGCAACAACCAGATCGTGCAAGGCAACTGGGTCGGACTGGACGCCACGGGCACCGCTGCCGCTGCCAACGGGCGCGATGGCATCGCGCTGTACGGCACGGCCGCCCTCATCGGGGGCGCTTCGTCGACGCTACGCAACGTGATCAGCGGCAACGCCCGTTTTGGCGTGGACGACGGCATCAGTGGGGCCGCGAACCATGTGATCGTCGGCAACTACATCGGCACCAATGCCGATGGCACAGCCGCCGTACCCAACGGCGACCACGCCATCAATCTCGACACCAGCACCGGCAACCGGGTGGGCGGGCCGAATCCGGGTGAAGGCAATGTGATTTCCGGCAACACCCAGAGCGGCGTGAACGGCGGCGCCTCGCTGACGATCGAGGGCAACCTGATTGGCCTGGCCGCAGACGGGATCACGCCGCTGGGCAACGGCAACCGCGGCATCCAGATCGGTGGCGCCAGCAGCCTGGTGCTGAACAACGTGGTGTCGAGCAACGTCGGCAACGGGGTGCTGCTCAACAGCGGAGCCAGCGGCACGGTGCTGCGTGGCAACGTGGTCGGCCTGGCTGCCGACGGCACCACGGCACGCGGCAACGGCGGCAGCGCGCTGCTCGTCCAGTGCGCCAGCGGATGCACGATCGGTGGCAGCGCCACGGCCGACCGCAACGTCATCAGCGCCAGCACCGCAGGCCACGGCATCGAACTGCAGGGTGCGAACAGCGTGGTGCGGGGCAACTACATCGGCACCGACCGCAGCGGCACGCTGGCACGCGGCACGACGGGCGCCTTTGACGGCATCCGGGTCAGCGGCAGCGGCCACGCCATTGGCGGGGTCGGAGCCGGCAACACCATCAGCGGCAACGGGCAGCACGGCATCAACGTGCTCAGCGGCGCATCGGCGCTGACGATCGTGGGCAACACCATCGGCACCAACGCCGCCGGCACCGCTGCGCTGCCCAACGCGCAGAACGGCGTGCTGGTGGCGGCCACCGGCATCACCGTGGGTGGCACGGCACCGGGTAGCCGCAACGTGATCAGCGGCAATGGCCAGGGCGGCGTGCGCATCGAGGCCAGCAACGCCACCGTGCAGGGTAACTACATCGGCGTGAATGCGGCCGGAACGGCGGCCATCGCTAACGGCGCCGTCAATGCCACCAACGGCGGGGTTTGGGTGACTGCGGGTAGCGGCCACTTAATCGGTGGTACGGCGACCGGTGCGGGTAACGTGTTGTCTGGCAATTGGGGTGCGGGCGTGAAAGTTGAGCCGGCAAGTACCGGCGGAACCATTCAAGGTAACCTGATCGGCACCAATGCTGCAGGCGATGCTGCCCTGGGGAACAACAACTGGGGCATCGGCATGCTGGGTTCGGGCTGGCTGATTGGCGGCAGCGCCACGAATGCAGGCAACGTGGTTTCCGGCAACACCGGGGGCACCAAGGGCGGCATCAGCATCTGGGGCAACAACGTCACGGTACAGGGCAACACCATTGGCCTGAACCTGGCCCGAAGTGCCGCGCTGCCCAACGGCAGTGGCGGCGCAGTCTTTGATGGCGGTATCGACGTTCGCAGCGGCAGCAACATTCAAGTCGGCGGTATCTACGCCAACGAGGGTAACGTGATTGCCGGCAACGCGGGCAAGGGCGTGCGGGTGTCAGGCAGCACCACGCAGGTGGCCATCCGCGGCAACAGCATCTACGGCAACAGCGGCCTCGGCATCGACTTGTTCGGAAGCTCGGAGGCTGGCGATGTGGTGACGGCCAACGACAACGCCAAGACCACCACCGAGCCCAACCAGCTGATGGACCACCCGGTCTTCACCGCCGCCGCACTGGCAGGCGACCAGCTGTTCGTGAGTGGCCACGTGGGCGCTGCCCCTAGTCAAGCCCTGTTTGCCAACAGCCGCGTGGAAGTTTTCGTGAGCGACAACGACAGCCGCGGCTTTGGCGAAGGGCAGACCTACATCGGCTTCGTCACCACCGACGCCAGCGGCAACTTCAATGGCCGCCTGACGCTGGCCAGCGGCATCACCATCACGGCTGGCAGCACGCGCGTCACGGCCACGGCCACCGATAGCGCCGGCAATACCTCGGAGTTCGGTGCCAACGTGATCGTCACGGCAGGCATTGCCGGGCGCGTGTACGAAGACGTCAACTATGGCGGTGGCCCCGGGCGCGACTGGCTGACGGCCATGGCCAACGGCGGCGCGCCGCGGCCGGACGTGCGCGTGGAGTACGGCAGCGTGAGTGGTGGCGTGGTCACTGTGCAGGGCTTCGTCATCACCGCCGCTGACGGCAGCTATGTGGTGCCCACGCCCGGCGCGGGCACCTTTGCCGTGCGCGTGCCCACGGGCGGGGTCCCGTCGTCGCGCACGGGCTATGGGGCCGGGCTGCTGCCAGTGCTCACCTTCCTGGCCGATGCCCCGGCCGGCAGCCTGGTGGCGCGCGCCGACCGCGTGGGCGGCACAGACCCTGCCGCCACCGACGCAGGCGATGCCGGCGCCGGTGCCACCTTCTCCAGCAGCACGGGCGTCTTCAGCAGCGGCGCTGCGGGCACCGCGCACGCGTTTGCGCTGGTGCAGGTGGGTGCCAGTGCGGCCCTGGCCGGGGTGGACTTCGGCTTCCACTTCAGCACCGTCGTCAACACCCGGGACAGCGGCCAGGGCAGCCTGCGCCAGGCCATCCTCAATGCCAATGCGCTGGGTGGCGATGCCAGCCTGCAGACGGCCGGCCGTGCGGCGGGGGTGGAGCACCTGGTCTTCATGATTCCCAACGGCACAGCGGGCGCGGGGGGCGCGCTGAACCTGGCTGCGGGCGGGCTGCGCAGCGGGATCAACTACTTCACCGGCAGCACAGCGGCCCTGCAGCCACTGACGGCCTTGCCCGTGGTGAGCGAGCCCCTGGTGCTGGATGCGCAGACGCAGCCCGGCTGGACCAACGCGCCGCTGATCGAGCTGAACGGCGGCTCCGCCCCGGCCGCCGGTGGCTTCGTCATCAGCGCAGCGGGCAGCCAGCTGCGAGGCTTCGTCATCCACGGCTTTGCCAACAGCACGGCGGTGCGGGTCTCCGCGGCCAACGTGCAGGTGCAGGGCAACTGGGTCGGGCTGGCGGCCAACGGCGACACGGTGTCGGCCAACGCCTTCGGCATCACGCTCGACAACGCCCCCAACGGGCAGGTGGGCGGCACCACGGCGGCGCAGCGCAACGTGGTGTCGGGCAACGCCTCCAGCGGGATCTGGATCGCGGGCAATTCGCAGGGCAGCGTCGTTGCGGGCAACTACATCGGCACCAACGCCACTGGCAGCGCTGCGCGCAACACCGGCATCAAGCCGCTCTACGTGACATCGCCCGATGTGCTGCTGGGTGGCACGGCGCCCGGCGCGGGCAACCTGGTCTCAGGCAACAGCGGCGACTCAGGCGTCTGGCTGTCGGCCAGCGGCACCGTGATGCACGGCAACGTGATCGGCCTGAACGCCGCCGGCACGGCAGCGCTGCCCAACTTCGCCGGGATGCACATCCAGGACGCGACGAACCTGGCCATCGGGGGCAACCGGCCGGAAGAGCGCAACGTGATCTCGGGCAACAGCAACTGGGGCATCCACGTGAAGGCGGCGTCGACGACCAACGTGGTGATCCGGGGCAACACCATCGGCCTGGACGCCAGCGGGGACGTGGCCCGCGGCAATGGCGGCACCGGCCTGTGGGCCTGGGACGCCGGCAGCGGGCTGGTCATCGGCGGCAGCGCGCCCGGCGAAGGCAACCTGATCGCCGGCAGCGGTGGCGACGGCATCCACCTGCAAGGCACCAGCAACGGCGCGCTGGTGCAAGGCAACTGGATCGGCCTGAACGCGGCCGGCACGGCCGCGCGATCGAACCACAACGGCATCCTGGTGGAGGCTGCCAACGCGCAGATCGGCGGCTCGCAAATCGGATCGCGCAACGTCATCAGCGGCAACCGCAACGATGGCGTCTACATCAGTGGCGGCGGCAACAACGCCACGGTGCAGGGCAACTACATCGGCACCGACCCGAGCGGCATGGTGGCACGGCCCAACGGGCGCCTGGGCATCATCGCCACCAACGGCGCGGCCAATCCGCGCATCGGCGGCAGCGTGCCGGGCAGCGGCAACCTGATCTCCGGCAATACCGGGACCGGCCTGGCCATCGCCACCTTCGGGGCGGTGGTGGAGGGCAACGTCATCGGCCGCAACCTCGGCAACACGGCCGATCTGCCCAACGGCGGGCACGGGGTGTCGGTGGGAACCGGCTACCCGTCCCTCACCACCATCGGTGGCACCGCAGCGGCAGCGGCCAACGTGATTGCCGGCAACTCGGGCAGCGGCGTCCGCGTCACCAGCGCCGGCACCACGGCCACGATCCGGGGCAACAGCGTGTTCGGCAACGCCAACCGGGGCATCGATCTCGTCGGGCCGGCCGAGCCGGCGAACGGCGTGACGCCCAACGACGGCGCCAAGACCAGCAGCCAGCCCAACCAGCTGATGGACCACCCGGTCTTCACCAGCGCCCGCGCGCGCGGCAACCAGCTCACCGTGGCCGGCTACGTGGGCAGCGCCGCGGGGCAGAGTGTTTTCGCCAACGCGCGGGTGGAGGTCTTCGCCAGCGACGAGGACGCTGCCGGCTTCGGCGAAGGGCGCACCTATTTGGGCTTCGTGACCACGGACGCCAGCGGCAACTTCAGCGGCACGGTGACGATGCCGGTGGCGGTGCTGCGCATCGGCACGCGGCTGACGGCGACGGCCACCGACGCCAGCGGCAGCACGAGTGAATTCGGCGCCAACTTCGCCAATCTGGTGGTGGACAACGTCGTCAACCACAACGGCGACGCACCGGACGCCAATCCCGGTGACGGCCTGTGCGAAACCGACACGCCCGGGCAGTGCACGCTGCGCGCGGCGATCGCAGAGTTCAACGCCTTCGCGGCGCAGAGCAGCCCGCCGACGGTGGCTTTCGCGCTGCCGGGGTGCGGCGCGGCGGGGCAGCCGGCGTGCGTGATCACGCCGGCCAGCGCGCTGCCGGCCGTGAGCCGCGCGATGGTGATCGATGCACAGACGCAGCCGGGCTGGACGATGAACCCGATCGTGACGCTGAGAGGCAGCGCAGCCGGCGGCAGCGCGGGGCTGACGCTGGCCGCTGCCGACACCGGGGTGCGCGGCATGATCGTCCAGCAGTTCAACGGCTGGGGCATCAACGTGCAGTCGGCGGCCGTGGGCGCTGTCGTGCAGGGCAACTGGATCGGCATCGATGCCGCCGGTGCCGCAGCCGGCAACGCCGGCGGTGTGTCGGTGGAAGCCAGCGGCGTGCTGATCGGCGGCAGCACGCCCGCCATGCGCAACCTCATCGCCCGCAACGGCGTCAACGGCCTGGAACTGCAGGCCAGCGCCACCGGCACCATCGTGCGGGGCAACTGGTTTGGTCTGGCTCCCGATGGCGTATCGGCGCGCGGCAACGGCAATCACGGCATCCGCTCGCGCGCTGGCAGCAGCGCCACCATCGGCGGCACGGTGGCCGGGCAAGGCAACCTGTTCGCGGCCAGCACCATCGACGGGGTTGCGCTGGAAGGCACCGGCGGCACGATCCAGGGCAACAGCTTCGGCCTGGGGGCCGACGGCAGCACGCCCGTACCCATCGGCCGGCACGGCGTCTACATCATGTCCGGCGCCTGGATCGTGGGCGGCAACGGCCCGGGCGAAGCCAACGTCGTGGCCGGCAACGGGGGCGCCGGCGTCCTGCTCAGCAACGGCGCCCGGGCCACCCTGCGCGGCAACCGCATCAGCGGCAACACCCTGCTGGGCATCGACCTGGGCCACAGCGGCGCCATCAACTCGGGCGTGGGCACGGGCGTCAATGCCAATGACGGCACGATCGACGCCGCCCAGGCCAACAACGGCATGGACCACCCCGTGTTCACCGGGGCCGGCGTGAACACCGACGGCACCGCGTTGACGGTCTCGGGCTACATCGGCACCGGCACCGGCCAGGCGGTGTTTGCCGGCGCGCGCGTGGAGCTGTTCCGCGCCGCGCCCGACCCCAGCGGCTACGGCGAGGGCCAGATCTACCTGGGTGCGCTGACGGCCGACGCCGACGGCCGCTTTGCAGGCACGGTGAGCTTCCCTGCGGGCGCGGCCACCGTGGGCGACACCCTCACCGCCACCGCCACCGATGCCGCGGGCAACACCAGCGAGTTCGGCCCCCAGTGGACCACCACGACCCTGGCCGCGCTGGCGCCGGCGGGCTTCAACGTCTTCGAGACCGACACCGCCGCCAACGCCTTGACGGGGGTGATCCGCAGCAAGACCGGCGGGGCCGCCGCCAGCCTGGCCGTGATCGCCCTCGACAACACCGGCAGCGCGCTGCACGCCGGCTTCACCGGCAGCGTGGCGCTGGAATGGCTGGATGCCCGCGACGACAGCGGCGCGGCCACCGGCAGCTGCCGCGCCAGCTGGGTGCCGATGGGCAGCGCCGGCAGTGTGAGCTTCAGCAGCAACGCCCGCACCACCGTGAACCTGACGCCACCGCCCAGCGCCAAGCGCACCATGCGGCTGCGCCTGCGCTACGACGGCCCGGCCGGCACCGTCACCGCCTGCAGCAGCGATGCCTTTGCCGTGCGGCCGGCCAGCCTGGTGCTGGCGGCCAGCGACGGCGATGCCGCATCGCCAGGCCTGGCGCGTGCGCTGGACAACACGCTGGCCAGCGGCGGCGTGGTGCACCGCGCCGGCCGCCCCTTCACGCTGACCCTGCGCGCGCTGGACGCCACTGGCGCCGTGATGACAGGCTACGACGGCGTGCCCACGCTGGCCGCCACGGCCTGCCTGCTGCCCGCGGGCTGCACGGCAGGGCCCTTCAGCGTGGGCACCGTGGCCGCCACGGCCGGCGTGGCCGTGGCCAACGACGCGCTGTACGGCGAAGTGGGCGCCATCGCGCTGACGGGCACGGACAACGCCTACGCCGATGTCGACGCAGCCGACACCCCAGCCGCCGCGCGCCAGCTGCAGAGCGTGGCCACGCCCGTGGGCCGCTTCGTGCCCGACAGCCTGGTGGCCAGCGTGGCCGCGCCGGGCGTGCTGGCCACCGCCAACGCCTCGTGCATGGCCAGCGGCACAGCGGCCACGTTCTACGGCCAGGGCATCGGCTGGCAGACCGCGCCGCGGGTGATCGTGACGGCGCGCAATGCACAGGGCGACACCACCCGGCACTGGCAGGGGCCGCTGATGAAGATCACCGCCACGTCGGGCGTGGTGCCCGCGATGACGGCATCGGGCACGGCGGGCGCGGCCCTGGGCAGCACCTTCGGCACGCTGGCCGTCACCGGCCTGGGCGATGGCCGCGCGCGCATCGACGCCAGCACGAACGATCTGTTCCTGCTGCAGGCCCCCGGCGGCAGCGCGCTGGACGAAAGCACCCCCGGCTGGCAGTACAGCCTGAGCATCACCGACAGCGCCGAAGCCGCCGAGGCCGGCAACCCCACGTTCGCCACCACGGCCACGCAGGGGCCGGTGGGCTTCAGCGCGGGCGGGCGCTTCGTCAGCGGGCGCGTGGCGCTCACGCCAGGCCATGGCGACGCGCGCAGCGGCGTGCGCATGCTGCTGCAACTGCAGCGCTACACGCCTGCCGGCTGGGTGACGATGACGGAGGACCGCGGCTGCGTGACGGTGGCGCCGCAGCAGCTGGCGCTGTCGGCACCCGCGGGCGTGTTCCAGACCGCCGGGGTCTGCGCTGCGCCGGTGGCCGGCGGCGTCACCACCGCCGGCGGGCGCGCCTGGCTGGCCTTTGCGGCTTCGCCCGGCGGCGCGCCGGGGCGGCTGCTGGCCCAGGTAGCCGGCGCATCGCCCACCGGCACGGCCTGCAGCGCCGGCGGGCTGGGAACACCCGCGCAGCCTCTGGGGCAGCCCTGGCTGATGCCCGGCGGCAGCGGCCCGCAGGCACTGGCCATCTGGGGCGTGCCGAAGCGCGAGGCGGTGCTGCGGCGCGAGACCTGGTGAGCGGCCTGGCCTGGCCAGGCCGGATTGCGCCGGGCTCCGGGTGACGGGCTGAGGGCGACAGACTTTTGGCGCCCCAAGCCCGGCCTTTTCTGCGCTTCGTATCTGGGCCGGGCGGGCCAAGATCAGGCGATGAGAACCCTCACTCTGGCCTGGGCTCGTGCATGCGAGTGGCCGCGTCGCCTGCTGGGCCGGCCCGGCGCGCGCGAGGGCGGGCATGTCCTGACCGCCGTCATGTTGTCGCCTGCACCGGCGCTGGTACGGGTGCAAGCGCAGCTGCCTGCGGCGGGCACGGGGCCCGTCACCTGGCAATTGCTGGCCGCGCGCCGCGACGCCCCGGGGGCCCCGCCGCTGGTGGCGCTGAAGCGCTGGCGCAGCGAGGGCCTGCTGCCGCGCCAAGGCACGGTGCTGGTGCTGGGTGGGGCGGACCAGCAGGTGCAGATCCTGGACCGCCCGGCCGTTCCCGACGGCGAGCTGGCGCTGGCTGCACGCTGGCCCCTGGCCGAGACGATGGAGGCCGAGCCGGAGGACCTGCTCGTCACCGCCACACCGCTGAAGACCGTGAACGACAGCGGGCGCCAGCAGGTGCTGGCCGTCGCCGCACGCGTCGCGGTGGCCAAGGCCCAGCTGGGCTGGCTGGCCCAGGCGGGCGTGCAGACCCGGCAGATCGACGCCACGGTGTCGGCCCTGCGCGGGCTGGCGCTGGTGCATGCACGGCCGGACTCGGGGACGATCGTGCTGTTCTCGCTGGCCAACGAACTGGCCGTGGGCCTGCTGTGGCAAGGCGAGCTTTGCGCCCTGCGCAGCCTGGCCCTGCCGGCCCTAGCGGACCGCGGCAACGGCGTCTGGGTGGAGCAGCTCGCGCTGCAAGTGCAGCGCACCGTGGACCACTACGAGCGCCAGGCCACGCAGCTGGCCGTGCGCGAGGTGCTGGCCTGCCTGCCGGAACTGAACCCCGACGAGCGCCGCGTGCTGTGCAGCGCCGTGGCCTTGCCCACGCGCGAGGTGCGCGGCCTGGCAGCCACGCCGCCGGCCGCACCGGAAGGCACCGGCGATCCCGCCCCCGCCGATGCCACCAGCGAAGCCCTGGCTGCCCTGGCCTGCGTGGGCGTGGTGCGCCTGGCCGCACAGCTGGCACAGCGGCCTGCGCCGCAGGGCGTGCGCACGGCGCCTACGGCGCAGGCACAAGCACAGGCCCAGGCCCAGCCGCCCGCACGGCAAGACGCACCCGCCGCCCCTGAACCTCTCGACACCCCCGCCCAGGCCGCGGCCCGGCTGCTGGCCAAGGCCGCCGAGCCGGCCGCCGAGCCCGCCGCAGGCGCGCCGCGGGCCAGCGGCACCGTGCCCGAGGCCGCCCGCCCGATGGAGTGGACGCCATGAGCCTGATCGAGCTCTTCGACGCCGAACGCCTGCGGCCCCGGCGCCGCGTGAACTGGATTCACCCCGCGGCGCTGCCCGCGCTGGCGCTGGTCAGCGTGGCCGCCTGGGGCTGGGACCACCACGCCGAGCTGAAGCAGCTGCGCGCCCAGCGGCAGGCCACCGATGCGCAGATCGCGCAACTGCAGACCGTGGCCAACCCCGCCGGCGCCGAGGCCGCGCTGGCCAACCGCCAGGCCCTGCGGCAAAGCGCAGAGCGCCTGGAAGCCGAGCTGGCAGCGCTGGACGAGAGCGCCCAGGCGCGCACGGTCTCGCTGCCGCCTTCGGGCTGGCTGGCAAGGCTGGAGCGGCTGGCGGCCCCCGGCATCAGCCTGACGCGGGTGGAGATCGACCGTGGCGGCGGCGCGCGCGTGGAAGGCATGGCCGTCGATGCGCAGGCCGTGAGCAGCTTCGTCAACGCCTGGAGCTCGCACGAGGCGATGGCCGCCCTGCCGCCGCGGGCCCTGGACGTGCAGGAGACCCAGCGCGTGAGCACCGGCGCCGCTGCGAACGCGGCCCCGGCGGCCCCGGCGCCCAACACGCCCAACACGCCCAACACGCCCAGCCTGCTGAAGTTCGTCGTCCGCGCCGCGGCCTGGGCCGAAGGTCCGGGAACAGGCCCGGGCCCGGGCCCGCGCGCCGCTGGCGCCGCGCCTTCCGCCGCCGCGCCAGCCGCGCCGGCGGCGGCCAGCACCCAGGCGCAGCCATGAGCGCGGCAACATGGCAACAGGCCCGCGCCTGGTGGAGCCAGCGGCCCGCCAAGGAGCGCTGGCTGCTGGGCGGCGCGGCCGCCGTGCTGCTGCTGGGGCTGGCCGACGCGGCCTGGCTGGGCCCGCAGCGCAAGGACATCCAGCGCGAGAAGGCCCAGCTGCAGAAGCGATCGGCCGTGCTCGACACGGCCCGGCAGCAGCAGGCCCTGGCCGGCAGCCCGGCCCCGGCCACCGACGCGGCCGAGCTGCTGGCGCGCGTGCAGCAGGCCGAGCAGCGTCTGGCCGAGCTGCGCGCCCAGGCGGCCGAGAGTTCGCGGCTGCCCGAGATGCTGCGTTCGTTGACGCTCACCGTCGGCCAGACCCACCTGCTGGCGCTGGACCTGTCGCCCGGCACGGCTGCCCCGCGCACGGGCACCGGTGCCGGCACGGCCGGCCTGCACCGCCTGCCCGTGAGCCTGAAGGTGGGCGGCAACTGGAACGAGCTGCACTCGCTGCTGACGCAGGTCGAGCGGCACGCCCAATCACTGCACTGGAGCCAGCTCACGCTCGACTCCGGCAAGTGGCCGACGATCGAGCTGACGCTCAAGGGCTATGCGATCAGCCCGTCCCCGCACTGGGGGCAGACACCGTGAGACCGCCCGTGCAAGACGGCGGGGCCCCGGCGCCCGCACAGCCCGCCGTGCCCACCCCGCCGACCCCCAGCCCCGCCCGGCGGCCCCGGGCCCTGCTCGCCGCCGCCCTGGCCCTTTGCACGGCCGGCAGCGTGGCCGCGATGGACCCGATGCGGCCGCTGCCCGGGATGCCCGGCTACAACGCTGGCCACAACGCCGGTGCTACGCCGGCGCTGCCGGCGGCAGCCAGCACGCGCGAGGGCACCCCACCCGCCCTGCCCGGCACGACGGCCGCGCCGCGCGAGACAGCTGCCACCGAACCCCAGCTGCGGGCCTTGCGCAGCGATGCCCAGGGCCGGCGCGATGCACTGATCGACGACCGCTGGGTGCGCGCTGGCGACAGCACGCCTTGGGGCCGCGTGGTGGCCGTGCACGCCGACCACGTCGTGCTGGCCACCGGCCCGCGTCGCGCGGCCGCCGAACCCGACACCGGAGCGGCCGCGGCCGGCAGGCGCAGCCTGTACCTGCTGCCGCGGCTCCTGCCCACTTTGGCCGAGGGCGCCGAGGCGCCCGCACCTTCCAGGACCCGCCAGCGATGAAGCATCAGCGCAACTTCACCCGGGGCCATCTCGCCGCCCTGCTCTGCATTGCCAGCCTGGGCACCGGCTGCAGCACCGTGCAGCACCAGCGTTATGCATCGCCCGGCCTGATGTCCTGGCTGTCCGGCGCGCTGCAAGGGCCCCAGCCTGCGGCTGCGGGCACTGCCACGGCCGCAGCTTCGGCTGCACCGCCGGCTGCAGCCGTCGCCACGCCGGCCACGCCGGCCGCGCCCACGCCGCCGAGCGCCGCCCGGGCCGGCATGGCCATCGGCGGGCCCGACCCCATCCCCGCACTCGGCGCGGCCAGCGCCAGCGAGCGACGCTTCAGCGTGACGCTGGCCAACACCACGCCCGAGATGCTGTTCATGGCGCTGCTGCACGAGACGCCGCTGTCGGTGGCGGTGGAGCCTGCGCTCACGGGCCCCTGGTCCATCAGCCTGAAGGACGTGACGCTTCGCGAGGCGCTGGAGCTGCTGCGCGAGCTGCATGACCTGGAATACAAGGTCGTGGGCCGCCAGATCCTGGTGAGCAAGGCGCAGCTGCAGGCCCGGCTCTACAACGTGGACTACCCCTCGTTCAACCGCGCCGGGCGCAGCGAGCTGCGCGTGGTGAGCGGCAGCATGACGGGCAGCGGCGGCGCGGGCGGTGGCAGCAGCGGCGCCGCGATGCCCAGCGGCGCGTCGGGCAACGGCGCGGCCGGCGCCACGGGCGGCGGCGGGTCGAGCGGCGCCGAATCCAGCCGCGTGACGACGCAGCAGCGCAACGATCTCTGGTCGGAAGTGGAGACGAGCGTGAAGGCGCTGGTGGGCGAAAAGGACGGGCGCCAGGTGGTGGTGTCGCCGCAGTCCGGGACGATCGTCGTGCGCGCGCTGCCGCGCGAGCACCGCGCCGTCGCGGACTATCTGGAAGCCACGCGGCTGAACGTCCAGCGCCAGGTGATGCTGGAGGCCAAGGTGGTGGAAGTGCAGCTGCGCGACAGCGAGCGCAGCGGCATCAACTGGGCGGCTTTCCGTGCCGGCCTGTCGAAATCCGCCAGCGTCGGCGTGGTGGCCCCGGGCGGGACGTTGTCGCCCGTCGGCCCGCTGGTGGGCGGCCTGCTGACGGCCACGCCGGGCGGCGCGATCAGCAACCCGGCCACGCAACCGGGCGCGCTGCTGGGCCTGGCGTTCCAGACCAGCGACTTCGCCGCGGTGCTGGAGTTCCTGGGCTCGCAGGGGCACACGCAGGTGCTGTCGAGCCCGCGCATTGCCACGCTCAACAACCAGAAGGCCGTGCTCAAGGTGGGCACCGACGACCTGTTCGTGACCAATATCTCCACCACCACCACGGCGGTGGGCAACAGCTCGGCGACCACGCCCAACATCGCGCTGCAGCCCTTCTTCAGCGGCATCTCGCTGGACGTGACGCCCAACATCAACGCCGAGGGCTACATCACGCTGCACATCCACCCCGCCGTCAGCAGCGTGAGCGAGCGCAACAAAGTGCTGAACCTGGGCACGCAGGGCACGTTCTCGCTGCCGCTGGCCAGCAGCGACATCAACGAGACCGACGCCGTGGTGCGCGCCAAGGACGGCCAAATCCTGGCCATCGGCGGGCTGATGCGGCAGGCCGAAACGGGCGGCGATTCGGGCGTGCCCGGCACCGAAGGCACGGTGCTGCGCCGGCTGCTGGGCGGCCAGACCAACCGCCTGAGCGAGAAGCGCGAGCTGGTGATCCTGCTCAAGCCGACCATCATCGATCCGGCCGGCGACAGCGCGTTGCGCGGCGACGCGCTGAGCCGGCTGCTGGACTGGACGGAATCGCGCGCCCGCGAGCCGGCGCGCAACCCCAAGCCTTAGCCGGGCCCAGGCGCCTAGACGCGGCGCGCCAGCGCGACGGCGATCTTCGAGCCCGATCCGACCACGGCGCACCAGGCACGCAGCAGCGGCCCGGGCGGCGCCGTCAGGGCGGCCCGGGCTTCGTCGCGATGCGCCAGCTCGTCTTCTCGGCATTGCGCCAGCAGGGCGCGCAGCGGCGCCGCGGCCTGGCGGCTGGGCTCGGGCAGGGCATCGATGCGATCGAGCTGCTCGCGGTAGTGCTCATCGACGAAGGTCTCCACCGCGGCGATGGTGGCGTGGACGGCACGCGGGCCGGCCAGCGCAGGCAACGCGCCGGTCAGGAAACCCGCCACGCGCCAGCCCGGCAACAGCCAGCTGCGTTGCGGCCAGCGCACCACCGGGCGCAGGCTGTCCAGGTGGCCCTGCTCGGTGGCCAGGTGGGCCCGGGCCAGGGCACGCACGCCGGGGTCGCGCGAGGTGGCGAGCAGGCCGCGGTAGATCCACACCGCGCCGGTCTCGCCGGCATGGTCGCTGCGCAGATCGGCGCGCAGCGCCGGCGGCACGTGCAGGGCCGGCGGCTCCAGGCCGGCGGCCACGCGCTGCATGGCCGGGCGCAGCCGCAGGAAGCCACGGTAGGCCAGCTCCATCGCCGGTGTCACGCCGGGCAGGCGCGCCACACGCGCCAGCCAGCGCCAGCCCGGCAGGGCCGCCCACAGGGCCACGAAGCCGCGGGCGCCGTCCAGCAGCTGGCCATCGGGCTGCTGCACGTGGAAGCGCGCCAGCAGCTGCGGCTGCGTGGTGCCGGCCGGCAGGGCGCTGGCGCTGTCGTGCACGTCGAGGTAACGCACCGGTTGCAAGGCAGGCAGGTCGCGGTAGAGCGCGATCTCGCGCCGGCACAGCGGGCAGGCGCCGTCGTAGAGCACCGTCAGCGCGGGTGCCGCGCCACAGGCGGCTGCGGGTGCCGGCGGCAGGGCACCCGACAGGGCCGGGCTTTCGGGGGCGGGGTGGATCAGGCGCTCTTCCATGCAGGCATGGTGCCAGCCAGCCACGGGCACGGCGCCGTCGTGGCTTTGACCTGCAGCCCGGCGGCCCACCCAAGGCCCCAGGCCGCAGCGGCCCATGCCCACGGATCTGGCGGGAAGGTGCAGTAGTCCACGCCCATGGGGCCCGCCCCGATGCCACACTGCGGCCGCCGGGCTCCAGGCCCTTCCCTGCCGTGCGCTCGTTCCTACCATGCCCGACCACCGCACACCCGCGGCCCCGCCTGTGCCCCTGCTGTACGGCGGCACGCCGGACGCCGCCGACGACACGCCGCTGATCACGCCCAGCGAGGAAGAAATGGCGCAGCACCTGGCTGCGCAGCTGACCGCCGCCCAACGCGAAGCCGAGCAGGCCCGCGCCAAGGACGAGGCGGCCGCGGCCGCCATGCCGGCGGGCACGAGGCCGGCCGAAGGCGCCCTGGCCGCTGCGGCGCCCGCTGTCGTGACGCCCGGCGAAGCCGCAGCCCAGGCAGCGGCGCTGGCCGCCGAGCTGGCCGCCGAGCTTGCGGCATTGGGCGCCGCCCGGCGCGACGCGCAGGCCGCCAGCGGCGCAGCCCCGGGAGCAGCGTCATCCGCCCTGCCCTGGCAGGGCACCGGCGCCGCCCGCGCCAGCACAGCAGAGCCACCGCCCCGCCAGCTCGGCGGCTACAGCCTGAAGGCCCGCATCCAGCGCGGTGGCAGCACGCCGGCCTATCGCGCGCAGGACGCGCAGGGCGGCCGCGAGGTGGTGCTGCAGCTGCTGGTGGCCGCGCGCTGCGAAGACGACGTCGTGCGCGACCGCCTGCTGGCCGGCGCGCGCGCCGCCGCACGGCTCTCGCACCCCCACATCGTGCCGATCCGCGCGGTGGCCGAGGCCGAAGGCCGGCCCTTCATCGTGACCGACCTCGGGGAAGGCCAGACACTGGCCCAACGGCTGGAAGAACACCCCCGCCTGCCCGTGCAGGAGGTGCTGGCCATCGCGCTGCCGCTGGCCCGCGCCCTGGCCCATGCGCACGAGCACGGCGTCGTGCACCGCGACGTGCACGCCCGCCACGTGCTGCTGCTGCCGGAAGGCCGCGGCGTGCAGCTGGGCGGCTTCGGCGTGGTGCAGGGCGGCAGCGGCAGCGGCATCCCGCCCCTGGGGCCGACCTGGCCCGAGCAGGTGCGCGGCGAAGCGGTGGGCAGCCCCGGCGACCAGTTCCTGCTGGGCGCGCTGATGTACGAGATGCTGACGGGCCGGCGGCCCTTCCACGGCGACAGCCCGGCTGCTGTGGCGCTGAACCTGGGGCAGGAAGAGCCGCCACCACTGATCCAGGTCCGCCCCGACCTGCCCGCGCCGCTGCGCCGCGTGGTCGATCGCTGCCTGGCCAAGCAGCCCGCGCAGCGCTACGAATCGACCCAGGCGCTGGCGAGTGCGCTGCTGCGGGCGCAGGACGAAATCAACGCCAAGGCCAGCCAGCAGCAGCAGCCGCGGCGCCTGCCCCTGCGCGTGCAGGCCGCGCTGGCCACGGGCGGGCTGGCGGCGGCCTTGCTGGGCCTGTCGGCCAGCCTGGTGGT
Organism: Rubrivivax sp.; assembly: GCA_027489455.1. Lineage (GTDB taxonomy): Bacteria > Pseudomonadota > Gammaproteobacteria > Burkholderiales > Burkholderiaceae_C > Rubrivivax. The sequence continues at coordinate 5,061 of JAIXZR010000215.1, read as the reverse complement.
GCCGGCACTGCAGGGCGCGGCAGCCACGCAGGCGGCGGCGCAGGCCCGCGCCACGGCCGCCGTCGTGGCGGCGCAGGCGGCTTCGCAGGTGCTGACGGAAGAGTGGCCCGCGGTCGAGCAGCAGGTGCAGGACGCGATGCGCAGCGGCAGCCTCAGCAGCCTGGTGGTGACGGACGCCGCAGGCACCGTGCGCGCCGCCAGCCAGCCCGCGCTGGTGGGGCAGGCCTACGCCGCGAGCGGACAGGCCGTACCCGCGCTGGCGGTGGCCGGCAGCCCGGTGCACCGCCTGGGCAGCGGCGATGGCGCGGTGCTGGTGTTCGAGACCCCGGTGCTGTACCAAGGCAAGCCGCTGGGCCGCGTGATGCTGGGCATCACAGAAGCGCCGCAGCAGCAGTGGGCGCGCCAGGCCTGGCTGCTGGTGCTGGGCGCGGCCGGCGCCGTGGCGCTGGGCCTGGCCCTGGCGGCCTACCTGCTGGCCGGCTGGGTGACGCGCCCGCTGCGCACGCTGGCCGATGGCCTGGCCGACATCGGCCAGGGCCGCTTCGACCAACGCCTGAGCGCGGGCCGCTGGCCCTTCAGCGAGGCCGCCGATGCCGCGCAGAGCTTCGATGCCATGGCCCAGGCCCTGGCCCGCCGCGATGCCGGGCCCGGCGCGGGCGCGGCTGGCGTTAATGCTAGCCCCGGCCCGGCCCCCGCCACCCCCAAGACCGCTTCATCCCCCGCGAAAAGAAAGTGAAGATGCATCGTCTGCCAGCGGGCCCGCAGGGCCACGCACTCGACATTCCGCCTGCGCCGCGGCGCAGGGTGGCCCGCGCCCTGGCGCAGGCGATCCACGCGCTGGCTCGGCCGGCGGCCATGCCGCTAGCCGCGGGCCTGGCGGTGGCTTGGGCCCTGGCCGCAGCCAGCCCCCCGGCCAGCGCGCAGTCCAGCGCTGCGGCTACACCGGCACCGGCGCCCGCCGCGGCTGCGCAGGCCAGTGCAGCCCCGGCAGCCCCGTCGGCTGTCCCCGAGCCCCGGCCGGGCGCGATGGCGCAGGTACTGGGCCGCAGCGAGCGGCTGTGGGTGGTGCGGCCTGCCCCGGGCGACACCCACGCTGCGCTGGCCGAGCGCTTCCTGGGCCGGGCCGACCGCGCGTTCTGGCTGGGCGAAGGCTTGGCGCCGACGGCGGGCGAGCCGCTGGTCGTGCCGCTGGCGCACCCCAATCCCACGGGCTTCCAGGCCGATGCCTTCCAGACCGTGCCGGTGCTCGCTTACCACCGCTTCGGCAGCCCGGCTGCGCCGATGGTCGTGACGCCCGAGGCCCTGGCCGAGCAGCTGCAGCTGCTGGCCCGCGGTGGCTACACCGTCCAGCGGCTGGCCGGGCTGCGCGGCTTCCTCACCGGGCAAGAAGCCTGGCCCGCACGGTCGGTGGTGATCACGATCGACGATGCGCACGAATCCGTCTACCGGCTGGCCTTCCCGCTGCTGCGCGAGCATGGCGTGCCGGTCACGCTGTTCGTGGCCAGCGACGTGATCGGCACCCGTGACGCGCTGACCTGGGAGCAACTGCAGGAGATGGCGGCCACTGGCCTGGTGGACGTGCAGGCGCATGCGAAGACCCAGCGCAACCTGACCGAGCGCGCCCCGGGCGAGGCCGACCTGGCCTACCGGCGCGGCCTGGAGCTGGAAGTGCAGACCTCCCGCCGCGCCATCGAGCAGCGCCTGCCCGGCGTGACGGTGACGCACTTCGCCTACCCCTTCGGCGAGAGCAACGCCTCCGTGCACGAGACCCTACAACGCAACGCCTTCGAGCTGGGGCTGACGGCCCAGCCGGGCGGCAACGCCTTCTTCAGCCACCCCTACCAGCTGCGCCGCACCCTGGTGCCGGGCGGACAGGACATCGAGGCCTTCAAGGCCCGGCTGCAGCTGCAGCAAGCGATGCCGAAGGCGGACACGCCATGAAAGCGCTTCGACACGATCTCCCAACCGCAGCCCGGCCGCCACAAGGGGCAGGCAGCCTGGACGCGCCTGCCTCCGCAGGTATTCGCAGGCGGATGCGAGCAGCGGCGCTGGGCTGCCTGGCCCTGGCCTTGGCCGGTTGCGCCGGCATGGCCCACCAGGCCCCGCCAGCGCCTGATCCGGCTGCTGTGGCGCGGGCGCAGGCGGTGGAGGCCCAGGCCCGGCAGCTGACGGCCTTCATCGCGGCACAGCGGGGCCTGGCCGACGAGGCCGAAGCCCGCGGGGAGTGGTCACGGGCCGCATGGGCCTGGGAGGCGGTGGTGGCCGTCAGCCCAGGCGACAGCGCCGCGGCGACGCGCTTGCAGCGCGCGCGCCAGGCGTCGGAATCGCTGGCCACGCTGCGCGTGCAGCAGGCCCGGCTGGCCTTGCAGCTGAACGAGCTGGACAACGCCCGGGCGCTGTTCATGCGCGCGCTGGTGGCCAAGCCCGATCACCCCGACGCCGTGGAAGGCCTGCGCGGGCTGGAGCGCGAACGCGTGCGCCAGCAGCAGCTGGCCCAGCCCACGCGCACCGCGCCGGCACGGGGCAACCGCCCGCTGCGCGCCGAGATCGAACACGCCAGTCTATTGGCGGCCCAGGGCGAGCTCGCGATGGCCATCGCGGTGCTGCAGCCGCTGGCACAAGGCCGCAACGCCGACCCTGCCGCCCGGCGCAGCCTGTCGGACCTGTACCTGGCCCAGGCCGAGGCGCTGCATCCGCAGGACACTGCCAAGGCACTGGCCGCGCTGCAGCAAAGCCTGCAGATGGACAGCCGCAATGCCCGTGCAGCCAGCCTGCAGCGCGAGTGGCGGCGCCCGCCCGCACGGCCTGCACCGGCCCGGGCCACGCCGGCCCGGCCCGCCAGCCCAGCACCGGCTGCGCCGGCCAACCCGGCGCGTGCCTCGCCACCCGCCGCGGCCAGCCCCGCGGCACCCGCCGCCAGCCGCTGAAGCCGCCAAAGCCGCCTGAGCGGCACGACGGCCAGAAAAGCAAAGGGCTGCCCATGGCAGCCCTTCGTTATTGGCACTTCAACCACCGCCCCGGCCCCGCTGTGCGTGGCCCGGGCCGGTGGCAGAGGCCGGGCGGCTTACGCCGCGTCCGTGGCTTCGGTGGCCTCTTCGGCCGGGGCCGGACGGTCGACCAGTTCGACGAAGGCCATCGGTGCGTTGTCACCCACGCGGAAGCCCATCTTCAGGATCCGCGTGTAGCCGCCCGGACGCGCCTGGTAGCGCGGGCCGAGTTCGTTGAACAGCTTGCTGACGACGTCGCGGTCACGCGTGCGGTTGAACGCCAGGCGGCGATTGGCCAGCGTGGGCGTCTTGCCCAGGGTGATCAGCGGCTCGACGACGCTGCGCAGCTCCTTGGCCTTGGGCAGCGTGGTCTTGATGGCTTCGTGCTTGATGAGCGAATTGCACATGTTCCTCAGCATCGCCAGGCGGTGCGAGGTGGTGCGGTTCAGTTTGCGGGGGCCGTTGCGGTGGCGCATGGTGCTTCTTCCTTTGGTTTTCGAGCCCGGGCCGTATCAGGTACCCGGGCGTGCACGCGACTCGCGATGCTTATCGCTTGTCCAGGCCCTGGGGGGGCCAGTTTTCCAGCCGCGCGCCGAGCGTGAGCCCGCGCGAAGCCAGTACTTCCTTGATCTCGTTCAGGCTCTTGCGGCCCAGGTTCGGCGTCTTCAACAGCTCGGTCTCGGTGCGCTGGATCAGGTCGCCGATGTAGTAGATGTTTTCTGCCTTCAGGCAGTTGGCCGAACGGACCGTGAGCTCGAGCTCGTCGACCGGGCGCAGCAGGATCGGATCGAAAGGCGTGCGCGGCGTCGGGCCCGGCATAGGGAACTGGCCACTGCTTTCGCTGACGTCGATCTGGGCGAAGAACGCGAGCTGCTCGACCAGGATGCGGGCACTCTGGCGGATGGCTTCCTCGGGCGGGATGGCGCCGTTGGTTTCGATCTCCATCACCAGCTTGTCGAGGTCGGTACGCTGTTCGACGCGGGCGTTTTCCACGGCGTAGCTGACGCGGCGCACGGGCGAGAACGAGGCATCCAGCACGATGCGGCCGATGCTCTTGGTGGGCTCGTCGCCAAAGCGGCGCAGGTTGCCCGGCACGTAGCCACGGCCCTTCTCGACCTTGATCTGCATGTCGAGCTTGCCGCCCTGCGCCAGGTGCGCAATCACGTGCTCGGGGTTGATGATCTCCACGTCGTGCGGGGTCTGGATGTCGGCAGCCGTTACGGCGCCTTCGCCTTCCTTGCGCAGGACCAAGGTCACTTCGTCACGGTTGTGCAGCCGGAACACCACGCCCTTGAGGTTGAGCATGATGTGGACGACGTCTTCCTGCACACCGTCGATGGCCGAGTACTCATGCAGGACGCCGGCGATCGTCACTTCCGTCGGCGCGTAGCCGACCATCGACGACAGCAGCACGCGCCGCAATGCGTTGCCGAGGGTGTGGCCGTAGCCGCGCTCGAAGGGCTCGAGCGTGGCTTTCGCCTTGTGGCCGCCGAGCGGCTCGACCTGGATGGCCTTGGGCTTCAGAAGAGTTGTTTGCATTGCGTCTTTATGTTCCTGTCAATACCCTCGGCTCGTTACACCGATAAGGCTGATGGACCGCGCCGGGCTGGGTTTGCGGTGTGCCTCGCGCCCGGCGGCCGAAGCACAACAAGATCAGGGGCGCGACAGGGCCGGGGCCCCGTCTGCCGGACCGCGATCAGCGTGAATACAGTTCCACGATCAGCGCTTCCTTGATCTCAGCGCCGAACTGGTCACGGTCGGGGACTTTCTTGAAAGTGCCTTCCATCTTGGTGGCATCCACCTGCACCCAATCGGCCAGGCCCAGGCCCTGTGCCAGCTTCAGCGATTCAGTCACGCGCAACTGCGCCTTGGCCTTGTCACGCAGCGCGACGACGTCACCGGCCTTGACCGAGTACGACGGGATGTTCACGACCTGGCCATTGACCGTCAGCGCCTTGTGCGACACCAGCTGGCGTGCCTCGGCCCGGGTGCTGCCGAAACCCATGCGGTAGACGACGTTGTCCAGGCGCGATTCCAGCAGGGCCAGCAGGTTGGTGCCGGTGTTGCCCTTGCG
>JAIXZR010000189.1 GCA_027489455.1 Rubrivivax sp. | reverse complement strand
CTGGTGCACGCGATTCCGCTCTACGCCATCAAGCAAGGCCTATTGACTGTTGCCAAGGCCGGCAAGGTCAACGCCTTCAGCGGCCGCATCCTGGAGATCGAAGGCCTGCCCGACCTGAAGGTGGAACAGGCCTTCGAGCTGAGCGACGCTTCGGCCGAGCGCAGCGCCGCGGGCTGCACCATCCGGCTGAACAAGGAACCGATCATCGAATACCTCAACAGCAACATCGTGCTGCTGAAGAACATGATCGCCCAGGGCTACCAGGACAAGCGCAGCCTGGAGCGGCGCATCGCCAAGATGCAGGAATGGCTGGCCGCGCCCACCCTGCTGCAGCCCGATGCCGACGCCGAGTACGCACACGTGATCGAGATCGACCTGGCCGACATCAAGGAACCCATCCTCTGCTGCCCCAACGACCCGGACGACGCCAAGTTCCTGTCTGAAGTGGCCGGCACCAAGATCGACGAAGCCTTCATCGGCAGCTGCATGACCAACATCGGCCACTTCCGCGCCGCCAGCAAGCTGCTGGAAGGCAAGCGCGACATCCCGGTGAAGCTGTGGGTGGCCCCGCCCACCAAGATGGATGCGGCCGAGCTGACGAAGGAAGGCCATTACGCCAACTTCGGCAGCGCAGGTGCCCGCACCGAAATGCCCGGCTGCAGCCTGTGCATGGGCAACCAGGCCCAGGTGCGCGAAGGCGCCACCGTGGTGAGCACAAGCACCCGTAACTTCCCCAACCGGCTGGGCAAGAACACCAACGTGTTCCTGGCCTCGGCCGAGTTGGCGGCCATCGCCAGCAAGCTGGGCCGGCTGCCGACGGTGGCCGAATACCACGCCGACATGGGCGTGATCAACGCCGACGGGGCCAAGGTCTACCGCTACATGAACTTCGACCAGATCGACGAGTACGCGGACGTGGCCAAGGGCGTCATGGCCTGATCCGCCGCTGCCCCGTCTGGACCATGCGCACCGCGGCGGCCCCGCGGCTGCGCAGCACCACAACAACCCGCCGGGGCAGCCCGGCGGGCTTTTTCATCTCCGGTTTCCTGGCCGGCCCGGCGCCTTCACGCGCTGGCCGCGTTGCGGGCTTCGTCGGTGAGGTGGCTGCAGAACCAGTCGTCGCTGTCGATGCAGCTCATGCTCCAGCAGGCGGGTTGGGCAGCCACCTGCGCACCCTGTGGCAGGCGTGTCCAGTTGGCCTGTGACGGCAACGGCACGGCGCGCCCATGCAGGCCGGCCAGCTGCTGCAGGGCCAAGCCGCTGTAGCGGCGGGCTTCCACGAAGGGCAGCCGGCGTTGTGTGGCCCAGTGGCCCACTGCTGCCAACAGCGTCGCCTGGGCCTGCACGGGGGTTTCGGGCAGCAGGCACCAGTCCAGCAGTTCGGCCCTGGGCGCCGCGGGGGCGGCCGGCGACACCGCGCGCGCCAGCGCCAGGCCCAGCAGTTCGCCCTGCTCGTCCTGCAGCAGCCACAGCGCCAGGCTGTGGGCCAGATCGGGGTCGGCCAGCCGCCAGGCCACGGTGTCCTGCTGCCGGTCGGCCAGCAGGCCGGGGTGGGCAGCCAGCATGCACGCCCACCAGCGGTGCCACCGCTGGCGCAGGCTGTGGGCTTCGCCGGCGGCCTCGCCAGGTGCACCGGGGCGCCAGCGGAGCACGCGCGCCGCGCCGGCTGGCGCCGGGTGGGCCGCGGCTGTGGAGGCGGGAACATGCGGGACTGCAGGCACGGTGGGCCAGCCCATCAGCGCCAGCGCCGGCCGCAGCAGGCGGCTGGCAGGGCTTGCCGTGTCTACGTGGTCCGGGCGGTTCGCCTGGTTCCGCCACCCCGGGGCCTGGCTGTCCGCCAGCGCGCCCGCCCGTTGCGTCTTCAGCAGGCCGCGGCGCTGCAGCTGCTGGCGCAGCGCATGGCCGGCGAAAGCCCCGCCGTCGGCCACCCAGCGCAGGGCCTGGTTCAGGCCTGGCTCGGCGCGCTGCTCGAACCGGAACAGGGTGTACAGCGGTGCGCTGAACTCGTTGGCGGTGGCCGAGTACAGCAGTTGCACGCCAGCCTGGGTGCCGAAGGCGCGCAGCAGCGCTACACCCTGGCCACGCCAGGCGGTGTCCACCAGCAGCGCGGTGCAGGTGGCCGCCGCCAGCGGCTGCCCGTTCTGCCATAGCCGCTGCGGCAGGTTGCCCAGGAAACCCACGATGCCCTCCGGCCCCAGCAGCACCAAGCCGGTCGGGGCTTCAGGGGTGGGGCGCTGCGGCGCGTCGAACAGCGCCCATTGCCAGCCGGCCAGGCTGCGCTGCGGCCAGCCGTGCCGGGCGAACAGGGCTTGCACGCCCGCATGGTCTTGCACCTGCAAGGGGCACAGCTGCAGCCTGTGCGGCATGGGCGCTGGTTCAGCTGCCGAGCAACCGGGCCGCCAGCGCCCCGCGGTCGAGCTTGCGGTTGGCGTTCAGCGGCCAGTCGGTCTCCACGCGCAGCGTGTCAGGCCACATCGGGCGCGGCAGCAGTTGCTGCAGCGCCGTCTGCACGGCCGCCAGGCCTTCAGCGGGCTCCGCACCCAGGACACCCACCAGGCCCTGGGCCATGCCGTCGACCGACGGCTTGGGCAGCACGGCCACCAGGTCCACGCCGGAGGCCCGCCGCAGCGCGTGTTCGATCTCGCCCAGCTCGATGCGGTAGCCGCGCACCTTGACCATCGCGTCGACGCGGCTGATGAAGTGGTAGTCGCCCAGTGCGTCGCGCTCCACACGGTCGCCGCTTCGGTACCAGCGCCCGGTCTGCCCCGGCGGGCTGCAGAAGCTGGCGGCCGTGCGCTCGTCGTCGCCCCAGTACCCCAGGCCCACCTGGGGCCCGCTGACCCACAGCTCGCCGATGCCCGGGCCCACGACGAGCTGGCCTTGTTCGTCCAGCAGCAGGTGCTGGTGGTTGGCAAAAGGCCGGCCGATGGGCACCACGCCGCGCAGGCTGTGCCCGGGCGATCGTTCCGGGTCCCAGCGGTAGAAGGCCAGCTCCATCGTCGTTTCTGTCGGGCCCCAGACGTTGTAGAGCACGCTTTCAGGCGCCGCCTGGCTCCATGCCGCAGCAGTGGCCACGGGCAGGGCTTCGCCGCACAGCAGGCTCAGGCGCAGGCGCGGGAACAGCCCCTTGCGCAGCACGTCCTGGCGCTGCATCAGAATCGCGAAGGAAGCCACCGAGAACCAGACCGTGATCTGCCGCTCCAGGATGAAGCGCGCCGGCGCCAGCATTGCGCGTTCGGGCATCACCACCAACGTGGCGCCAGACCACCAGGTGTGCAGCAGGTCGTGCAGCGCCACGTCGAAGCTCAGCTCGTAGGTCGTGGCGACACGGTCTTCAGGCAGTGTTGGCGCCAGCTGCAGGTAGTTGTGCATGTAAGCGCACAGCTGCCCGTGCGCGATGGCCACGCCCTTGGGTTCGCCGGTGCTGCCGCTGGTGAAGACGATGTAGGCCAGGTGCTGCGCCGCCGGCCGCGGCAGCGGGGCCTGCGCTGGCGGCTGCGCGGCCAGATCGGCCGCGTCCACCCACTGCGCGATGCCCGCCGGCGCTGCGCTGCGCGGCAGATCGGGGCTGAGCACGCGCAGCGGCCGCGGCGATGCTGCGCCCAGTGCAGCCAGCATCTCGGCGCCTTCGGCGCCCACCAGCAGGGTTTGCACCCCGGCGCGCTCAAGGATGGCCAGGTTACGGGCCACCGGGTAGGACGGGTTCAGGGCCACCATGGCCGCGCCGCTGCCCAGCACGGCGATGCTGCCCAGGTAGGCGGTGTGCGAACGCGAGGCCAGTACGCCCACGCGCTGGCCTGCCGGCTGCGGGCCCAGCAGCGCCTGCAGTGCGGCCACCCACCGCGCAGCCTGATCGGCCAGTTCGCGGTAGCGCCACTGCTGGGCGCCGATCTCCAGCGCCACTGCCTCGGGGTAGCGGCTGGCAGCGGCCAGGAAGCCTTCGTAAGGGCGGTCAGCCAGAGGAACGTTGTTCATGGACTTTCACGCCTCGGGCAGGAAATCGGGCAGCAGCACGCCGCGGCCCTGGGCGCGCGCCAGGCGCGCCACTTGTTCTGCGAAGGCCAGGTCCAACGCGGCCAGGCCGAAGGGGTGCATCACCACCGGTCGGTCGCCCAGGCGCGGCGCTGCGGCGCCGGCCATCACCTGCGCCAGCGTGGCGCGCAGGAAGCCGTGGTGCCCCTGCTGCTGCGCTGCCCGGTGCACCGAGGTGTTGGCCTGCAGCACATGGTCGATGTCGTCGGCCAGGTTGTCCGCCGCCAGCACCGCTTCGATGCTGAAGTCGCGCAGCGAGACATGCAGCACGGTCGTCTCGGGCTTGCAGTCGCGCAGGCTGTGGACGCTGGGTTCCACCGCCGAGGTGCCGAAAACGACCAGGTCGGCGCCGGCCAGCACCTCCTGGGCGCTGCTGACATAGCCGATGGGGCCTGCGAAGCCGGTATCGCGCACCGCGGCGGCCAGCGCCCGGGCGCGTTCGGGCTGCAGGTCGTGCAACAGCAGTGCCTGCAGTGGCCGCGCGTCGGCGCGCAGGAAGCGCAGCGTCTCGGCGCTGATGGGGCCGCAGCCCACGACACCCACCACGCGGTAGCTGTCGCCCTGGTGCAGCAGCCGGGCGGCCAGCGCAGCGGCGGCTGCCGTGCGCTGGCTGCTGATCTGCGCGCCTTCCATCAGTGTGGTGGGCCGGCCGGTGTGCAGGCAGTTCAGCACGATCACCGCCGAGGCCCGCGGCAGGCCGAGCGCGACGTTGTCCGGAAACGACCCGATCCACTTGATGCCCGCGGCCGGGTGTTCGCCGCCCAGATAGCCGGCCTTGGGAATGATGCGTTCGCGCACGCGCTCGGGGAAGCGAAGGTACTCGGACTGCGGCAGCCGGCTGTCGCCGCGGCCGTGCACGGCGTAGGCCTGTGCCGCCAGGTCGATGAGTTCGCGTTCGCGGCCGGCCAGCAGGCTGGCCACGTCCTGCGCGCCCAGCACCAGCAGGCTGCGGTCGGTGTGCGCCGGGTGGGCGCTGTGGGGGTTCATGGGGTCGGGCTCCGGCGGGGTTTGGCGGCCATCAGGCCGCAGGTTGGCGGGCTGCAGGACTTTGAGAGGCCGCGCGTCTCAGGCCTGGGCCGGAGGGTTTTCCTCCAGCACCGGCACGGCACCGAAGTGGCGTTCGCACCAGGCATCGTCGTAGACGGTGTCCAGGTAGCGCTCGCCGCGGTCGGGCAGCACGGCGGCCACGCGGGTGCCGCTTGGCCAGCGGCCTTGCAGCCGTGCCAGCGCGGCCACGATGCCGCCGCAGGATGCACCGGCCAGTACCGCTTCGCGCTGCACCAGTGCGCGGCAGCCGGCCACGCAGTCGGCGTCGGTCACCAGAGCGGCTTCGTCGGCGAGGTCGCGTGCGAAGTGCGCCGGCACCGTGCCGGCGCCATGGCCGGGCAGCAGGCGCGGGCCGGCGGTGCCGAACAGCACCGAGCCGGCCGCGTCCACCGCCAGGATGCGCGTGGCCAGGCCGCGGTCAGTCACCGCCAGCCGTGCGCCCTTGAGCGAGCCGCAGGTGCTGACGGAGATGACCAGCCAGTCCGGCGGCTCGGGCAAGGTGTCCAGGATCTCGGCCACCGTGCCGTTGCGGTGCGACCGCGGGTTGCCCGGGTTGGCGTACTGGTCCAGGTTCAGTGCGCCGGGCAGCGTGGCCACCAGGTCGGCCACGCGGCGGCGGCGGGCGGCCAGGTATTCACCGGTCTCGGGATCGGGGTGCGCCACCATGTCGATTTCGGCGCCGTAGGCGCGCAGGATCTTCAGGTTGGTGGGCGTGATCTTCGGGTCCACCACCACCCGCAGCCGCAAGCCCAAGGCACGGCACACCTGCGCCAGGCCGATGGCCAGATTGCCCGAACTGGATTCCACCAAAGTGGTCTGCGGCCCCAGCAGGCCTTCGGCCTGCGCCTGGCGCACCATGGCCAGCGCCGGGCGGTCCTTCATCGACCCCCCCGGGTTGGCGGCTTCCAGCTTGCCGTACAGCGCCCAGCCCGAGCGGGGCAGCAGTTTCCCCAGCCGCAGCAAGGGCGTGCGGCCGATGGTGGACAGGATGTCGGGGTGCAGGCCCGAGGGCCAGGGCCCAACGAGCCCGGCCGTGGTGTTGGTGTCGGTGGTGCTCGCGTTGGTGGCCGGCAGGCCGGTGGCGCTGGGCCGGGTGCAGAGGCTGGCTTGGCTCATATCCCGAGGGCTTCGACAACAGGGCGGGCAGCTCGAGCGCGCCGCGACTTGGGCTAGAAATTGTGCTGGGGTACCGCACGGCAGACGCATGGCAAGCAGCACGTCAGGGCGAAGAAGGCGCGCAATAGGTCTCGGAGGGGCAAGAAAGACACGGCGCTGCGCCTGACCGCGCGAAATGGGCCCTCTTGCGCAAAGGACAGCACACCGCCGGCAATCACCTGTGGCCTAGCATCTGGCGATGCAGCAGCTGACCCCACTCATCGAGCGCACCGTGCGTACGGCGCTGGAAAAAAGTCATGCGCAGCGCGGTGGCATCACGCCCCTGGAAAGCGACCCGCTGGTCTTCGACAGCGGCTTGCTCGACAGCCTGGGGCTGGCTGAGTTGGTCACGGCCGTCGAAGCCCAGACAGGTTGCAGCGTGGACATGCTGCGCTTCGACCCGCTGGCGGTGAACACGGCCAGCGAACTGGTGCAGGAACTGGCACGGGCCACCGGGCAGGCCGAGACGGCCTGAGCCGGTCCGCGGTTCTGCCGCCCTGCCGCCCAGCCGCCCAGCAGCTGCTGATCGGCGAGACCCTGGTCGAATGCCTGGGCTGCGACCTGAAATCAGAGTTCACGGCGCAGGCCACCATCAAGTAAGGCATTGCCGCCTGCGAAGCCGCCCGCGACCAGGTCAGCCGCGACCTGTTGCAGCACATCCTGGAAGACAGCGAAGAGCACATCGACTTCCCGGAAACGCAGCGCAAGCTGGTGGGCAAGGTGGGCGAACAGAACCACCTGCAGTCGCGGATGGGCGGCGTCAGCGGCAGCACAGAGCGGCCGTCGTCGCGGGGCCGGCCCGCGGTGACCCGAGATGCACTTGCTAATGCGAACGATTCGCATTACATTGGCCGCATGATCAGTTGCATCTGCCACCGCATTTCCGACCGCGACATGACATGCGCCGTGCGCGAGGGCTGCGCCAGCTTCGACGAGTTGCAGGACCCGACCCGCGTGGCCACTGCCTGCGGCGCGTGCCAGGACTGCGCACACCAGGCGTTCCATACGCCGGCCCGCTGGCGCAGCGCCGATCTGCTGGGCGGCGCCACCCGGGTGGAAATCGACCACGCGGGCGCGATCTACCAGTTGCGGCTGACAGCGCAGGGCAAGCTCATCCTCACGAAGTGATGGGCCACCCCGCCCAGCCGCCACGCTCTGCTTCCCGCCCCCTACCGCACTTCGCCAGCAGCCGCCAGCCCGTGCCAACGACGAGGTACCGCGCCATGTCTAACTCTGACGATTGCCCGACCCCACTGCCTGCGGCTTCAGCGCCAGGCCCCGTCGCCCCGGGCGACGCGCTGGCGGCACTGATGCATGAAAACGCGGTGCTCGCGCGCCAGCTGGCGGCAGCGCAGGCGCGTTGTGCCGCGCTGGGCTGTGCTGCCGAGCCCAAGGACACCGCTGCGCGGCCTGCGCGCAGGCTGCTGCATCAACTGCCGGCCGCAGCCCAGGAGCTGCTGCTGGCCCTGAGCCTGAGCCCGATGACGCTGCGCAACGAGATCGAATCGGTGCTCGGCCGCGTGCGCGGCCAGCCGGTGCAACTGCAGGGCAGCGACGGCGATGTGCTTGCCAGCGTGCTGCACGACCTGCGGGCGCGCAACGCCTTGTCCGACCACCTGCACCGCCGCCTGGCAGCCTGCCATGCAGCCGCCGTGCAGCGCCTGGCACCGCTGCGCGATCAGCAGGCCCTGCGCCAGGCCTGGCAGCGAGCGCTGGCGCCCGCCAGCGACGCGCCGGTGGATCGGCCACGGCAAGGCGTGCCCGCCCTGCTGTGGGCGCTGCTGACGCATCCGCACGGCCAGGCGCTGGAAGCACAAGCCCTGGCCGGCGCCCGCGCCTGGGTCTACGCCCAGGCGCGTCGCGGCCTGGCCAGCAGCACGGCCGATGCCGACCAGGCGGCGCGGCTGGCCGCACGCACTGCCGAGGTGGCTGTGCTGCGCCAGCGGCTGGCAGCCCAACAGCAGCAGCAGGAGCAAGCGACGCAGGCCCACGCCCGGCAGCTGGCCCAGCTCGCTGGCGATCTGCAACGCTGGCGGGCGCTGGCAAGGCCCGCGGTGCCACCTGCCGGGCCCGCCCCCGCCGTGATGCCCGCGCCCAGGCCGCCAGCCCTGCAACGCGTGGCCCCGCCCAGCGCGCCGCCGCGCGAACCCACCCGCCCACGATCGCACCCCGCCGCAGGCGTGGGGCCGATCGATGGCCCGGCAGAGGATGCATCTGCAGCCCCGCCACTGCCGGCGCTGGCCACCTCGCCAGTGCAGGGCCGCCGTGTGCTGTGCGTGGGTGGCATCGAGCACGCCGTGGCGCGCTACCGCCACCGCATCGAAGCACTCGGGGGCCGCTTCGAGCACCACGACGGCGGCCTGCACGACAACGCCCATGCGCTGCATGGCCGGCTGGCACGGGCCGATCTGGTGATCTGCCAGGCGGCCTGCATCAACCACGCGGCCTACCACCGCATCAAGCAGCATTGCCAGCGCACCGGCAAGCCCTGCCTGTACCTGGAGCGGGCCAGCCTGTCGCGCCTGGAGCGTGCGCTGCAGGCCTGGCAGCCGCCGCCGCAGGCCCCATCAGGCCCGGAAACGACAAGGCCCGCCAAAGCGGGCCTGGCCTAGCAGCGCGCCAGCGCCGAAGCGCTGGCCCCTGCTCAGGGTTGGCGGCGCGCCGCCTGCGTGCGCCAGGCCAAGGCGACCAGACCCAGCGCCAGCAGCAGGTAGGTGCTGGGCTCGGGGATCGGCGCCACGTCACGCAGGCCGATGTTGTTGATCAGCGTCTGGAATTCGCCGTACGAAAACGCCCGATCCTTGACGCGCTCGGCGTTGGGCATCAGCGAAGGCGAAGCGCCCGTGGCCATGATCGACCACAGCGATTGGCCCGGGTTGGGCGCTTGCCCCGGAGGGTGTTCCAGGCCCAGGGCGTGGCCGATCTCGTGCGCAGAGGTGCCCGCCAGCAGGTTCAGGCGCTGGGTGTCGTTGCCGGCCAGCGACAACAGGCCGCTGATGGTGTCGGTCAGCGTCGAGCCGAAGATCGTGCCGGCCGGCACGCTGGACGTGCCCGACGGCCCGCGCACGCAGCCCAGGCAGGCCTGGCCCAGGAAGCCGACGTTGGGGCTGGCGTCCCCGATGTTCATGTAGAAGAAGTCCGGGTCACCATTGCCCGGGCCCGTCACGCCGTTGCTGAACGTGAAATTGATGTTCAGCTCCTTGCCGGCGGGCAAGGGGCTCAGCGGGTCCTGGCTGGCGTTGGGGTAGTTCAGGTAATCGGCCCGCACCGATGCCAGCACGGCATTGCGGATGTAGTCGATGCCGCCGCCAGTGAAACCCCAGCTGGCGAAGCTTTCGGGGCCGGAGGTGACGCCGAAGCGGTCGGTCGTCGTGGCGTTGACGAAGTTCAACACGATCGTCAGGGCCTGCGCGGGCTGCGGCGCCGACAGCGCCACGCTGGCCACCAACGCCGCACCCAGGGCGGCACCACGGCCGCGAGCCAGAACCTGCGTGTACAGCTTGCTCAGATTCATCTTCATTCCTCTCCGCCCCTGGGGCTTTTCATCGAAGTTCCGACTATCTCCCATGTCACCCAATGTGATGAACCTCGCCGCACCCCTCAGACAAGGGATTCCAGGGTTTACCGGTACGCATAATTCAACGCATTCCCCAGGAGCCCGCCGTGCATGCCTTCCCCAAGACCCTGAAGACCTTCGAAACCGCGGGCGGCCGTACCGGCCGGCTGTATTCGCTGCCCGCGCTGGCGCGGCAGTTCCCCAACGTCAACCGGCTGCCGGTGAGCCTGCGCATCGTGCTGGAAAGCGTGCTGCGCAACTGCGACGGCAAGAAGGTCACCGCCGAACACGTGCAACAGCTGGCCAACTGGCAGCCGCAGGCCGCACGCAGCGAAGAGATCCCCTTCGTCGTGGCGCGTGTGGTGCTGCAGGATTTCACCGGCGTGCCGCTGCTGGCCGACCTGGCGGCGATGCGCAACGTCGCCGCCCGCCTGGGCCAGGACCCGGGCCGCATCGAACCCCTGGTGCCCGTGGACCTGGTGGTGGACCACAGCGTGATGATCGACCACTTCGGCACGAAGAAGTCGCTGGACCTGAACATGAAGCTGGAGTTCCAGCGCAACGAAGAGCGCTACCAGTTCATGAAGTGGGGCATGGGCGCCTTCAGCACCTTCGGCGTGGTGCCGCCGGGCTTCGGCATCGTGCACCAGGTGAACCTGGAATACCTGGCGCGCGGCGTCCACAAGACGAAGCCGGCCGACCGCGACACCGCGCCGCTCTACTACCCCGACACCCTGGTGGGCACCGACAGCCACACCACGATGATCAACGGCATCGGCGTGGTGGGCTGGGGCGTGGGCGGCATCGAAGCCGAAGCCGCGATGCTGGGCCAGCCGGTCTACATGCTCACGCCCGACGTGGTGGGCTTCGAGCTCACCGGCCGGCTGCGTGAAGGCGTCACCGCCACCGACCTGGTGCTCACCGTCACCGAGATCCTGCGCAAACACAAGGTGGTGGGCAAGTTCGTCGAGTTCTGCGGCGAAGGCACGCGCACGCTGAGCCTGCCCGACCGCGCCACCATCGCCAACATGGCGCCCGAGTACGGCGCGACGATGGGCTTCTTCCCGGTGGACGAAAAGACCATTGACTACTTCGACGGCACCGGCCGCACCAAGGCCGAGATCGAGGCCTTCGAGGCCTACTTCCGCGCGCAGAAGCTGTTCGGCGTGCCCCGCGCCAAGGACATCGACTACAGCCAGCTCATCAGCCTGGACCTGGCCACCGTGGCCCCCAGCCTGGCCGGCCCCAAGCGCCCGCAAGACCGCATCGAACTGGGCCACGTGGGCGCGAAGTTCACCGAGCTCTACAGCGCCGGCCCCGCCGCCAACGGTTTCAACCAGCCGGCCGAGAAGCTGGCCCAGCCCTTCAAGACGGCGTCAGGTCTGGAGATCAAGAACGGCGATGTGCTGATCGCCGCCATCACCAGCTGCACCAACACCAGCAACCCCGGCGTGCTGCTGGCCGCGGGCCTTCTGGCCAAGAAGGCGGTGAAGGCCGGGCTGAAGGTGAAGCGGCACGTGAAGACATCGCTGGCCCCGGGCTCGCGCATCGTCACCGAATACCTGGAAAAGGCGGGTCTGCTGCCGTATCTGGAAGAACTGGGCTTCAACGTCGCCGCCTACGGCTGCACCACCTGCATCGGCAACGCCGGCGACCTGACGGCCGAGATCAACGAAGCCATCACCGGCAACGACCTGGTGTGTGCCGCGGTGCTCTCGGGCAACCGCAACTTCGAGGCGCGCATCCACCCCAACCTGAAGGCCAACTTCCTGGCCAGCCCGCCGCTGGTGGTGGCCTATGCGATCGCCGGCAACGTCACCAAGGACCTGATGACGCAGCCCGTGGGCCGTGGCAAAGGCAAAGATGGCAAGCCGCGCGACATCTACCTCGGCGACATCTGGCCCACCAGCGACGAGATCGCCAAGCTGATGAAGTACGCGATGAACGGCAAGGCCTTCCGCAAGAACTACGAGAAGGTCGAGAGCGACCCCGGCAAGCTGTGGGAGAAGATCAAGAACGTCGACACCGGCGGCGACAAGCGCGTCTACAGCTGGCCCGCCAGCAGCTACATCGCCGAGCCGCCTTTCTTCAGCGACTTCACGATGGCACCGAAGACGCTGGTGGCCGGCGTGCAGGGCGCGCGCGTGATGGGCCTTTTCGGCGACAGCATCACCACCGACCACATCAGCCCGGCCGGCAGCTTCAAGGACAGCACCCCGGCCGGCCAGTACCTGCTGGACAAGGGCGTGCTGAAGGCCGACTTCAACAGCTACGGCGCCCGCCGCGGCAACCACGAGGTGATGATGCGCGGCACCCTCGCCAACGTGCGCATCAAGAACCTGATGCTGCCGCCGCAGGCCGACGGCAGCCGCGTCGAGGGTGGGTTCACGCTCTATCAACCGGGTGGCGAACGCATGCCGATCTACGACGCGGCGATGAAGTACATCGCCGCCGGCGTGCCCACCGTCGTCTTCGCGGGCGAGGAATACGGCACCGGCAGCAGCCGCGACTGGGCCGCCAAGGGCACCGCGCTGCTGGGCATCCGGGCGGTGGTGGCGCGCAGCTTCGAGCGCATCCACCGCAGCAACCTCATCGGCATGGGCGTGCTGCCGCTGCAGTTCAAGCCCGGCGTGAGCTGGGACAGCCTGGGCCTGCAGGGCAACGAGACCGTCGACGTACAGCTGGCCGACGACGTGAAGCCGCTGTCGGAAGCCGAACTCGTGATCACCCGCGCCGACGGCAGCGTGCTGCGCGAGACCGTCGTGCTGCGCATCGACACGCCCATCGAGGTGGACTACTACAAGCACGGCGGCATCCTTCCTTTTGTGCTGCGGCAGTTGCTCGCAGCTTGAGATGACACCGTTGCTGCTACCGCTGGTGCCCGATGCACCACTGCCCTGGCGCGCGCCGGCCGCCGTGCGCAGCGAGGTGCCGCGCGGCTATGGCGTGCAGGAGCAGTGCCTGCCCTTCACCGCGGCCTGCGCGCTGGGGCTCTTGGTGCCGGCGCCTTTCAGCTTCGGCCTGTGCGCGCCGGGGGATGTGCCGGCCGG
This sequence comes from Rubrivivax sp., assembly GCA_027489455.1. GTDB lineage: Bacteria > Pseudomonadota > Gammaproteobacteria > Burkholderiales > Burkholderiaceae_C > Rubrivivax. The sequence goes on along the minus strand of JAIXZR010000189.1, from coordinate 8,513 downwards.
CGGCCTGCCGTTCCTGCCGCCCGATGTGGCCCGACCGCCGGGCGACGAGCGCGTGTTCTACGTCGTGGACCACGCGCCCAGCCGCTTCTTCGGCAATGCCTTCGATGCCGATCCGCTGCCCTTCACCGACGCCCAGGGCCGGCGCATGGAGCTGCGCCCGCAGCAGCCTGGCATCAGCTTCATGGACCGGCCCGATCAGACGCTGTTCTTCAAGCTGCACCTGCCCTGGGTGCTGCGCACGCCCAGCGGCGTGGACAGCCACTTCGGCCCGCCCATCAACCGCCCGGCGCCGCTGGACCTGCTGGTGGGCCTGGTGGAAACCGACTGGTACGCCCACCCCGTGAACCTGGTGGTGCGCCGGCCCGTGCAAGGCGCGCTGCATGTGCGCCGCGGTGATGTCATCGCCCAGGTGCACCTGGTGCAGCGCGACAGCCGGCGCTTCGACCTGCAGGTGATCGAGCGCGGCAGCCCGCAAGCGCAGCCGCTCCACGACGAACTTCGCCAGTGGTTTGCCGCCCACCAGGCCGACCGCAGCACCTACCGCCGCCAGGCGCGCAGCCAGCAAGGCCGGCTGCAGGACGCGCACGCCCCCGAAGGCCCGGCTTGAGCCCGCCCGGCGCTGCGCCCAAGCCGCCGGCAGCCCCTGCGCTGACCCCAACGCCCGCACTGCCGGCACCGCAGCAGCCGCCGCAGCAACACCTGCACCGCACCGACCTGCGCGCCGCCGCCCAGCTGGCCACCCAGGCCACGGCCGGGCTGGTGGATCTGGTCGAAGCCGTGCATGCGCGCATCGCGCTCACGGCCCGCCAGCCGTTGGCGGCGTTGTCGGCCGACCGCCCCGACCGCACACGCGGCGTCACCGGCCTGGTCTACAAGACGGTGCGCGGCGTCACGCAGGTGGTCGGGGGCGGCGTCGACGCCCTGCTGGGCTGGCTGGAACCGGCGGTCGCGACAGCCGCCAGCCCCCTGGCCACGCCCGAGCGCGAAGCCATCCTGGCCGGCCTGAACGGCGTGCTGGGCGACCACCTGGCCGCCACCGGCAGCGCCTTGTCCACGACGATGGCGCTGCGCAGCGGCGGGCAGGCGCTGGTGCTGCAGCCCGATGCGCTGGCCCGGGCCCTGCCCGCCGCGGCCCAGCCCGGCGGCGGCCGCGTGCTGATGCTGCTGCACGGCCTGTGCATGAACGACCGGCAATGGCTGCGCGTAGGCCACGACCACGGCGCCCACCTCGCGCGCGAAGCCGGCTGGATACCGCTGTACCTGCACTACAACAGCGGCCTGCCCATCGCCAGCAACGGCGAACAGCTGGCCCGGCTGCTGGCACAGCTGGTGGCGGCCTGGCCGCAGCCCATCACGCAGCTGGCCCTGCTGGGGCACAGCATGGGCGGGCTGGTGGCGCGCAGCGCCATCCACGCCGGCCAGCACGCAGCCGCGCCCGAAGACCGCGCCTGGACCGCGCAGCTGACCGACCTGGTGTGCCTGGGCAGCCCGCACCACGGTGCGCCGCTGGAACGCGCAGGCCATGGCGTGGACCTGCTGCTGAATGCCACGCCGTACAGCGCGCCCTTTGCACGCCTGGGCCAGCTGCGCAGCGCGGGCATCACCGATCTGCGCCACGGCCGCCTGCTGGCCAGCGATGGCGCCACCGCCGCGCGGCGCACGCCTGTGCCGCTGCCCGCTGGCGTGCGCTGCTTTGCGCTGGCGGCCAGCCTGGGCCGCGACGGTGGCGAGCGCCGGCACCGCGTCACGCACGACTTGCTGGGCGACGGCCTGGTGCCCCTGCCCAGCGCGCTGGGCCAACATGCCGACCCACAGTTCGACCTGGGCTTTGCGCCCGACCGGCAATGGGTGGGCCACGGCATCGGCCACCTGGACTTGCTCAGCAGCCTGGAAGTGGCCGCCCAGCTGCGGCGCTGGCTGGGCTGATCCGCGCCCGGGGGGCTGCTGTCCGTCAGCGGCCAGCAGCGCTGGGTACGGTCAGCGGCCAGCAGGGCTGGATGCAGTCAGCGGCCAGCAGGGCTGGCCGGGGTGGCGGGCGGCGCTGATGCCGCCGGCGGGGCATCGGCGCTGGGCTCGCCCAGGGCTTCGCCCAGCACGCCCTGCAGCGACAGGTAACCGCCATGGATGCCCTGCATCACCAGCCGGTGCTGGCGCACGCCACGCGCAAAGCGCAGGGCGTCGGTCGATTCGCGGCGGTTGAACATGTCCACCGGGTACAGGTTGTCGAAGGTCGTGCTAGAGTAGGCCGTCCGCTGCGCGATGCCGGTGACGCCGGCCAGCGCCGCGTAGGCCCGGGCCAGGGCCACGGCGCGGTCCTTGGGCACGTGCTGCAAGGCCTGGCTGGCAACGGCTGCGTCCCAGGCCGAGCGCTGCAGTGCCGCCAGCTGCACATCGGTGGCGCCGTCGAAGCGCCGGTCGTCCAGCACGCGGCGCGCGCGCTGGGCGAGATCGGGCACGGCGAAGCTGTCCTCGCCCAGCACGGTCTCGATGGCCTGCAGCTTCTCCAGCGATTCGCGCTGGCTCTCGATCACCTTGCCCAGCAGCACGCGGTTGCGCCGCAGTTCGTCCTCGATCGACGCCAGCGCCTGCGCACCCTGGCGCGCGTTGGCCCGCACTTCCAGCCACTGGTTCAGCGCCAGCGCCGTCAGGATGCCGGCGACGATGACCAGGTAGCGCAGCGCCGCGTCCTTCAGGGAAGCGACCTTCTCGGTGGCGAAGTGCAGGTCCATGGCCATCGGCTCGTCAGCGGCCGCGCAGAAACAGCGCGTCCAGGTCGCGCAGCGTCACCTGGCGCCAGGTGGGCCGCCCGTGGTTGCAGGTATCGGCGCGCTCGGTGGCTTCCATCTCGCGCAGCAGGGCGTTCATCTCTTCCAGCGTCAGGCGCCGGTTGGCGCGCACCGCGCCATGGCAGGCCATGCTGGCCAGGATGTCGTCGCGCGCGCGCTGCACCGCGCGGCTGGCGCCGCCGGTTTCGGCCTGGCCCAGCTCGGCCAACACGGCACGCGCCAGCTCGGCCACGTCGGCATCGGGCAGGGCGGCCGGGCGGCTGCGCACGGCCAGGGTCTGGGCCGACAGCGGCGCCACGTCCAGGCCCAGCGCCTGCAGCGTTGCAGCCTCGGCTTCGGCCGTGGCCATCTCGGCGGCAGTGGCAGCAAAGCTCACCGGCAGCAGCAGCGGCTGCGCGGGCAGCGGGCCATCGGCGCCGGCCGCGGCGGCCGCGCGCTTCAAGCGTTCGTAGACGATGCGTTCGTGTGCGGCGTGCATGTCCACCACCACCAAGCCCTGCGCGTTCTCGGCCAGCACGTAAACGCCCGAAAGCTGGGCGATCGCGCGGCCCAGCGGCCAGGCGGGATCAGCCTGGCCCGGGGGCGCGGCAGCCGCGGCGGGCGCTGCTTCGGCCAGGGCCGGCCAGCGCGGCGCAGGCTCCTGCGCCTGCAGCGGCGCATCGGCCAGCGGCAGGGCGGCCTGCCAGCGGGAGGCGGCAGGCCGCGTGGCCAGGGCGGCGGCATCGGGCGCTGCCGCGGTGGGGATGGCGGCATCGGGTGGCGCCTCGGCCAAAGCGGCGCGGGTACCGGCCAGCGCGTCTTCCACCGCATGGCGCAGCGCCTGGTGCACGGCGCGGCCATCGCGGAAGCGCACCTCGGTCTTGGCCGGGTGCACGTTGACGTCCACCAGTTCAGGGGCGATCTGCAGGAACAGCGCATAGGCCGGCTGGCGGCTGCCGTGCAGCTGGTCTTCGAAGGCCGCGCGCACGGCGTGCGCCAGCAGGCGGTCGCGCACATGGCGGCCGTTCACGAACAGGTACTGCAGATCGGCCCGCGCGCGCGCCGCTTCGGGCTGGCCGACGCGGCCTTCCAGACGCAGCGGGCCCCGCTCGGCGCGCAGTTCGCGGCTGGCGGCGGTGAAGTCGGTGCCCAGCACGTCGATGCGGCGCTGTTCTGCCGGCTGCACGCGCCAGTGCGCCACCTGCTTGCCTTCGTGCCAGACGGCAAAGCCCACGTCGGGCCGGGCCAGCGCGTGGCGGCGCACGGCTTCCAGGCAGTGCGCCAGCTCGGTGGCATCGGTCTTCAGGAACTTGCGCCGCGCCGGGGTGCTGAAGAAGAGCTCCTGCACGTCCACCGTGGTGCCCACGGCGCGGGCGGCGGCGGTGATCTCGCCGCTGCGGGCGTGCAGCTTCCAGGCGTGCGGCGCAGCGGCGGTGCGGCTGGTGATGGACAGCTCCGACACTGCGCCGATGGCGGCCAGCGCCTCGCCGCGGAAGCCCATCGTGGCCACGCTTTCCAGATCGGCCAGGCTGCCGATCTTGCTGGTGGCGTGGCGCTTGACGGCCAGCGGCAGATCGTCGATGCCGATGCCCGCACCGTCGTCTTCCACCACGATGCTGCGCACGCCACCGGCAGCCAGCCGCACCGTCACCTGCGTGGCGCCGGCATCCAGCGCGTTGTCCACCAGTTCGCGCACCGCCGCGGCCGGGCGGTCCACCACCTCGCCGGCAGCGATCTGGCTGATCAGCTCGTCGGGCAGCTCGCGGATGCGCCGGGGGCCGGGCGACGTCATGACGCGGGCCGCCCGCAGGGCAACCTGAACGCGCCGAAGACTGCCTTGCTGCCCATGCCGGGCATTCTAGGTTCCGGGCCTTCGGCAGGCGCTGAGCGCCTTTCGGCGTCCTGCGTCCGGCCTCAGGGCTCGCCGTTGTCCTGGGGCCAGGTGGGGCGCTGGGCGCCGCAGTTCGGCCCGGCATGCTGGGCAAAGTACTGCAGGCGATGGACGCGGCCCAGGCTGCTGAGGTCGTGGGTGCCTTCGAAGGCCGTGGCCGACAGGCGGCGGTAGGCGAAATCCACCTGCCGGCGCGGGCTGCTGCCGGGCTCGTCGTAGCTGCCGGTCAGGGACTGGCCCTCGAACACCAGCTCCGTACCCGGCGGCATCTGCCGCGGCAGCATCGGGCTGCGCGCACGCTCCGGGCCGATGCAGATGCGATAGCGCCGCGATTGCGGCCGGGGCAGGGCGGTGCCCACGGGCTGCACCGCCGGGGGGTCGACGACGAGCAGCGATTGCACGTCCCACGCGCCCGCCAGCACCGGCGCGGGCTGCGCCTGCAGCAGGGCCCAGGGCGCCAGCAGCGCCAGCGCCAACAGCAGCGGCCGCGCCGCCCTGCGGGCTGCCGGTGCGGCCCGCCTGCATGCCCACCCCCTGCCGATGACCGTTTGCTGCACCACCCTGCCCTGCCCCTTGCACTGCGACGGGCGGGATTGTGGTGGTGGGGTGGGGTGGCCCAGCCCGCCCTAAGTCGGGCCGGCGCCCCGCGCGAACCGGGGGCCGCCGCGGCGATCAGCGCACGACGCCGACGCTGGCGCTGGTGATGGACCCGGGGCGATAGCTCAGGAAATCCCGCTCCACCGCCAGCACCTGCAGCACCGCACCGCTGTGGCTGGCGTTCAGCCGCGTGCCGGCCCAGGCCAGGGTGCACTGGCCGCTGCTGCCGGTCTGGCAGGCCTGCATCTGCTGGCCCACCACGCGCGCGCCGGCATGCACGTTCACCAGCGCACGCACAGTGGCGCCGGTGACGGCAGCGCCGGTCTCGTCACGCACCGTGGCCTGGAACTGCGGTGCCCACTCCACGGCCGTGGGGCGGGTGCGCAGCATCGTGCCGGCCAGGGCCTGGATGCTGGCCTGCGGCGCAGCCGGCCGCGCCACCTGCGCGCTGCGCGGCCCGCCGCCCGCATAGGCCATGCCGCTGGCGGTGATGCCGGTGACGGCAAAGCCCAGCGCCGGCACGCTGGCCCAGCTGGCGTTGGCGCTGGTGACTTCACACAGGCCGGCGGCGTCGCTGGTGCAGCTGACGTCCTGCGTGGCGTTGGAAAAGCGGCCCGTCAGCCGCGCCCCGGCCACGGGCTGGCCGGGGCCTCGCACCGCCTGCAGCTGCGCCGTGGCGCGCCAGGTGCCGATGCTGGGCACCTGGCTGCGCAGGGTGAGCGCGCCCACGGCCACCGTGGGCACCACCGGCACCACGGCGCCGTCCTGGCCCGCATAGAGCAGGCTGCGCGTGGTGCTGGTGGGCGCGCCGGTGACGATGCCCGGCGTGGCCTGCGCCAGCAGTTGCTGGCGCAGCTGGGCCGGCACCATCGCCGGGCTGGCCTGCAGCAGCAGCGCTGCGGCACCGGCGGCATGCGGCGCGGCCATAGACGTGCCGTTCATCGCCAGCGTGGCCGTGCCGCCAGCCCGGCTGGCCGAAACGATGCCGGTCCCCGGCGCCCACAGCGCCACGCAGCTGCCCCAGTTGGAGAAGCTGGCCTTGGCGTCGGCCGTGTCGCTGGCGGCGATGGTGACGACGCCCGCCGCCCGGCCAGGCGACTGGGTGCACGCGTCGGCATTGCTGTTGCCCGCTGCCGCCACCACGCTGAAGCCGGCGGTGATGAGGCGCTGCACGGCAGCGTCCAGCGTGGCCGACGCGCCACCGCCCAGGCTGAGATTGACGACCCCCGGCCGCGTGCCGTTGGCCGCCACCCAGTCCAGCCCGGCCAGCACCGAGCTGCCCAGGCTGCTGCCGGCGCAGTCCATCACGCGCACCGGCACCACGCGCGCGCCCGGCGCCACGCCCAGCGTGCTGCCCGCGGCGGTGCCGGCCACGTGGGTACCGTGGCCGTGGCAATCGCTGCTGCCGCGGCCATCGTTGATGGCCGAAAACCCGCCGGCCAGCCGGCTGCCGAATTCGCTGTGCGCGCTGATGCCGGTGTCCAGCACGTAGACGCTGACGCCGCTGCCCGTGAGCGACTGGCGGAAGCTGCCGTCCAGCGTGCGGGTGCGCTGGTCGATGCGGTCCACGCCCCAGGCGCGCGTGTCGAAGGCCCGGCTGGCCTGGCCCACGCTGTACCGGCGATCGGGCTCGACCGCGTCGACGGCCGGGTTGCGCGCCAGCTCAGCAGCCACGGCCTGGGCCTGATCCCAAGGCACGGACACCGTGAAGGCTTCCACCGCATGCGCAAACTGCTGCCGCACCACCGCGCCCGGCGCCACCTGCAGCACCGAGCGCGCCATCACGGCCTGCGCCGTGTTGGCCACGGCCTGGGCCTGGGCGGCCAGCTGGCTGGCCCGCAGCGCCGCAGCCGCGGCGCCTTCACCCTGGCCCGGTGCCGCCAGCATCGCGGCCCGGTCACCGCCGAAGATGGCAGCCGGGTTCAGGCGCACGATCAGCTGCACGCTGGCGGCATCGGCCAGCGGGTCGGCCTGGGCCTGCTCGGCCTGCAACGCGGCTTGCTCGCCTTCGGCCCACAGCGCGAACTGGCGCTCGGGCAAGCTGTCCTGCGGCTGGGCGGCAGCGGCTGGATCGCTCTGGGTCTGGCCGCCGCCGCAGGCTGCCAGGGCCAGGGTCATGGCCAGGCAGGCGAGCGCCAGCGCACGGCGCTGCGGCGGCTGGCCCTGGGGTCGCACGGGGACGACGTTGGCCGCAGGGCGGGAAGGACGGGGGGCGGTGCTCATGGCCAGACTGCGCTTTCAAGAGTGAGAGCGAGGGCCACGCGGGACAGCACCGCTGCATGCCGCTGGGGCATGGCCGGGCAAGCCGGCGGTACTGGCAACCCCGCTACCGTGGCACTGGCGTGCTGTAGGCCGGAGGCTTTGCGTCCCTGTCTTTCAACAGGTTTGCCCTCGATCGGATGGATCGATCAGAACGTTCGTTGCCGCAGCCGGGCTGGCGCCCGCCGCAACAACTGGATACGCATTGTCGGCGAACTGAAGGCCGAATGCCCGCCAATTGTTCGCGGCGTGCGGCGATTCGTGCACGCCAGCGCCGCGGTCGCGGCGCTGGCAGCCCATCACATGCTGCGCCGGTACTGCCCGCCCACCTCGAAGAGAGCGCTGGTGATCTGGCCCAGGCTGCAGCACCGCACCGCCTCCATCAACACCTCGAAGACGTTGGCGTTGTCGATCACCGCCTGCCTCAGCCGCTGCAGCACCGCCGGCGCCACGTCGGCGTGGCGGGCGTGGAAATCGTGCAGGCGCTGCAGCTGCGATTGCTTCTCGTCCTCGGTCGAGCGCGCGAGCTCGATGTGCTCGGGCACCGGGTCGCCTGCCGGGTTGCGGAAGGTGTTCACGCCGATGATCGGGTGCTCGCCGGTGTGCTTGAGCATCTCGTAGTGCATGCTCTCTTCCTGGATCTTGCTGCGCTGGTAGCCGGTTTCCATCGCGCCCAGCACACCGCCGCGTTCGGCGATCTTCTCGAACTCGGCCAGCACGGCTTCTTCCACCAGTTCGGTCAGTTCGTCGATGACGAAGGCGCCCTGGTTGGGGTTCTCGTTCTTCGCCAGGCCCCATTCGCGGTTGATGATGAGCTGGATCGCCATGGCGCGCCGCACGCTTTCCTCGGTGGGCGTGGTGATGGCCTCATCGTAGGCGTTGGTGTGCAGCGAGTTGCAGTTGTCGTAGATGGCAATCAGGGCCTGCAGCGTGGTGCGGATGTCGTTGAACTGGATCTCCTGCGCGTGCAGGCTGCGGCCGGATGTCTGCACGTGGTACTT
>JAIXZR010000109.1 GCA_027489455.1 Rubrivivax sp. | reverse complement strand
GATGTGCGGCAGGCCGGCCGTGCCGAACATCAGCGCCATGCCGAAGCTGATGGCACTGATGGGGTCCTTGACGAAGCCGCCCGGGCCCATGATGGCGTTGCCTATCTTGGTGGCCTCTTCCGCCGTCTTGCCGCCGTCCAGGGCCAGGTCGGTCTTGATCTTCACGGCGCCTGCGAACATGGCCTCGGCGCTGAAGCCGAAGTGCCAGAGTACGGCGCCGGCCATGAAGGTGGCACCGCACAGCAGCATGATGGCCTTGATGATCTGCACCCAGGTGGTGGCCGTCATGCCGCCAAAGAGCACGTAGACCATCATCAGCGCGCCGACGATGACGACCGCGATCCAGTATTCCAGCCCGAACAGCAGCTTGATGAGTTGGCCTGCGCCCACCATCTGCGCGATCAGGTAGAACGCCACCACCACCAGCGTGCCGCTGGCCGCGAACACGCGCACCGGCGTCTGGTCGAAGCGGAAGGCGGCCACGTCGGCAAAGGTGAACTTGCCCAGGTTGCGCAGGCGTTCGGCCAGCAGGAAGGTGACGATGGGCCAGCCCACCAGGAAGCCGATGGAGAAGATCAGGCCGTCGAAGCCGCTGACCATCACCGCCGCGCTGATGCCCAGGAAGGACGCTGCGCTCATGTAGTCGCCGGCGATCGCCAGGCCGTTCTGGAACCCGGTGATGCCGCCGCCGGCGGTGTAGAAGTCGGCCGTGCTCTTGGTCTTGGCCGCCGCCCACTTGGTGATGAAGAGCGTGAAGACGACGAAGGCGCCGAACATGCCGATGGCCGTCCAGTTGGTGGCCTGCTTGGTGGCCTGGCCCAGATCGGCGCCGGCTGCCAGGGCGGCGCCGGTGCCGGCCAGGGCCGTCAGCGCCACGAGGAGGAAGGTGATCGGCTTCATCACATCACCGCCTTGTTGATCTCGGCCTGCAGGCGGTCGAACTCGTTGTTCGCCCGGTTCACGTAGATGCCGGTGATGAGGATGGTGAAGACGATCACGCCCAGGCCCAGGGGCATGCCCAGGGTCATCACGCCTTCGCCCAGGCGCGTGGCCAGCAGCGGCTTGTTGAAGGCCACCAGCAGGATGAAGCCGTAGTAGACGACCAGCATCGCCAGCGTCAGCCACAGGCCGAAGGCCGTGCGCTTGCGCTTGAGCTCCTGGTACTTGGGGTGTTCAGCGATGCGTGTCGCCAGGGGGGTTTGCATGGTCTGTCTCCTGCGTGGGCCTTGCGCCACCGACCGGCAGCGCAAGGCCCCACTGTGGCCGGGGCTACTGATGCAGCCCTGACACCAGGCAAACACAAGCTGACGCGGCGCTGATGCCAGGCTGACAAACCCCGGGGAAACCCGCAGGAAACCCGCCACGATGCGGAATCTGGCCGCCGCTGGCGGCCCGGGCGTCAACCGGGCGTCAACCGGGTCGGGTCAGCGCGGGCCGCGGCGCGGCTGCGGCTTCCCAGCCGGGGCCGCCGAACCAGGGCTCGCCCAGCAGCGCCGCGCGCAGCATCGGCAGGCCGTCGAAGCCGAAGAACAGCCGGCCATCGCAGCCAAAGCTGGGCACGCCGAACACGCCCGCGGCCAGCGCTGCATCGGTGCTCTCGCGCAGCGCGGTCTTCACGTCGGCGCCCAGCGGGTCGCGTGCCGGCGCCAGGGCCTGCGCCAGGGCGGCCAGGCGGGCAGGATCGTTGGCGTCGCCCCCGCCCTGCCAGACATGCTCGAACAGCACCTGCACCACCTGCCGGCTGGGGCCGGGCTGGCCCGGTGGCGTGCAGGCCATGGCCAGGCGCTGCAGCGCCAGCGGGTTGAAGGGGTGCTGCGCCGGCAGGTCCAGCACCAGGCCGCGCTGTGCGGCCAGCCACTGCACCTGGCGGTAGGTCCAATCGCGCTTGGGCGCAATCTCCGCCGGGCCCTTCTGGCCCCAGTGCTGCAGCACGGCGCCCAGCAGCACCGGGCGGTAGTCCACGGCATGGCTGATGCCTTCCAGGGCCTGCGGCAGCGCATCGAAGGCCAGCCAGGCGTAGGGCGAGAGGCAGTCGAACCAGAACGTGATCTGCTTCATGGCGGCGCCGTGCCTGCGGTGGCGTTGGGCGGCGGCGGCCCGGGCAGGCGGCGCAGCGGCAACTGGGCCAGCACGGCGCGCTTGTCGTCGTCGTCCAGCACCGACCAGAAGGCGATCTCGTCCAGCGTGCGCCGGCAGCCGCGGCACCAGCCGCTGGCCTCGTCCATCTGGCAGACATTGATGCAGGGGCTGGCCACGCCGGCGGCGGTCATGCGGCCTCCTGCGCGTGCCGCATCAGCAGCGCCTTGCCCGCGCGCGAGGCCGGCGGGCGCCCCAGCACGCGGCTGATGTGGGCGCCGGCATCCACCAGCGCGGCCAGGTCGTGCCCGGTATCGATGCCCATGCCCTGCAGCATGTAGACCACGTCCTCGGTGGCAACGTTGCCGGTGGCGCCGCGCGCATAGGGGCAGCCGCCCAGGCCGGCGATGCTGGTGTCGTAGACGTGCACGCCCAGCGCCAGGCTGGCGTGGATGTTGGCCAGCGCCTGGCCATAGGTGTCGTGGAAATGGCCGCTCACTTCGGGCAGCGGGTAATGCTTCAGCGCCCGCTCCAGCGCCGCCTGCGCGCGCCGCGGCGTGCCGGTGCCGATGGTGTCGGCGATGCCGACGTGGTCGACGCCGATGCCACGCATCAGCCGCACCACGCGCTCCACCTCGTCCAGCGGCACCTCGCCCTGGTAGGGGCAGCCCAGCGCGCAGGAGACGGCGCCGCGCACCTTCAGGCCTGCCTCATGCGCGGAAGCCACCACGGGGCGGAAACGCTCGATGCTGTCTTCGATGCTGCAGTTGATGTTCTTCTGGCTGAAGGCTTCGCTGGCCGCGCCGAACACCACCACCTCGTGCGGCCAGTGCGATCTCGGGGCCGAGAGCGCGGCTTCCAGGCCCTTCATGTTGGGCACCAGCACCGAGTAGCGCACGCCCGCCTGGCGCTGGATGCCCCCCAGCACCGCAGCGTTGTCGGCCATCTGCGGCACCCACTTGGGGCTGACGAAGCTGGTGACTTCGATCTCACGGCAGCCCGCGGCCTGCAGCCGGTGGATGAGCTCGATCTTGTCGGCGGCAGCGACGGGCTGCGCCTCGTTCTGCAGGCCGTCGCGCGGGCCGACTTCGACCAGGGTGACATGGGTGGGAGTCATCGCAGAAGCTTGGCTGACGGGTGGACGTTTCGGGTTTGCCCGCCCCCGCAAGGCGGGCAGAGTTCACGCCCAGTGTGCCGCAAGTGCCCACACCCCCGCGAATGCGTGGGGTGGCGCTGCCAAACCCGGGCTGGTGCACGTGGGGGCACACAGGCAAACTGTGGATGAGTCACCTTGAAAAAAGCATGAACAGCCGCCGTTGTCTCCGCATTGCCGAGCGCCTGCAGCAGCCGTTCGAAAGCCAGCTGGGCATCGCCATCGACCCGCAGCGCATGCTGGCCGACGACAGCTATGCGCAGGACGTCCTGACGGTATGCGAAGCGCAGACCGGCAGCTTGCTGGCCACGCTGGCGCAGCAGTACCGGCTGGCCGCCGCCGAACCGCCGGCGCCGGGGGATGGCTACGCGCCGGACAGCAGCCTGTTCGGCGGCGACAGCACGGGGTTCGGGGCCTCGCGGCCGTTGTCGAATTCGGTCTACGACCAGGAACGGCAGGCCGCACGTGCGGCGCGCAAATCGCCGGGCTGGATGTCGCCCGGGCGTTGGCTGGGCCACGACACCTGAAGCCCGGCACGGCTACGCCGGCCCGGGCGCCAGCCGCAGCAGATCGTCGCCTTCGGCCACCAGGTCGCCCACGGCATAGCGCAACTCCGCCACCACGCCGTCGCGCGGGGCGTGCAGGGTGTGCTCCATCTTCATCGCTTCCATCACCGCCACGGGCTGGCCCCGCTGCACCTGGGCACCGGGGGCGACGAGGAAGGACACCACCTTGCCCGGCATCGGCGCCGCCAGGCGGCCGCCTTCGCCGGCACCGTCAGCGGCATGGGCCAGGGGATCGACCCTGACCACCAGCGCACTGCCCGCCGCGGCAAACACGGCGACGCCGTCGCCACGGGCGTAGACGGCCAGCGTGTGGCGGGCTTCGCCCAGGGTGATGTCGAACCGGTCGGGCCCCAGGGGCTGCACCTGCAGTGGCCAGACCTGGCTGCCCACGCGCAGAGCCAGGCCGCCCGCGTGCTGGCGCTGCAGCGCGGCAGGCAGGGGCTGGCCATTGAGCTGCAGATCCAGCGGGCGCTCGGCCGTGCCGAAGAGCCGCCAGCCGTCGCGGCGCGACCAGGGGTCGGCATCCTCCAGCGCGGCTTCGGCCGCCAGCACGTGCGCGGCCACGCCCGCGGCGGCGATCTCGGCCGGCAGCGGCGGCGCCTCGAACAGCGCCGGGCGCTCGCGCTCGATCAGCGCCGTGTCCAGATCGGCCGTGGCAAAGGCCCGGGTGCCCACCAGCCGGCGCAGGAAGGCGACGTTGGTGTGCAGGCCCATCAGGTGCGTTTCGCGCAGCGCCGCGTCCAGCCGCGCCAGCGCCTGCGCGCGATCGGCGCCCCAGACGATGAGCTTGGCGATCATCGAGTCGTAGTGCGGGCTGACGGCATCGCCTTCGCCGAAGCCGCTGTCCACGCGTGGCTGCTGTCCGTCGCCCGGGCTGCGCGTGAAGGCCACGTGCGCCGGCCAGCGCGCCACCTGCAGCGTGCCGGTGGCGGGCAGGAAGTTGGCGTCGGGGTTCTCGGCGCAGATGCGCGCCTCGATGGCGTGGCCGTGCATCTGCACTTCGGCCTGCTGCAGCGGCAGCGGCTGGCCGCTGGCCACGCGCAGCTGCCACTCCACCAGGTCCAGGCCGGTGACGGCTTCCGTCACCGGGTGCTCCACCTGCAGCCGCGTGTTCATCTCCATGAAGTAGGCGCGGATGTCGCCGTCGTCGAGCTCCTCCGCGACGAACTCCACCGTGCCGGCACCCACGTAGCCCACCGCCTTGGCCGCCGCCACCGCCGCGGCGCCCAGCTCGGCGCGGCGCGCGGCGCTCAGGCCCGGGGCGGGGGATTCTTCCAGCACCTTCTGGTGGCGCCGCTGCACCGAGCAATCGCGCTCGCCCAGGTGGATGACGTGGCCGTGGGTGTCGCCGAAGACCTGGATCTCGATGTGCCGCGGCCGCAGCACATAACGCTCCACCAGCACGTGCGCGTTGCCGAAGCTGGCCTGGGCTTCGCGCTGGCAGCTGGCCAGCGCGGCTTCGAAGTCCTCGGGCCGGTCGACGCGGCGCATGCCCTTGCCGCCGCCGCCGGCGCTGGCCTTGATGAGCACGGGGTAGCCGATGCGCGCGGCCTGCTGAGCCAGGAAGGCCGGCGTGTTGTCGTCGCCGTGGTAACCCGGCACCAGGGGCACGCCGGCCTTTTCCATCAGCGCCTTGGCCGCGCTCTTGCTGCCCATCGCGGCGATGGCCGCCACGGGCGGGCCGATGAAGACGAGACCGGCATCGGCGCAGGCCTGGGCAAAGTCTTCGTTCTCGCTCAGGAAGCCGTAGCCGGGGTGGATGGCCTGGGCGCCCGTGGCTTGCGCGGCGGCGATGATGCGCTGCCACTGCAGGTAGCTCTCGCGCGGGGCGTTGCCGCCCAAGTGCACGGCCTCGTCGCAGGCGCGCACGTGGCGGGCCTGGGCGTCGGCATCGGAATACACCGCCACCGTGCGCACGCCCAGCCGCCGCGCCGTGGCGGCCACGCGGCAGGCGATCTCGCCGCGGTTGGCGATCAGGATCTTCTTGAACATCTCTAGGTCTCCTGCGTTCGCAACGCGGGAACGAAACGCCTGAACAGCCCGCGCAGGAACTTGAACAGCACGACGATCAGCACCAAGGCCAGCAGCAGCGCCAGCGCCAGGGCCGGGAAGAACAGCAGCGGATGCTCCCAGGCCAGCCACAACATCACCGGCACCGCGGCGTCCCCCAGCAGCGACAGTGCGATGTTCGAGAACGGCTCGGGGCTGGTGTTGGCCGCGGCACGCGTGGTGGCCTTGGCGGCGTGCGACGTGGCCGCCAGCGTGCCACCGGCCAGCGCGGCGATCAGCATCAGGGCCTGCGAGACATCCTGCTGGCCCATGCCGCCCACGCCGCTGAACACCCCCGCGGCCAGCGCCGCGCCTGCGGGGATGCGAATGAAGGTGTGCACCGCGTCCCACAGGCTGTCCACGCCCGGGATCTTGTCGGCCACGAACTCCATCGTGAACATCAGGAAGCTCGCACCCAGCACCAGCGGGTGCTGCAGCAGCTTCAGCCCGTCGGGCAAGGGCACCCAGCCCAGGTAGCCCGCCCCGCCCACCAGGAACACCACGGCGTACAGCCGCATGCCGCTGGCCCAGCCCAGGGCCGCGGCCAGCGCGGCCAGGTGGGTGAGGTCGAGGTTCATCGTGGGCCGGGCTCAGTGGTCAACGCCACGAAGGATCGCGTTTGGCCAGGAAGGCCTGCACGCCTTCGCGGCCTTCGCTGCTGGCGCGGATGTCGGCGATGCGGCGCGCGGTGTCGGCGCGCAGCGCGGCGTCGATGGGACGGCCGGCGACGTCCTGCACCAGCTGCTTGCAGGCCTTCACCGCGGCCGGGCCGTTGGCCACGAGCGGCGCCACGACTTCGGCCAGCTTCGCGTCCAGCGTCTCGGCGCTGGCCACTTCATGCACGAAGCCCAGGGCCTGCGCCTGCGCGGCGCTGAAGCGCTCGGCGGTGATGAAGTAGCGGCGCGAGGCCTGTTCGCCCAGCGCGCGCACCACGTAG
This sequence comes from Rubrivivax sp., assembly GCA_027489455.1. GTDB lineage: Bacteria > Pseudomonadota > Gammaproteobacteria > Burkholderiales > Burkholderiaceae_C > Rubrivivax. The sequence goes on along the minus strand of JAIXZR010000109.1, from coordinate 1,621 downwards.
GGCCCGATGGTGCCGGGCAGCAGGCCCAGCTTGGCCTCACTCAGGCAGAAGTGCGCGGCATCGCTGGCCACCAGCACGTCGCACACCGCCGCCAGGCCCACGCCGCCGGCATAGCAGTCGCCATGGATGCGGCCCACCACGGGCACGGGGCAGCGGTAGATCGTCCACAGCATCTCGGCCAGGCGCGTGGCGTCGGCGTGGTTCTCGTCCCAGCTGTAGGCGGCCATCGTGCGCATCCACGACAGATCGGCCCCGGCGCAGAAGGCCTTGCCATGGCCGGCCAGCACGATGGCGCGCAAGTCGCCATCGGCACCCAGGGTGGTGAAGGCCGCCGTTAGTTCGGCAATCACGCCGTCGTTGAAGGCGTTGCGCACCTCGGGGCGGTTGAGCCAGACCTCGGCCAGATGCGGGCTTGGGCGGCGGATGTCGAGCGTGGTGGTCATGGCAGGGTCAGTGTTTCCAGCCGCGCAGGCCGCGCAGGTCTTCGAAGGCCTGGAAGTCGCGGTCGCGGTGCAGTAGCGCGTAATCGCGTTCGATGCAGAAGGCCGCCACCAGCACGTCGATGGGGCTGCGCACGGTGATGCCCTGGGCCCGCAGGCTGCGGTAGTGCTGGGCTGCAGCCAAGGCCAGGCCGGCGCTGGCGCTGGCGGTATCTTCCACGGCCAGGCTTTCCATCAGGCGCCTGGCGGCCCGATAAGGCGCTTCATGCCGGAAGCCGCGCAGCACTTCGTACAGCACCAGATCGGGCACGACCAGGCGAACCTCGCCACGGTCCAGCATCAGCGACAACTGCTCCACCGCCGGGTGATCGGCATCGTTGAAGAAGTCGATCCAGACGCTCGAATCAACGACCAGCATCGCGTGGGGGCCCGGCTTCAACGGCGCGCGCGGCGCGGTGCGGCGTAGGGCGGCGACGCGGGTGCCTGCACCACGGGCGCCGCTGCCGGCGAAGCTGCAGCTTCGGGCGCTGCCTGTGTCCAGTCAACGCTCTCGTCGCCTTCCCACTTGAGCTTGCCGCGCCATTTCAGGATTTCACGGTACGCAGCCTGCCGCGCCAGCAAGCGAAGGCCCGCTTCGACGGCGTCTTTCTTCGTCGTGTAAGGGCCCGCTGCCATGGCTTGCGCCATCAGCTCGTCATCGATCTCGATGTTTGTGCGCATGATGTGTAAGAAATTGGCGATGTACACACATCGTACACTACATGCGAAAGATGCCGAAGCGCGGCGCCTCTGGGATCGGCGCATTCAGGCTCGCGCTCAAGCCCAGCGCCAGTACGCGCCGGGTGTCGGCCGGGTCGATGATGCCGTCGTCCCACAGCCGGGCGCTGGCGTAGTACGGGTGAGCCTGGCTGTTGAACTGGTCCAGGATGGGCTGCTTGAAGGCGGCTTCATCTTCGGCGCTCCACTGCCCGCCCTTGGCTTCGATGCCGTCGCGCTTGACGGTGGCCAGCACGCTGGCGGCCTGCTCGCCGCCCATCACGCCGATGCGCGCGTTCGGCCACATCCACAACATGCGCGGGCTGTAGGCGCGGCCGCACATGCCGTAGTTGCCGGCGCCGAAGCTGCCGCCGATGATGACCGTGAACTTGGGCACCGTGGCCGTGGCCACGGCCGTGACCATC
>JAIXZR010000246.1 GCA_027489455.1 Rubrivivax sp. | reverse complement strand
TTCGGCCGTGCGTGGCCAGCGTTCACGCACCACAGGCCGGCCACGGCGTCCAGGATCTGGCGGCCGTGCACGTCGCGGTAGTGCATGCCTTCGGCATGGGTCACGAGCCGGGGCGCTTTCTTGAACTGCCGGTTGGCCGTGAAAGGCATCCAGTAGGCACCCAGCTGGGTGCCGGTGGCTTCAGCCGCCTGCATCAGGGCGGGATCGATGGCTTTGTTCATGGCGGCTCCGGCTGGTGCCGCAGACTCACCGAGAGCGCGGCGCCCGGAGTTTAGTCATCCGGAGGGCTCTCACGTGCGCTGGCGTGCCAGCTGGCCGCACAGATACGTCCATACGAAATGCGCCGCCGCCTGGCTGCTGAGCTCGGCGTGGTCATAAGGCGGCGAGACTTCCACGCAGTCCATGCCCATGAAGGGCAGGTCGGCCAGCTCTTCCAGGATGGTCAACACCTGGCCGGTGCTCAGGCCGCCGGGCTCAGGCGTGCCGGTGCCGGGGGCGAAGGCCGGGTCCAGGCAGTCGATGTCCAGGCTCAGGTACACGGGCGGGTGGCCGTGCTCGGCCAGGCGCTGGCGGATCGATGCCAGCACCGGTGCCAGCTGCCCGGGGCTTTCCAGCCCGCGCAGTTGCCGGGCGGTGAAGATCTGACCGCCCTGGTCGGCCACGTACTGCCGCGCAGCGTGCTCCCCGGCCGACCGGATGCCGATCTGCGTGAAGCAGGGGTTCAGAACCAGCCCCTGCTGCATGGCTTCGTAGACCCAGGTGCCGTGGCCGCTGGGTTCGCCGAAGTGGCTGTCCCAGGTGTCGCAATGGGCGTCGAAGTGGATCACCGCCAGAGGCCGGCCCAGCCAGGCCCGGTAGGCCTGCAGCAAGGGCAGGGTGATCGAGTGGTCGCCGCCCAGCCAGGCCATGTGGTGGCGGTGGATCAGCGGCGCCACCTGCGCAGGCAAGGCCGCGCGCATGCGTTCCAGCGAGGTGTTGGGCAGCGGCAGGTCGCCCGCGTCACCCAGGCGGCCCAGCGGGCTGGTGTCGAAGTGGGGATGCGTGCCGTCGCACAGCATCTGGCTGGCCTGGCGGATCGCGCGCGGCGCCATCCTGGCCCCCGGGCGGTTGGTGGTGCTGCCGTCCCAGGCGATGCCGGCGACGACGAAAGGCGTGTCGGCAGAGGGTGCCGGGGCGGCCAGGAAGCCGGGCTGCGAAAGGTAGGCGAATGAAGTCACTTCAGGCTCGTCGGGCAGGCACGGGTGGGCCAGGAGGGTGGGGGGGATGGGGCGGGCCGCATCCTGCCACGCAGCCGGCGCATCGATCTGGCAGGCCCACGCCAGCGGGCTTTCACATCGGCATCCTGGCTTTCCACCATACGGAAAACCGCCACGCTGCAGCGCAGCAAAATTCGCCATATGGAAGAAAAGCGTTTCACGATGCGGCATGGAAGCGCTAAGTGCTTGTTTTTGCGAGAATTAAACGTTTGTCTTATATAAGACATATGTCTTGGCGGCGGCGAGGGCTGGCGGTAGCCTAGACAGGCCTTGAACGCCCAGCGTTCGTGTTTCTCAACCCCCCGGAGCCGCCATGAGCCAGACCCCCGCCACCCGCGAACAACAAGCCGCTGCCCTGCAGAAGGACTGGAACGAGAACCCTCGCTGGAAGGGCATCCAGCGCGGCTACAGCGCCGCCGACGTGGTGCGCCTGCGCGGCAGCCTGCCCATCGAACACACCCTGGCCAAGCGCGGCTCTGAAAAGCTCTGGAACCTGCTGCACAGCGAACCCTTCGTCAACAGCCTGGGCGCGCTGACCGGCAACCAGGCCATGCAGCAGGTGAAGGCCGGCCTGAAGGCCATCTACCTGAGCGGCTGGCAGGTGGCCGGCGACGCCAACAGCAACGGCGAGATGTACCCCGACCAGAGCCTGTATTCGGTGGATTCGGTGCCCAAGGTGGTGAAGAAGATCAACGCCACCTTCAAGCGCGCTGACGAGATCCAGTGGAGCGAAGGCAAGGACGACATTGACTACTTCGCCCCCATCGTGGCCGACGCCGAAGCCGGCTTCGGCGGCGTGCTGAACGCCTTCGAGCTGATGAAGGCCATGATCGAAGCCGGCGCTGCCGGCGTGCACTTCGAAGACCAACTGGCCGCCGCCAAGAAGTGCGGCCACATGGGCGGCAAGGTGCTGGTGCCCACCCGCGAGGCCGTGGCCAAGCTGGTTGCGGCCCGCCTGGCGGCCGACGTGATGGGCACGCCCACCATCCTGCTGGCCCGCACCGACGCCGAAGCCGGCGACCTGGTGACGAGCGACATCGACGACAACGACAAGCCCTTCTGTACCGGCGAACGCACCGTGGAAGGCTTCTTCCGCACCCGCAACGGCCTGGAACAGGCCATCAGCCGCGGTCTGGCCTACGCGCCCTATGCCGACCTGATCTGGTGCGAAACCGGCAAGCCCGACCTGGCCTTCGCCAAGGCCTTTGCCGACGCCATCCACGCCAAGTTCCCGGGCAAGCTGCTGGCCTACAACTGCAGCCCCAGCTTCAACTGGAAGAAGAACCTGGACGACGCCACCATCGCCAAGTTCCAGCGTGA
>JAIXZR010000147.1 GCA_027489455.1 Rubrivivax sp. | reverse complement strand
CCCAGTGGTCGACGATGAGCGCGTTGGTGATGACGCAGTCCGCCGCCTCGCCATGGCCGGGGCCGTTGACGATCTGGCTCTGGCCCATGCCGTCGCGGATGGTCTTGCCGCCGCCGAACTTCACTTCCTCGCCGTAGCCGCCGGCGTTCAAGGTGAAGTCCTTCTCGACTTCGATGATCAGGCCCGTATCTGCCAGCCGCAGGCGGTCGCCCACGGTGGGGCCGTACATCTCGGCGTAAGCGCGACGGCCGATGGTTCTGCTCATCAGACGGCTCCGTTCGTCAGGCCGCGGAAGCCCCAGACCTGCCGCAGGCCACCGTAGGCCACCAGGGTGACGGTGCGTTCCTGGCCGGGCTCGAAGCGCACGGCCGTGCCGCTGGCGATGGAAAGCCGCATGCCGCGCGCGGCCTGGCGGTCGAAGTGCAGCGCGGCATTGGTTTCCGCGAAGTGGTAGTGCGATCCGACCTGGATAGGCCGGTCGCCGGTGTTGGCCACCGTCAGCGTCAGCGTGGGCCGGCCGGGGTTGAGTTCGTGTTCACCGTCGTCGATGAGCAGTTCGCCAGGGGTCATGGTGCGGCCTCGCGGGGCTTACTTGCGGCGGATCCACCAGGCCGCGCCGGCGGCCACGGCCGCCACCAGCACGTAGCCCAGCACGTCGGTGGCATGCCAGTGGCTGGCCCCGGGCATGTCGTGGCCGGGGTGGGCCTGTACGGCAGCGGCGAACAGGGCGAAGGTGGCGGCGACGGCAGTCTTCATACGGGTGGGCTCAGGCAATGGGTTGGTGGACGGTGACGAGCTTGGTGCCGTCGGGGAAGGTGGCTTCGATCTGGATCTCGGTGACGATGTCCGCCACGCCGTCCATCACGTCGGCACGGCTCAGCACGGTCTTGCCTTCGCCCATCAGCTGGGCCACGGTCTTGCCGTCACGTGCGCCTTCCATGATGGCGGCGCTGATCATCGCGATCGATTCCGGCACGTTCAGCTTCAGCCCGCGCGCCTTGCGGCGTTCTGCCAGCAAGGCGGCGGTGAAGATCAGCAGCTTGTCTTTCTCACGTGGCGTCAGGTCCATGGGCGGCGGTTCCTCCTCGACGCCCGGTTTTAACCCGGCGGCGTGGCCTTGACCATGGGCCAAAGGACGCAAGCCGCATGCCGGGGATAATCCACCCCGTGAAGCAGGCCAGACCGCCGCTGGTGCGAGCGTGGAAACACGGCACTGGAGGAAGGTCCGGACTGCACAGGGCGGCGTAGCAGCTAACGGCTGCCCACCGCGAGGTGAGGATCAGAGCAACAGAGACGAGCCGATTCAGTTCGGGTGAAACGGGCAATCTCTACGTGCAGCAACACCAAGTAGGCCAGCGTTGATGCGGCCCGCGGAGCTGGCGGGTAGGTGGCACCGAGCCGGTCGAGCGATCACCGGCCCAGAGGAATGGCGGTCACAGCGCGCTGCCGCAAGGCAGGGCGTTGCACAGAATCCGGCCTATCGGCCTGCTTCACACTTTTGATTCGAAGGCGCGCGCCCTTCAGGCGGGCACCACCAGGGCATGCCGGGCCTGCCAGCGCAGCCCGCTGTCGGCCGGTGCCGGCCGCAGCTGCATGTCCAGCGCCGGGCGCAGGTCTTCGCGCACGCGGCGCCAGAGGAAATCGCGCTCGTTGCCGGGATCGCCGGCGATGAACAGCTGCGACACCAGCTCGCCGAAGCTGGCATGCCGCAACAGCACGTGGATGTGTGGCGTGCGCCCGGGGTAGGGCACGGGCTTGATGGTGCGAAACCGCACCTGCCCGTCGGTGCCGCTTCGCGCCGCGCCAAAGCCCTGGAATCCCGGATCGAAGCGCCCCGGCGTCTGCCCGACGCTGGGGTGGCGGTATTCCGCCATCGCGTCGCACTGCCAGATCTCGACTTCCGCGTTGTCGATGATGCGCCCGTTCGTGTCCACCACGCTGGCTTCCAGGCCCAGCGCTTCGCCGCGGGCCGTCAGCACCTGCCCGCCGCGTTGCACGCGGCTCAGGTCGGCGTCCCAGTCGTCCCAGCGCTCACGCCAGGCGCGCGGTGGGTAGAACGGGCCCAGCATCATCGGCGGCAGGCTGCGGCGCGACGAGGCCAGTGCCGGCAGGGCCAGGCTGGCGCCGGCGCCGGCAGCCAGGGCAGTGCAAAGGAAACGGCGGCGGGGGGCGGCATGCATGCCGGCATTGAAGCACCCTTGGCGCTTCGCCTCTAGACTCCAGGGTTTCCCCGGATTCGATGAACCCTCACGCCGCCGCTCTCTGGCCCGGCCCCCGCTGGACGCTGGCTCTGCTGCTGGCCTGCCTGGGCATGCTGGGGCCGTTCTCGATCGACACCTACCTGCCGGCCTTTGCCGGCATCGCGCAGTCGGTGGGCGCCACGCCGGTGCAGATGCAGCAGACGCTGTCGAGCTACCTGTTCGGCTTCGCCGTCATGAACCTGTTCCACGGCGCCCTGTCCGACAGCCTGGGCCGGCGGCCCATCGTGCTGGGCGGCATGGCGCTGTTCACGCTGGGCTCGGTGGGCTGCGCGCTGGCCGACACGATCGGGCAGCTGGTGTTCTGGCGCGCCGTGCAGGGCATGAGCGCGGGGGCTGGCATGGTCGTGTCGCGCGCCATCATCCGCGACATGTTCCCTCCGGCCGACGCCCAGCGCGTGATGTCGCAGGTGACGATCTACTTCGGCATCGCCCCGGCCGTGGCGCCCATGGTGGGCGGCTTCCTGTTCGTGCATGCCGACTGGCACGTGATCTTCTGGTTCCTGGCTGCTGTCGGCCTGGCGCTCTTTCTGGCCAATTGGCGCTGGCTGCCGGAAACGCTGGACCCGCCCGCGCGCCAGCCCTTCGAGGCCGGCCACCTGTTGCGCGGCTACTGGCAGATGGTGAAGAGCCCGCGCTTCATGGCCCTGGTGCTGGCCAGCGGCGTGCCGTTCAACGGCATGTTCCTGTACGTCCTTTCGGCGCCGGTCTTCCTGGGCGAGCACCTGAAGCTGGGCCCGACGCAGTTCTTCTGGTTCTTCTGTCTCACCATCGGCGGCATCATGCTTGGCGCCTGGTTGTCGGGGCGCCTGGCCGGGCGCATCAAGCCTCGACATCAGATCCGCCACGGCTTCGTCATCATGTTGCTGGTGTCGGTGCTGAACGTGGTGCTGAACGCTGTGCTCGAGCCCTCGGCCTGGTGGTCGATGTGGCCGGTGGCGATCTTCGCCTTCGGCTGGTCGCTGATGGTGCCCGTCGTCACCCTGATGGTGCTGGACCTGGTGCCCGAGCGTCGCGGCATGGCGTCTTCGGTGCAGGCCTGCATCGGCAGCCTGGCCAATGCCCTGGTGGCCGGCGCCCTGGCGCCGCTGGTGATGCACTCGCCATTGGCCCTGGCCGTCGCTTCGCTGGGGTTGATGAGCGTGGGCGTGCTGGCCTGGCTGTGGGTGAAGCCCCGGCTGCAGCCCGCGGCGGCGGGCTGATTCAGCACCCCGGGCGCGGGCCTTCCGCAGCCTGGCCCTGACCCCGCTGTGGTTGGGGGCTCGCGCTCAAGTGCCGCGGGCTGTCGGTCGATATCGCCAGGGAATGCCCTTGTGCGCGCTGCACCCGCCGCGCGCCCCCTGACGGCCCCGCACATGACCCACCCGCACCTGCTGCCTGCTCTGCCCCGATGCCTGCTCGCGCTGGCCTGCGGCCTGCTGCTGCAGGCTGCGCCCTGCGGCATGGCGGCCCAGGCCAGCGAGGCGGCACCCCGCAGCGCGCAGCCAGGGGCAGCCGCGTCGGGCGACCGGGCCGGGCCGCGTGCGCCGGCTGCTGGCCGCCCGGCCGCGGCCGCAGCACCCCCGGCCGCGGCCGCCGCCGCTGCCGTTGACCCGGTGGACCGCCTGCGCGAAAGGCTGGCCGAGCGCCTGGCCGGGGTGCGCAAGCATCCGCAGGGCGCTGGCGTCGATCTGCAGGTGGTGAACCTGCCGCCCGCCGGTGCCAGCCCGGGCAGCAGCACGCAGGGCGGCGACGCCGTGCGCCGCGCAGCCGCTGCGGCACCCGCGCCGCGCGTGCGGGCTGCCGCTGCCGGCACGGCGCTGGGTGCTGCCGCGGCGGGCGGCCACGGCAGCACGCGCGGCAGCGTGCACTGGTCCTACAGCGGCGAAGTCGGGCCCCAAGCCTGGGGCGGACTGCGGCCGGAATTCGGTCTGTGCGCGAAGGGCGAAAGGCAGAGCCCGATCGACATCCGCGAGGGCATCGCCGTGGATCTGGAGCCGATCCAGTTCCGCTACCAGCCCAGCGGCTTTTCCGTCATCGACAACGGCCACACCGTGCAGGTCAACATGGCGCCGGGCAACAGCCTCGAAGTCGGCGGCCGGCGTTTCGAGCTGCTGCAGTTCCACTTCCACCGGCCGTCCGAGGAGCGCATCGACGGCCGGCAGTTCGAGATGTCGGTGCACCTGGTGCACCGCGACGCCGAAGGGCGGCTTGCCGTGGTGGCTGTGCTCCTGGGCAAGGGCGCGGCGCAGCCGGCCATGCAGACGGTGTGGAACAACCTGCCGCTGGAACGCCATCAGGACGTGAAGGCCCGCACCACGCTGGACCCGTCGGAGCTGCTGCCGCCCGATCGGCGCTACTACACGTACATGGGCTCGCTGACCACCCCTCCGTGTTCCGAAGGCGTGCAGTGGCTGGTGATGCGCCAGCCGGTATCGGCCACGCCCGAGCAGATCGAGATCTTTTCCCGCATCTACCCGATGAATGCCCGACCGGTGCAGAACGCTGCCGGCCGTCGCATCCTGCAATCCAACTGATCCACCGCCGCGAGGCCCGGCCTCACCCCGCCCCACCTGCAACCCTGATTCGAGCCGCTTCACATGTCTGCCTACAGCCACAGCCGCATTCCCATCGGTCGCAAGCTCCTGGCGATCCAGGCCCTGCTCTTCGTGCTCATCGTCTCGATCGGGACCTTCACTTTCGTGGTGCTGGAGCGCGTGGCCGCGACCACCGAACGCGTGGGTACGCGCTATGCGCCGCAGGCCGAGCGCATCGCCACCATGCAGGTGCTGATGTTCCGCATCTCGCTGGAGGCCCGGCACGCGATGCTGGTGACCACGCCCGAAGCCAAGGCCGAGACTTTCGAGCGCATCGGCCAGTTTCGCAAGGAGCTGCTGGCGCAGATGGAAGCCTTCGAGCGCAATGTCACCACCGACACCGGTCGCGCCTTCGTGGCCGAATGGCGCAAGCGCGACGCGGTGTTCTGGCGCCTGGGCGGCGAGGTGCTGGCCAAGGTGCAGGCGGGCGACAACGCCGGCGCCTTCCAGCAGCTGGAAACCGAGCTGGTGTCGGCCCGCAACAGCGTGCTGGAGATCATCAATCAGCAACTGGCCTTCCAGTCGCAGCTGGTGCTGTCGGCAGTCGAGGAAGCTGCTGGCGATGCGCGCCAGGTCGAGATCGGCGTGCCCATCATGGCGCTGATCGGCATGATGGTCGCGGGCTACATGTCCTGGAATCTGGGCACGATGCTCAGCGGCGCCTTCCGCCGTGCGATCTCCGTCACCCAGCGTATCGCCGGCGGCGATCTGGGCAGTGAAATCTACGTGCGCAAGGGTGACGAGTTCGGTGCCCTGTTCGAGTCCATCGTGCACATGCAAGACCGCCTGCACGAGGTCATCCGCCGCGTGCGCGACGTGGCCGCGCAGGTGGTGCAGGCGGCGCGCGAGATCGAAGCTGCCAACGGTGAACTGGTGCAGGTGACGAACAGCCACGAGATGGCCGTGCAAGGCACGCTGGGCGTGGCGCGCGCCATGAACGCCACCGTCAGCGAAAACGCCGAGAGCGCACGCCGCGCCAACGAACTGGCCACCCAGGCCACCCAGGTGGCGGCCGAAGGCGGCCAGATGATGGGCAAGGTGGTGCAGACCATGAAGGGCATCGATGATTCGTCGCGCCGCATCAGTGAGATCGTCAACGTCATCGACGGCATCGCCTTCCAGACCAACATCCTGGCCCTGAACGCCGCCGTGGAAGCGGCACGCGCCGGCGAGCAGGGCCGCGGCTTCGCGGTCGTGGCCTCGGAGGTGCGGGCGCTGGCGCAGCGCAGCGCGCAGGCCGCGCGCGAGGTGAAGACGCTGATCGGCGCGTCCGTCGAGCGCGTGCAGGCCGGCACCGGCACCGTGGACGAGGCCGGGCGCACGCTGCACGGCGTGGTGTCCTCGGTCGAGCAGGTGTCCCAGCTGATCGACGATCTGGCCCGCGGTACGCGGCAGTATTCCGAAGGCTTTGCCGGCATCGCGCAATCGGTGGACGAGATCGGCGCGGCCACCCAGCGCAGCGTCCAGGCCGTGGACCGGTCCGGCGAGGCCGCCACGCGGCTGCGCCAGCACGCCGAAAGCCTGGAACAGGCCGTGCTCGCATTCAAGATCGAAGTCGTCTGACGCCACCCCGCCCGGCGTCCCGCGCCGGGCAGCCCGCGCGGCTGGCGTCCGCCCTGGCCTAGCGCGGGCCGGGCGCCGAAGACCGGCGCCGCATCAGCACCGGCCAGACCCACAGGCTGGCCGTCCACAGCAGCACGCGGCCAGGCGACAGCGGCCGCTTCTCGTGCTGCGCGACCTTCACGAACAGCACCACCGCGCCGGCCACCACGTAGAGCAGCAGGGCGCTGTAGATGGCCACCCGGCGGCCGTAGCTGTCGCCGAAGAGGTCTCCCACAAAAGCCCCCAAAAAGGCCGCCAGCACCACCGAAACCAGCAACGCCAGGGCCAGGCCGGCCAGGGCGTGGCGCAGTTTCCAGAGGGGGTCGTTGTCGAGCATGGCCTGGCGCAAAAAAATTCTTGCGGCCTAGGGGTGCATCCGGCGGCCGCCTGCTGCTGTCAAAGAACTTTCACACCAACCGGCAAGTCGTTCATTCGCAAAGGTTTTTTGCTTGTGACGGGCTTCACGATCGGCGTGTAAGTCATTGATTCGGCTGAGTTTTTACCCAGTGCCCCGCGTTGACCACCCCCTGGCGCCGGCGTACAGTCGCGCCAGTGGGAGATTGTGTGGGTTTGGGGTGCAAACGTGGGTAATGTGGTGTTCCGGGGTGGCCCGGTACTGTCGCTGGACGGGAAGGGGCGCGTGGTCGTCCCGGCTCGCCATCGCGACGTGCTGCTGTCCATCTGCCAGGGCCACCTGATCATCGCGAAGAACCCCGACGGCTGTCTGTCGCTGTTCCCGCTGCCGGTGTGGGAGACCTTCGAAGCCGAACTGCTGAAGCTGCCGGTGTCCACCGACGCCTGGCGCCGCGTGTACATCGGCTCGGCTACGGAAGTGGACATCGACAGCGGCTCGCGCGTGCTGATCCCGCCGGAACTGCGCCGCTGGGCCTGTCTGGACAAGGAAGTGAAGTTCATGGGCGTGGGCTCGAACTTCGAATTGTGGGACAGTGCCCGCTACGACGCGCGCGAAGTGGCGGCCATTGCCGCCGGCCAGCCCGAGCAGGTGCGCAACCTGGTGGTGCGATGAGCGCCCGGCCCGCCGCGCCGGCGGTGCCGCAGGCACCCAGCGTCACCCTCTTCGGCCACACCACCGTGCTGCTGGCCGAGGCCGTGGACGTGCTGGTGCAGCAGGGCGATGGCGTCTATGTGGACGGTACCTTCGGCCGCGGCGGGCATGCCCGCGCCGTGCTGGCGCGCCTGGCGCCCGCCGGCCGTCTGGTGGCGTTCGACAAGGATCCGGAAGCCATTGCCGCGGCGCAGGTCCTGGCGGCCGAGGACGCCCGCCTGACGGTGTGCCACGCCAGCTTCTCCGAGATGGCGGCCGAACTCGCCGCACTGGGCCTGCGCCACGTCGATGGCGTGCTGCTGGACCTGGGCGTGAGCAGCCCGCAGATCGACAACCCCGTGCGCGGGTTCAGCTTCCGCTTCGATGCGCCGCTGGACATGCGCATGGACACCACCCGCGGCGAGACCGCGGCCGATTTCCTGGCCCGTGCCGACGAACGGCAGATCGCAGAGGTGATTCGTGACTATGGCGAAGAACGGTTTGCTGTTCAGATTGCAAAGGCGCTTGTCGCTCGCCGCGAAGGCGGGGCGCCCGTGCGAAGCACTG
>JAIXZR010000200.1 GCA_027489455.1 Rubrivivax sp. | reverse complement strand
CTCAACTCGGCCGCGACTTCATTGAGGAAGCGGGTGGGCCCGGTCATGCGCTGAGGCATCTGGTTGGCAAGCAGCTGCTTGGCCCAGCGGGGCAGCCATTCAGTGCCCGGGATTGGCATCGTCTGCGGCGCCGGGGCCAGGCCGCGCTCGAGAACCGGCGGCACAAACGACCCCCCATGCGAGGCCACCAGCGGGATGCCCGCCACACGCGCCGACAGGTAGGCAGTCAAGGTAAAGCCCGTGACGACCGCATGCGCCTGGTGCTGCTTCAGGAAAGCGGCTTCGGCCTGGATCGATTGCCGCACTTCCTCGGGTGGCTGCATGCGCACGCCGGGCTTCCCGATCTGCACAAGGTCTTGCACAAACCGGTGCTGGCGAGCGTCGCTCAGCTGCGGCGCCAGCAGCGTGACGGGCAGGCCGGCCGCCTGCAGGATCGGCAGATAGGGCCCTCCATGCGTGGCCAGGCAGACCGCATCGCCTTGGGCCTGCAGGGCCTGCGCGATGTGCAACATGCGAGAGGTCTCCGACAGAAAGCCGCAGTTGGGCATCAGCGCGATCAAGCAGTCATCCGTTCATGGCGAGGCAATTAAGGTAATATATTGGATATGTCCCAGCAGAGTCAATGGATCGAGCTCGGTCTCGATGGTTTGCCAGCCCCGCGGGCGGCACGGGTGCGTGTGTTCAGGCTGTTGCTGGCGCGAGCCGCCCAGCTGCGCAACAAGCTTGACCGCGCCCTGGCGCCCACGGGCGTGACCACCCAGCAGGGCGGCATGCTGCAGTGGATCGAAGCCCAATCCGAGGCACCCACCATCGGTGCCGTGGCCGCCGGCCTGGGCATGACGCACCAGAACGTCAAACAGATCGCAGCAGCGCTGGAGCGCAAGCAGTTCTTGGTGATCGAGGTCGATGCCATCGACCGTCGAGCACGGCGCCTCGTGTTGACAGACCACCACCGGCAGTTCTGGCAGCAGCGCAATCCAGACGACTTCTCGCAGGTGGCAACCTGGACCGCCGCCTGGACCGATGATGAAGTGGCCACCATGGCGGCCTTGCTGGGCCGCCTGGATGAAGATCAGCGCGGCGGGCCACCATGACAATGAGTTGGACTGTCGTCGGCCGTCGGCTCAGGGGGGCCGCGACACCGCCGCCGGCGCTGATCTGAAGGGCCGCGGGTCGCAGTGGGCGTTGCTGGCGTCGCAGGGCTCGCCCAGCCATTCGTGCAGCGCGCGCGGGTCGCCGTCGATCGCCAGCCTCACTTTCTGCACCGTGGGGAACTGCAGCAAGGTCCGCTCGATCTGCGAACGCAGCTCGAGCGCGCCGCAGCTGGACGTGGCGCCGCCGAGCTGGCTGCGCAGATCGTGCAGGTCGACATAGGCCGTACCGCGCCGGATGACCAGCCGCTTCAGCAGCCCCGCCGTGGCGGCCGAGAAGGGCGAGCGCAAGCCAGCAGCGCGCTCGTCCGCGCTGGGCCCGGCAAAGAGCTGCTGCAGGCTGGCCGTGGCCACCGCCCGGGTGGACGGCAGATCACGGCGCACCGGCTGCACGCGCGCGCAATCCGCCGGGGTCTGAGGTGCCAGTGCCGGGCTGAAGTAGACGTTCACGCTGCCGGCCTGCGCCGGCAGCACGAAGACCAGCAGCACCAGGAAGGCAGCGCGGGTCACTCGGGGATGAAGAGCAGGTTGCGGTCGGACGACCAGGTCAGCACCGCGTCTTCGTCCAGGTCGGTTTCGAACAGCACGCGTTCACCCTGCATCACCCGCAGGCGCCGGCCGGGTTCCGGCGGTTTTTCCCCAAGCAGCAGTTTCTCCGCCGCCTTCAAGACCAGTTCGCAGTAGTCGGCTTCATTGCCGCCACCTGCCAGCAGGGCGCCGCGGTCGTTCGGGCTGCTGGTCTTGTACTTGTGGCCGACGCTGAAGGCGATCAGGCCGCCCTTCGGAAAGAAGCGGCGGATGCTTTCCACCAGGATGCGCGCCAGCTGCTGCTGGCCGGCTTCGCTGCGGATCACGTCTGCCTGCCGCGGGTTGCTGCCGAACAGCGGCTCCAGCAGCAGGGCGGGCATGGTGGTGTACTTCACGTTGCCGTCGCCGCGCCCGTTGAAGCCCCCCACCAGCAAACCCTGGTCGCCGCCCACCTTGTTGCCGAACTGTTCGGAAACGGCGCGCGCGTACCACTGCCCCCAGTTGCGGCTGGTGATCGACGCGTTGGCCCCCACGACCACACAGCAGTAATCGGCCTGCGCTGCCGTGCTGCTGTTGAAGTGGTGCTCGACATAGGCGACCGCCTTGTCCTTGTTGGCGGCCTGCTGCCGCGCCAGGTAGTCGCCCTGGTAGAACTTGACCGTGTACATCCGCGCTCCTCGTTGTGGTGTGGACGGCGGGCAAGATACGACGGCCGTAATCCGGTGTCACGCTTTTTCGCGCCGTGCCCCGGCGGCCCCGGCCCGCGGGGGCACGGGCATCGGGGCGGCGCTGGTCGCGCTGGGGCCTTCGGGTTCTTTGCCCCAGCCATTGGGGCAGATGCCCCAGCCGCCGCCACCGCGCCCACCCCGGCCAGGCCCGCGCCGCGGACCGTCTGGAGCGAGCGTTCTTCCTCGGTGAAAGGGGCCCGCGGGGCGCTGCGCGACGGGGCTTCTGGCGATGCCATCCGCCCCTGGCACGGTGGTTGCGGAAGAGAGCCTGTCCGCCACTCCTTGTGACCCACTGTCTTGGCCTCCTCCGCCCCCCCATTCGCCACGGCCGCCAGCGATCTGCCCGCAGCGCTGCAGCCCTGGCACTGGCTGCATCTGCCGTTGCACCAGCGCGTCGTGACTCAGCTGGCGGCCACCGATGACGGCCGGCCTGAATGGCGCCTGTTCTACGGCCGGGAAGAGATCGCCTTCGACGAGCCCGAGCTGTTCGAGTTCGCCCGCAGCCTGGGGCAGCAAGCCTGCTTCCGCGCCGGCGATGCCGTGCACTGGGGCCAGCCCGGTGGGTGGGACCGCGTGTGCGGCCTGCTGCAGCAGCTGGTCGACAGCGGCATCCTGCGGCGCATCGACGGCCCGCAGGCGGTGCCGCAGGAGCGGGTGCTGGGTGATGCCGCGCAGCGGCCCTCGCCGCTGCCGCCTGCGCCCAGTGCGCGGCCCCGCAGCTGGCACGAATGCCCGGGGCTGATGCAGGAGCTCACCGGCCAGCCGCTGGACATCGGCCATCTGGAACTGGTGGTGCCCATCTTCCGTGTCGCGCACATGGCCGTGGATGCCGAAGGCCGCCAGGTCGGTGAAGCCAACGCCTTCCCCGCCGCGCTGCGCATCGACGTTGCCACGCGCTGGCGCACCTGCATCTACGCCGGCTCGCGCTTCCAGGACGACAAGCCAATGAACGTCAGCGCGCTCAAGAGCATGCGTGCGCACTGGCCGGCGATGATGGCGATGCTGCTGCAGATGCGGCAGGCCTACCTGCGCCGCTGCCCCGATGCCGCCGCCGGCTGGACGGTGGGCCACGTCGAGCGCTTTGCCACGGCCGTGCTGGCCCTGCCGGCATGGCAGCTGATGCGGCGCGAGGGCCGCGTCGGCCACGGTGAGCTGGACCCGGTGCTGTCATCGATGTTCCGCGTCACCGACGGCCTGCGCATGACGATGCACGACATGCTCTTCGTCCCGTTCGGCGAGCCCACGCGCAAGCCGGCCACGCCCATCACCGCGGCCGAGGTGCATGCCTACGCCGAGCGCGCCTTCTCGCTGCATTCCGAGCATGGCGTGTGTGCCGGGCCCCGGGCGATGATCGACGAGTTCCTGGCGGTGGTGATCGATGGCCAGGCGCCGCGTGCCGGGCTGCCGGCGGTTTTGCCAGCGGCCCTGCAGCAGGCGCTGGCCGACATCGAACCGGCGATCGATTACGCGCTGCGGGGCCTGCAGGCCTATGCCGCGGTGTTCTCGCTGTGGCCCATCAGCATGCGCTGCTGGGAAGCACTGCACACCCTGTCGCAGGCCTGGGCCGCGGCCGAGCCCGCCGGCGCCGCGCCTGCCCTGCGCGACTGGTTGGCCCCGATCGCCGAGCGGCTGCGCAGCGAGACCCACCTGGCCACCGAAGCCTGGCGGGCCGACCGCGAACATGTCTACGACGACATGCACGCCGCCTGCGCCCGCGCGCTGGGCGACGTGCCGCCGCCACCCCTGGCGCAGCTGCTGGCGCCACGGGCGCTGCCGGCCACGCACCCGGCCATGCAGGCGCTGCAGGCGGCCACGCTGCGCCATTTCGGCACGGCCACCAGCGCCGCGGGCGTGCGCCTGCGGCAGCAGTGGCTGGCCACGCTGGGGCACTACTGCGTGCAGGCGCAGGCGGTGGTGCGCTGCGCGCTGCAGGCCCAGGCGCGCATCAATGCGCTGCTGGGCCGCGCGGCCCCTGCCACGCGCTTCACTGCGGCCGATGTCGATCTCTACGTCCAGCTGGAAGGCCACCGCAGCGTGCCCTTCCTGCTGCACGAACTCCAGCGCGTGCTGGGCCTGGCGATCGTGATCGACGCCCAGGACATCCGCATCACCAGCATCCCGGCCACGGCAGCGCCTGCCGTGGCCCGTCCCGAGCCGGGCCCGCCCGGCACCGGGGCCCCCGAATTCGCCCGGCATGGTGCCAGCGAACCTGCGTGCAGCCTGCACGTGATCTGAAGAGGAGCCTGAAATGCAAGTCAAGACAAACCTGCGCGCTGGTCGTGGTGGCCGTTGTACCGGTGGTGGCGGTGGTGGCGGCGGTGGCGGTGGCGGCAGCGGCGGCGGCGTGGACAACCCGCCGGGCCACGGCTGAATCCAGGCCATCGGTCGCGGGCCGCGTTGCGGTCCGCGACCCGGGCGTCGCCCGGGCCTGTGCCCGGCCGGCGCGCTGGCCGTGGCGGCCCCTGTCGCTGGGGTGTTCGCTGCGGTGGTCACTGCGCCACGCTGCCCGTCCCATCCCTGCAAGCCGCCGGTTTCCGGCCCCCCGGATTTCTGAGCTCATGTTCCACGCTGTCGTGCGCCAGACCCCGGCCCTGTTGCGCGCTCTGATGCGCCGTTGGCCGCTGCCCCTGCTGATACCCCTGCTGATGGTCCTCCTGTCGGCCCTCGCCGCCTGCAGCAGCCCCGCATCGCCAGCCTTTCCCCCCGTATCTCCACCGCTGCGTTATGCCGCCGCGGTGCCGCCCGATCCGCAGGCCCTGGCCGCGCCCGTGCCGGCCGCCCCCGAAGCCTGGTGGCAACTGTTCGAAGACGCCCCGCTGGATGCCCTGGTGCAGCAGGCGCTGCGCGACAACCCGGGCGTGCAGCAGGCCGCGGCCCGTGCCGAGCGGGCCGCCGCCGTGCTGGACGCGCAGGCCGCGGCCGGCCGGCCGCAGGTGCAGCTGGGCGCGGGCGTCACGCGGCAAGTCGGGCCGCTGCAGAACGCCGCCGGCGCGCAGGGCAACCTGTTCGCGGCCGAGCTGCGGGCGCAGCTCGATGTCGATCTCGCCGGCCGTGGCGAACGCGGCCGCGCCGCCGCCGCTCAGGACTGGCTGGCGCAGCAGGCGCTGGATCGCCATGCCCGGCTGCTGCTGCAGGCCGATGTCGCGCGGCTGGAGCTGTCGCGCCGCGCGCTGGCGCTGGAGCAGGCCCACCAGGCGCAGGCCGTGGCCGCGGCCCGCCAGGCCCTGCAGGCCGCCGATGCCCTGCTGCAGGCGGGCCTGGCCCCGGCCACCCTGCGCGACACCCTGGCCATCACCCTGCAGGGCGATGCCGCCGAAGCCGCGCGGCTGGCGCGCCAGCAGGCCCAGCTGGGCCATGCCCTGGCGGCGCTGCTGGGGCGCGAAGAGCCCCCGGCGCTGGCCCCGGGCAGCGCGCTGCCAGCCTTGCCGGCGGTGCCGGCCGGGCTGCCCAGCCAGATGCTGCAGCGCCGGGCCGACGTGGCCGCGGCCGGGGCGGCGCTGCAGGCCGCACGGCTGCGCCTGGGCCTGGCGCAGGACGCCTGGTGGCCGCAGCTCAGCCTCACGGCGCAGGCCGGGCTGGCTTCGGCCGAGCTGGGCCTGTGGCTGCGGGCGGCCGCGCGCCAGGCCGGGCTGGGCGTGCTGCTGGCGCTGCCGGTCTTCGATGGCGGCCGCCGCGCCGCGGCGCAGGCGCAGGCCGCGGCCGACGTGCAGCTGGCGGCGGCCGCCCACCGCGAAAGCGTGGTCGAAGCGCTGCGCGATGTGAACGACCAGCTGGCCGCGCTGCAGACCCTGGCGGTGGAATCTGCCGCGCGCGACGCCGCCGCTGCCGCCGCCCAGGCCGCTGCCGGCCGGGCTGCCAGCCTGCGCCAGCGCGGCCTGCTGGCCGCCGCCCAGCCGCTGCAGGCCGAGCGCGCAGCGCTGCAGGCGCAGCGCCTGGCGGTGCAGGCC
This sequence comes from Rubrivivax sp., assembly GCA_027489455.1. Lineage (GTDB taxonomy): Bacteria > Pseudomonadota > Gammaproteobacteria > Burkholderiales > Burkholderiaceae_C > Rubrivivax. The sequence goes on along the minus strand of JAIXZR010000200.1, from coordinate 18,867 downwards.
CACCTGGCGCGGCAGCTGGCCACGGTGGCGCTGGTGCGGGCACTGGGGGGCGGCTGGGGCCCGGCGCCGGCTGGTCCCGTGGCGCTGGCGCCGACGCACTGACGGCCTGCCCAGCGCCGCCGCCCCTGCCATGGCCACCGATTTCTCCCGCACCTTGCGCAGCCTGCAGGCCGACGGCAGCCGCCCGGCCTGGCTGGCCTGGGGCGCCGCCGGGCTGCTGGGCCTGGCCTGGGGGCTGTGGTTCCTGGCTGGCCGCGTGAGCGTGTATGAACCCGCGCTGCAGGCGCGTGTCGAGGCCCAGGCCGCGGCCCACCCGGTCGCGGCGCGGCAGGGCGGCACGCTCGTCACCAGCACCCTGGCGCTGGGCCGCACCGTGCGTGCCGGCGAACTGCTGCTGGAGCTGGATCATCGCGGCGCCGCGCTGCGCCTGCGCGAAGAGCGCGCCCGTCTGGACGCCCTGCCGCCGCGCCGCGCCGCGCTGCAGGCCGAGATCGACGCCGGCCTGGCCGCCGACGCGCAGGCCCGCCTGGCGGGCGCACAGGCGCTGGCCGCGGCCCAGCAGCGGGCCGAGGAAGCCGCCGCGCCGGCGGCCTTCGCCCGCGAACAGGCCACGCGGCTGGCCGCCGAGGTGCCCGGGGGCGGCGTGGCCGAGATCGACGCCCTGCGCGCCCGCAGCGAAGCCACCCGCCTGGCCGCGCAGCAGCGCGCCGCGCAGGCCGAGGTTGCGCGCCTGGCGGCCGAGGAGCGCGCCCGCGATGCCCAGGCCCTGGCGCGCCAGGCGGTGCAGCGCGGGCAGCTGGCGGCGCTGGCCAGCGAAGCACAGGCCCTGGCCGCCAGCGTCGACCGGCTGGACGCCGAGCTGGAGCGCGCGCGCGTGCGCGCCCCCGTGGACGGCGTGCTGGCCGAAGTCACCCCGCTGCGCCCCGGCGCCTGGCTGGCCGAAGGGCAGGCCGTGGCCACCGTGCTGGCCCCAGGCGGTCTGACGGTGGTGGCCGACTTCGCGCCGCAGCGCGCACTGGGCCGCCTGCAGCCTGGCCAGATGGCCCGCGTGCGGCTGGACAGCCTGCCCTGGATCGAGCACGGCAGCCTGGCCGCGCGCGTGCTGCATGTGGCGGGCGAGCCGCGCGACGGCCGGCTGCGCGTGGAGCTGGCGATCGATCCTGCCGGCCCGGCGCTTCCGCTGCAGCATGGCCTCACCGGCACGGTCGAAGTGGCGCTGGAGCAGGTGGCGCCCGTGCAGCTGCTGCTGCGCACGCTGGGCCGGCGGCTGCAGCCATGACGGGCCGGGTGGCGCGCGCCTGGCTGGCGCACGAGGTGGTGCAGACCTCGTCGATGGACTGCGGCCCGGCGGCGCTGAAGTGCCTGCTGGCCGGCTACGGCATCCCGGCCCATTACGGCCGGCTGCGCGAAGCCTGCCAGACCAGCATCGACGGCACCTCGATCGACACGCTCGAGCAGGTGGCCGGCTGCCTGGGCCTGCAGACCGAGCAGGTGCTGGTGCCGGCCGATCACCTGGCCCTGCCCGAAGGCGCGGCGCTGCCGGCACTGGCCGTGGTGCACCACGCCGACCTGGGGGCGCACTTCGTCGTCGTCTGGCGCCGCCTGGGCGGCTGGGTGCAGCTGATGGACCCTGCCGGCGGGCGCCGCTGGGCGCGCCTGGAGGCCTTGCGCCGGCAGCTCTATCGCCACGAGATGCCGGTGCCCGCCGCCGACTGGCGCGCCCATGCTGCCGGCGCCGGGCACCTGGCCGCGCTGCGTGCACGGCTGCGCGCACTGGGGCTGGGGGATGCGGCGCTGCGCCAGCGCATCGATGCCGCCCTGGCCGACCCGGGCTGGCAGGCGCTGGCGGCGCTGGACGCGGCGGCGCGGCTGGCGCAGGCCCTGGTCGATGCAGGTGGCCTGCGGCGCGGGGCCGATGCGGCCCGGCTGACCGCTGCCCTGTGCAGCAGCGCCGATGCCCAGCGCAGCGTGCCGGCAGATTGCTGGTCGGTGCAGCCCGTGCCGGGCGACCCCGAACGGCTGATGCTGCGCGGCTGCGTGCTGCTGCTGGTGCGCGGCCGGGCGGCGCCGCAGCCGGCAGCCAGCAGCCCGATGGCCGGCGAACTGGACGCGGTGCTGCGCGACCGTGCCGAGCCCGTCTCGCAGGTCGTCTGGCGCTGCCTGCGCGAAGACGACCGCGCGCTGCCGCTGGCACTGCTGCTGGGCGCGGCGGTGGCTGGCGCGCTGACGATGCTGGAGCTGTTGCTGCTGCGCGGCGTCTTCGATCTGGCGTTGCCGTTGCAGGGCGGCGGCCAGCGCGCGGCCGCGGTGGCGCTGCTGGCGGTCTTCCTGCTGGTCGGGCTGCTGCTGCAGTGGCCACTGGCGCGCGAATCGATGCGCCTGGGCCGCCATCTGGAGCTGCGGCTGCGCGCGCTGCTGCTGCAGCGCCTGCCGCGGCTGGTGGACCGCTACTTCACCAGCCGCCCGGTGTCGGACCTGGCCGACCGCGCGCATGGCCTGCACCTGGCACGGGCGCTGCCCGGCAGCGTGCTGGACCTGTGGCAGACGCTGCTGCAGCTGGCCTTCACGCTGGCCGGCTTGCTGTGGCTGGCGCCGCAGGCCTGGCTGCCGGCCTGTGCGCTGGCCGCCTTCACGCTGGCCGTGCCGCTGGCCGCCTGGCCGCTGCTGGCCGGGCGCGAGCTGCGCGTGCGCACCCATGCTGCCGCCCTGGCTGGCTTCTACCTGGACGCATTGCTGGGCCTGGTGCCAGTGAAGGCGCACCGCGCCGAGCGCGCCCTGCGGCGCGAGCAGGAATCGCTGCTCACCGCCTGGGCCCAGTCGCTGGCCGGCCTGGTGCGCGCTGGGCTCTGGGCGCGGGCAGCGCAGGGCGCGCTGGGGCTGGCCTGGGCGGTGCTTTTCCTGGCCACGCACTTCCGCGCTGGCGCCGCGGTGTCCGGTGCCGATCTGCTGCTGGTGTTCTGGGCCCTGCGCCTGCCTGCGCTGGGCAGCCGCCTGGCGGCGCTGGCCCAGCAGTTGCCGGCGCAGCGCAACGCACTGGCGCGGCTGTTGGAGCCGCTGGGCGCGCCGGCAACGCCGGCCGCGGGCCCGGCCCCGGCGCTGCCCGCGGCTGGCGCGGGTGCCGGGGCCGGGCAGGGCGCACTGGCGCTGCAGATCGAAGACGGGCAGGTCTGCGCCGGCGGCCACACCCTGCTGGCCGACGTGCAGTTGCAGATCGCCGCGGGCGAGCACGTTGCCGTGGTCGGTGCTTCCGGCGCCGGCAAGTCGTCGCTGCTGGGCCTGCTGCTGGGCTGGCACGCGCTGGCCGCCGGCCGACTGCTGCTGGACGGCCAGCCCCTGGCCGGCCCGGCCGAAGCCGAACTGGCCGCGCTGCGCGCGCGCACCGCCTGGGTGGACCCGGCCGTGCAGCTGTGGAACCAGAGCCTGATGGACAACCTGCAGTACGGCTGCGCCGACGCCGATGCCGCGCTCGGCCGCCTGGGCCCGGTGACGGCCCGCGCGCAGCTGCGCGATGTGGCAGCGCGGCTGCCGCAAGGCCTGCAGACGCTGCTGGGCGAAGGTGGCGGCCTGCTGTCGGGCGGCGAGGGCCAGCGCGTGCGGCTGGGCCGCGCGCTGCTGCAGGACGCCCCGCGCCTGGTGCTGCTGGACGAGCCCTTCCGCGGGCTGGACCGCGGGCAGCGCGCCGCGCTGCTGCGCGAATCGCGCCAGTGGTGGCAGGCCAGCACGCTGCTGTGCGTGACGCACGACGTGGGCGAGACCCGGGCCTTCCCGCGTGTGATCGTCGTGGAAGAAGGCCGCATCGTGGCCGATGGCGCGCCGGCCGCTCTGGCTGGCCAGCCCGGCCCGTACCGCGATCTGCTGGATGCCGAGCGGCAGCTGCAATCGCAGGTCTGGGCCGCTGCCGGCTGGCGCCGCCTGGCGCTGGCAGGCGGCCGGGTGGCGGAAGGGGCCGCGCCGTGAGCGCCCCTGCCGACGCCGCCTGGTGGCCGCAGGCGCGGCTGGCCGAGGGGCTGGCGGCGCTGGCCCAGGCCTCGGGCCTGGCCGTGGCCGCTGGCGGGTGGGGCGCGTCCGGCGGGCCAGCGTCTGCCGCCGGGCCCGATGCCGCCAGCACCGCACCCGTGCCGCCGGCAGACCCCGCCGCGCTGCCGGCCTGGCTGGACTGGGCTGCGGCGCGCGCCGGGCTGGAGATCGAGCCGGTGCAGTTCCCGCTGGACCAGACCGCGCTGCGGCTGTGCGATGCCGGGCCGGCCCTGCTGCCCTGGGGCGACGCGGCCGGGGGCTCGGGCTTCCTGCTTCTGCTGCGCGGCCGCGGGCGCCGGGCCTGCCTGCTGGGCCCGGACGGCCGGCGGCTGCGGCTGGGCGCGGCGGCGCTGGCCGAGGCCCTGAACGCCGGCACCACGGCCGCGCTGGCGGCCGAGATCGCGCCCGTGCTGGCCTGCGCCGGCATCGCCCCGGCGCGCCAGCCGCGGGTGCGCCGCGCGCTGGTGCAGGCGCGGCTGGCCGGGCAGCGGGGCACGCCCTGGTGGCTGCTGCGGCTGCCGCCCACGGCACCGCTGGCAGCGCAGTTCCGCCACGCCGGGCTGGCGCGGCGGCTGGCGGGCTTCGTGCTCACCTGCCTGCTGGTCGGCGCGCTGGAGATCGCGGCCTGGGCGGCCGTGGGCGAAGGCCTGCTGGACGGCCGGCTGGAACCCGGCTGGCTGCTGGCCGGCGCGCTGCTGCTGGCCACGGCGCTGCCGCTGCAGTGGCACGGCGCGGCCTTGAACGCCGCGCTGGCGCGTGGCACCGCGCTGCTGCTGAAGGCAAGGCTGCTGGTGGGCGCGCTGCGCCTGGACACCGACCGCGTGCGCCACCGCGGCGCCGGGCAGTGGCTGGGGCAGGTGATCGAATCACAGGCGCTGGAATCGCTGGCCGTGGGCGGCGGCCTGCTCACGCTGGTGGGGCTGGTGGAACTGCTGTTCGCGGCCACCGTGCTGGCCCTGGGTGCCGCGCCGGCAGCGCACCTGCTGCTGCTGGCCGTGTGGCTGGCCGTCACCCTGGGCCTGGCCACGGCCTGGGGCGTGCGCCTGCGCAACTGGACAGCCGCCCGGCTGGCGCTGACGCACCGCCTGGTCGAGCAGATGACCGGCCACCGCACCCGGCTGGCGCAAGGCCAGGCCCCGCGCCATGCCGATGCCGACGACGCCGCGCTGGCGGCCTACCTGGGCCCGTCGCGCCGCATGGACGCGGCGGCGCTGCCGCTGCACGCCCTGGGGCCAGGCGCCTGGCTGCTGGCCGCGCTGGTGCTGCTGGGCCCGGCCCTGGCCGCGGGCAGCGCCAGCCCGGCGGCACTGGCCGTCAGCGTGGGCGGCATGCTTCTCGCGCAGCGGGCCTGGGCCAGCCTGGCCGGCGGCTTCGGCAGCCTGGCCCGGGCCGGCGTGGCCTGGCAGCAGGTGGCCGAGCTGCTGCACGCCGGCCGTGCCCAGGCCCACGATGCCCCGCCGGTACCGCCCCAGGCGGTGCGCCAGGCCGCTGCTGGCGCGGCGGTGGTGGACGCCCGCGGCCTGGGCTACGGCCATGCCGGTGCGGCCCCGCTGCTGCACGGCCTGGACCTGCAGCTGCAGCCGGGCGATCAATGCCTGCTGCAGGGGCCTTCCGGGGGCGGCAAGTCCACGCTGGCGGCGCTGCTGGTGGGCCTGCGCCGGCCGCAGTCCGGGCTGCTGCTGCTGGCCGGGCTGGACGCGCCGACGCTTGGCACGCACTGGCAGGCGCTGGCGGCCGCGGCGCCGCAGTTCCACGAAAACCACGTGCTGTCCGGCACCCTGGCCTTCAACCTGCTGATGGGCCGCCAGTGGCCCCCCAGCCCGGCGCTGCTGCAGGAAGCGCAAGCCTTGTGCGAACAGCTGGGCCTGGGCGAACTGCTGGCGCGCATGCCCGCGGGGCTGCAGCAGCGCGTCGGCGAAACCGGCTGGCAGCTGTCGCACGGCGAGCGCAGCCGCGTCTTCCTGGCGCGCGCGCTGCTGCAGCGCGCGCCGCTGACGGTGCTGGACGAGAGCTTCGCCGCGCTGGACCCGCTGACGCTGGCGCAATGCCTGCAATGCGCGCGGCGCGAGACGCAGACGCTGCTGGTGATCGCGCACCCCTGAAGCCGCAGGCCGGGCTCCTGTAGCCTTGGCACGGGGCCGGCCGGCGATGAGCACCGCCGCGCCGCGGAGGGCAGGCATGGCAAGGCCAGGATCGGGGACAGGCGCGATGAAGTCGGCACGGCAGCGCGCAGCTGCGGCCGGCGGGCCCGCGCCATGACGCGCCCGCCCGCAGCCTGGACACCGCCGCTGCGCGACGGCGTGGCCGCCAGCCGCGTGGCGGTGAGCGCGGGGCCGTGGCCGACGCTGGCGGCCTTCCTGGCGCAGCGGCTGCCCGCCGCGACCGACTGGCCGGCCCGCATGGCGCGCGGCGAGGTGCTGGACGCGCAAGGCCGCGCGCTGCCGCCTGACGCCCCCTGCCAGCCCGGCAGCGTCGTCTGGTACTGGCGGCAGCCGCCGCCGGAGCCGGCGCCGCCGGAAGACATCGCCGTGCTGCACCAGGACGCGCAGCTCGTGGCCGTGGACAAGCCGCACTTCATGGCCGTCACCCCCGGCGGGCGGCATCTGCACCAGACGGTGCTGGTGCGGCTGAAGCGGCTGCTGGGCATCGACACCCTGGTGCCCATGCACCGCCTGGACCGCGAGACCGCCGGCGTGCTGCTGTTCGTCGTGCAGCCCGCGCATCGCCACGCCTACCAGCACCTGCTGCGCCAGCGCCAGGTGCACAAGGTCTACGAAGCCGTGGCGCCCTGGCAGGCGGGGCTGGCCTTTCCCTGCCAGTGCGCCAGCCGGCTGCAGGAGCCGGCCGGCGCCGGCTTCATGCAGATGCAGGTGCTGCCCGGCGAGCCCAACGCGCACACCCGCGTCGAGCTGCTGCGCCGGCTGGGCCCGGCCCCCGCCGGCTGGCCGGTGCATGGCGGCCAGCCGCCGGCCGGGCCGCTGCCGCCAGGGCAGGAGATCGCGGCCTACCGGCTGCTGCCCGAAACCGGCCGCAAGCACCAGCTGCGCATGCACATGCTGGGGCTGGGCCTGCCGATCCTGGGCGATCGCATCTACCCCCGGCTCTGGCCCGAGCCCGCGCCCGACGCCACGCCCGACTGGCGCCACCCGCTGCAGCTGCTGGCGCGCGAGATCGCCTTCACCGACCCTGTCACCGGCCAGCCGCGCCGCTTCGCCAGCCACCGGCGGCTGGCGCTGGCGGGCTGATCGCCGGCCCCACGAACCTTCCATCCGCCATCCACTGCCCCATGCCCCCACTGCCCCTGACCGCGACCCGATCCATGCCTGCCCCCCGGGCCGCAGCCGCTGCCGCGCTGCTGCTGGCGCTGCTGGGCCTGGCCGCCTGCAGCGACCGCGTCGCCGACACCCACCCGCAGCAGTGGGTGAGCAAGCGCCAGGCGGTGTTCAAGGACTTCACGCGCACGCTCGAACCCCTGGGCCTGATGGCGCGCGAGCGCCAGGCCTTCGACGCCGCGGCCTTCCGCGCCGGGGCGCAGCGGCTACAGGCGCTGTCCACCCAGCCCTGGGCGCTGTTCACCGCCGACAGCAACTACCCGCCCACGCTGGCCCGGCCCGAGGTGTGGACGCAGGCCGAGGCCTTCCGCCGCGCCCAGGACGACTACCGCGCCAGCGTGGCCGCCTTGGTGCAAGCGGCCGAAGCCGGCACCCTGGTGGCGGCCCGGCCGGCGGTGGAAGCCGTGCAGCAGCGCTGCAAGGCCTGCCACGAGCAGTTCCGCCAGCGTTGAGGCGCCAGGCTGCCCCGGGCCGTCGGTGCGCCGGGTGGGTCAGGCAGCGGGGGCCTGGGGCGCCAGGAAGGCGTCTTCCGATTGCTTGAGCAGGCCGCGCAGCAAGGGCGGCTCGAAGCGCCGCTGCAGCGAGATGGCGTAGAAGGTCTCGTACAGCCCCGGCACGACGGCGTATTCGACCAGCTTGCCGCTGCGCAGCTCGTCCTGCACCACCACGGTGGGCACCAGGGCCACGGCGTCGGAATCGCGCGCCAGCAGGCGCAGCAGGGCCATGTCGTCGGCTTCGGCGCGCAGCCGGTAGCGCAGGCCGAACTGGTCGCACAGCAGGTCGAAACCGGCACGGATGTCGTTGTCGCGCCCGGGCAGCAGCAGCGGCAGCTGCGCCAGGTCCTGCGGGAAGCGGAAGGCGGCGCGCCGGCCGCGCGGCTTGCCCACCAGGCACACGGGCTGGCGCGCGATGCGGCGGCAGCGCCAGGGGTCTTCGGTGCTGGCATGCACGCGCTGGTTGGACAGGATCAGGTCCAGCGAATGCACGCGCAGCCGGCCCAGCAGGTCCGGCAGGTTGCCGGATTGCAGCGTCAGCTCGACATCGTCGCGCAGCAGCAGCGGGCGGATGAAGTTTTCCTGGAAGTTGCGCGACAGCGTGGCCACCGCGCCGATGCGCAGCACCTGCCGCTCTTCGCGCCGGCCTTCGCGCAGCACGGCCATCAGCTCGTTGCCGGAGGCGAAGATGCCGTCGGCATAGCCCAGCGCCAGCTGCCCGGCTTCGGTCAGCTGCAGCCGGCGCCCGACACGCGCAAAAAGCGGCTGGCCAAGCTGCTCTTCCAGCAGCTTGATCTGCTTGGACAGCGCCGACTGCGACACATGCAGCTTGTCGGCGGCCCGTGTCAGGTTGCCTTCCTTGGCGACGGCCCAGAAGTAGTGCAGGTGGTGGAAGTTGAGCTTGGACATGGCGGCCCGCGGCGCGGCGGGGGTTGCGGCGTCAGCCCAGTGTGGCCGTGGCCAGCAGCGCGGGCTGGCCGTCTGGGCCCAGGGCCTGCAGCGTCACGCCCTGCGCATCGGGCAGTGCGCGCAGGTGCAGCGGCCGGCCGTCGAAGATCGGCGCCACGCCGCGGAAGCTGAAGGCCAGCACCGGCCGCGGCGTGGACTGCCGCACCAGCTGCAGCAGCAGCACTGCCGTCAGCGGGCCGTGCACCACCAGGCCGGGATAGCCCTCGACTTCCTGCGCATACGGGCGGTCGTAGTGGATGCGGTGGGCGTTGAAGGTCAGCGCCGAGAAGCGGAACAGCAGCCGCGTGTCCGGCTGCAGGCTGCGCGACCAGCTGCCCGGGGGCAGCGGCGGCAGTTCGGCCGCCACGGGCGCGGCGACAGGGGCGCCGGCTTCGCGGTAGACGATGTCCTGCTCTTCTTCCAGGCACAGCACGCCGCCCTGCACGAAGCGGTAGGCCACGGTGACGAAGGCCAGCGCGCCGGTCTTGCCGCTCTTCATCACCACGTTGCGGATGCAGCCTTCGCGCTGCGCCGGCAGGCCCACGCGCAGCGGCTGGTGCACCTGGATGCGCGCGCCCGCGAACATGCGCCGCGGGTACGGGATGGGCGGCAGGAAGCCGCCGCGCTGCGGGTGGCCGTCGGTGTCCAGCGCGGCCTGCGGCGCGCGCGGCAGGAAGAAGAACCAGTGCCAGGGCAAGGGCAGGGCGGCGCCTTCGGCCAAAGGCGCATCGGTCTCGTCGAGCATGGCCTGCGCGGCCTGCGCCTGCACCCAGGACAGCGGGTCGTCCACGGTTTCCGTGCGCCCGATCCAGGCCAAGAAATCCAGCGTTGCGGCACTGTCCGTGCCGCCGCTGGCGGGCATATCCGTCGGTTGAGCCATCAGCGAATCCGATCTTTTGTTCAGAAAGTCTGCATTGATGCGCGGGATTACCCCGGCGGGCACAGGGCCTCACGAATCTAACCTCAAGTCTCGGTGTTGTCCTCAGTTGTCGCCCGCACCGAAGCCGCCTCTGCCCGGCCGCACGTCGGCCCCACCCGCGAGATTGCCCGTGCCTGCTGACCATTCCCCTGAAGCTGCACCGAGCGCTGCGCGTTCGGGCCCACCCGCGCCGATGGCCGGCGTGCGCGTGATCGACGTCGGCAACTTCTTGGCCGGGCCGTTTGCGGCCACGCTGCTGGGCGAGTTCGGGGCCGAGGTCATCAAGGTCGAGCACCCCGAAGGCGGCGATCCGATGCGCCGCTTCGGCACCGCCACCGCGCAGCCCGACGCCACGCTGAAGTGGCTGAGCGAAAGCCGCAACAAGAAATCCGTCACCTGCGATCTGCTGCAGCCCGAGGGCGTGGCCCTGTTCCTGCAGCTGGTGGCCAAGTCCGACGTGCTGGTGGAGAACTTCCGCCCCGGCACGATGGAAAGCTGGGGCCTGACCTGGGACGTGCTGCACAAGGCCAACCCCAAGCTGGTGATGTTGCGCGTCACCGGCTACGGGCAGACCGGGCCCTACCGCCGGCGCTCGGGCTTCGCGCACATCGCGCAGGCCTTTGGCGGCCTGAACTACCTGGCGGGCTTCCCGGGCGAAACGCCGGTGCTGCCGGGCACCGTGCCGCTGGGCGACTACCTGGCCAGCCTGTTCGGCGCCATCGGCGTGATGATCGCGCTGCGCCATGCCGGGGAAACCGGTCTGGGCCAGGTGATCGACGTGGGCATCTACGAATCGGTGTTCCGCGTGCTGGAGGAAATCGCCGCCGCCTACGGCCTGCACGGCACGGTGCGCGAGCGCGAAGGCTCGGGCAGCTTCGTGGCCTGCCCGCACGGGCACTTCCTGTGCAAGAACGGCAAGTGGATCGCGATTGCCTGCACCACCGACAAGATGTTCGAGCGCCTGGCCGTGGCGATGGACCGGCCCGAGCTGGCATCGCCCCAGATGTACGGCGACCAGCGCAAGCGCCTGGCCGCGCGTGAAGAGGTCAACCGCATCGTCACCGAATGGGTGGGCGCGCGCGACCGCACCGAGGTGCTGGAACGCTGCCTGATCGAGGAGGTGCCGGTGGGCAAGGTCAACTCGATCGCCGACATCTTTGCCGACGAGCACTTCCAGGCCCGCGGCAACCTGGCGCAGGTCGCCGTGCCCGGGCTGGGCGAGGTGGTGGTGCCGGGCGTGGTGCCGCGGCTGTCGGCCACGCCCGGCCGCATCGACCGCCTGGGCCCGGCCCTGGGTGACGCCAACGTCGAGGTGCTGCAGGGCCTGCTGGGCCTGCAGGCCGAAGAGATCAGCCGGCTGCGCCAGCAGCGCGTGGTCTGAGCGCCGAGCGCGCGACTGAGGAGCCCCGGCCATGACATCCCCTGCTGCCAACGCCCCCGTCCTGCCCCTGAAGGGCCTGCGCGTGATCGACATCGCCACCGTCATCGCCGCGCCTTACTGCGCCACCGTGCTGGGCGAGTTCGGTGCCGATGTGCTCAAGCTCGAGCACCCCGATGGCGGCGACGCGCTGCGCCGCTTCGGCACGCCTTCCAAGCGTGGCGACACGCTCACCTGGCTGAGCGAGGCGCGCAACAAGCGCTCGATGACCATCGACCTGCGCACGCCCGAGGGCGCCGATGTCTTCAGGCAGCTGATCGCCAAGACCGATGTGCTGTGCGAGAACTTCCGCACCGGCACGCTGGAAAAGTGGGGCCTGGGCTGGGAAGTGCTGAAGAAGATCAACCCGGGCCTGGTGATGCTGCGCGTCACCGGCTACGGCCAGACCGGCCCCTACAAGGACCGCCCGGGCTTCGCCCGCGTGGCGCATGCCGTGGGCGGGCTGGCCTACCTGGCCGGCATGCCCAAGGGCACGCCAGTGACGCCCGGTTCCACCACGCTGGGCGACTACATGACGGGCCTGTACGGCTGCCTGGGCGTGCTGATGGCCCTGCGCCACAAGGAACGCACCGGCGAAGGCCAGTGCGTGGATGCGGCGCTGTACGAATCGGTCTTCCGCTGCACCGAAGAGCTGGCGCCGGCGTTTGCGATGTTCGGCACCGTGCGCGAACGCGCCGGCTCCTCGCACAACGACTTTGCCGTGCCGCACGGCCACTTCGCCACCAAGGATGGCAAGTGGGTGGCGATCTCCTGCGCCACCGATCTGCTCTTCGAGCGCCTGGCGCGCGCGATGGGCCGGCCCGAGCTGGCGACCGCCGACACCTATGGCAACCAGGCCACGCGGCTGTCGCACCGGCACGACGTGAACGAGATCGTGCGCGACTGGTGCGGCTCGCTCACGCGTGAAGAAGTGCTGGCCCGCTGCTACGCCACCGACACCCCGGCCGGGCCGCTGAACAACATCGCCGACATCTTCGGCGACCGGCAGTTCCACGCCCGCCGCAACATGCAGACGCTGGACGCCCCCGACACCGGCGAGCAGATCATCGTGCCCGCGCCGGTGCCGCGCCTGTCCGACACGCCCGGCAGCGTGCGCAGCCTGGGCCCCAAGCTGGGCGAGCACACCGACGAGATCCTGCGCGAGGTGCTGGGCTGCACCGACGAGCAGATCTCGCACCTGCGGGCGCGGAAGGCGATATGAGCGCGGCGATGAACGGCGGCATCCTGCAAGGGCTGCGCATCGTCGAAGGCTCGGCCTTCGTCGCCACGCCCCTGGGCGGCATGAGCCTGGCGCAACTGGGCGCCGACGTGATCCGCTTCGACCCCATCGGCGGCGGTCTGGACTACACGCGCTGGCCGCTGGCAGCGCAGGGCCAGTCGCTGTTCTGGGCCGGCATGAACAAGGGCAAGCGCTCGATCGCGGTGGACATCCGCCAGCCGCGGGGGCAAGAGCTGCTGACGGCGCTGATCACCGCGCCGGGCGCCGACGCGGGCCTGTTCAGCACCAACTTCCCGGCGCGCGGCTGGCTGGCCTACGAGCGGCTGGCGGCGCACCGGGCCGATCTGGTGATGGTGAACCTGCTTGGCCGGCGCGATGGCGGGTCGGAAGTGGACTACACCGTGAACCCGCAGCTGGGCTTCCCGGCGCTGACCGGCCCCACCACCTGCCGCGACCCTTCCAACCACGTGCTGCCGGCCTGGGACCTGATCTCCGGCCAGACCATCGCCACCGCCATGCTGGCCGCGCTGCGCCACCGCGACCGCACCGGCGAAGGCCAGCTCGTGACGCTGGCGCTGAAGGACGTGGGCCTGGCCACCCTGGGCCACCTGGGCATGATCGCCGAGGCGCAACTGGGTGGCGTGGACCGGCCGCGCTACGGCAACCATCTCTTCGGCGCCTTCGGCCGCGATTTCGTCACCCGTGACGGCCAGCGCGTTATGGTGGTGGGCCTGACCGACCTGCAATGGTCCTGCCTGCTCAAGGCCACCGGCCTGGGCGAGGCCGTGGCCCGGCTGGGGGCGCTGCTGCAGGTGGACCTGGGCGATGAAGGCCAGCGCTTCCGCGCCCGGCAGGCGCTGTCGGCGCTGTTCGAGCCCTGGTTCGCCGAAAACGACATGGCCACCGTGCGCGCCGCCTTCGATGCCCACCGCGTCACCTGGGGCCCCTACCGCACCGTGACCGAGGCGCTGGCCCAGGACGCCGACCTGAGCACCGCGCACCCGATGTTCAGCCTGCTGGAGCAGCCCGGCATCGGCAGCTATCTGGCGCCGGCTTCGCCGCTGGACTTCAGCAAAGTGCCGCGCCTGCCGGCGGCACCCGCGCCGATGCTGGGCCAGCACACCGACGAGATCCTGCTCGACGTGCTGGGCCTGCCGGAACACGAGATCGGCGCGCTGCACGACGCCGGCATCGTCGCCGGCCCCGCAGCCTGACAAGACCCCCGACGGAGACACCCTTGAAACTGCCCCACAACTTCTACAAGCCCCTGGCCATCGGCGCGCCCATGCCCTTCCGCGAACTGCCCGTGCGGCCCGAGCGCGTGGTGCACTTCTTCCCGCCGCACATCGAAAAGATCCGCGCCCGCCTGGGCGACACCGCCGCGCAGGTGGACGTGCTGTGCGGCAACCTCGAAGACGCCATCCCCATCGACGCCAAGGAAGCCGCGCGCGCCGGCTTCATCAGCGCCGTGCAGTCCACCGACCTGGGCGACACCGGCCTGTGGGTGCGCGTGAACTGCCTCAACAGCCCCTGGTTCCTGGACGACGTGGCGCAGATCGTGGCCGGCGTGGGCAACCGGCTGGACGCAGTGATGATCCCCAAGGTCGAAGGCCCCTGGGAGATCCATTACGTCGACCAGTACCTGGCGCAGCTGGAAGCGCGCCACGGCATCAAGAAGCCCGTGCTCATCCACGCCCTGCTGGAAACCGCCGAAGGCGTGAAGAACGTCGAGCAGATTGCCACCGCCAGCCCGCGCATGCACGGCATGAGCCTGGGGCCGGCCGACCTGGCCGCATCGCGCGGCATGAAGACCACGCGCGTGGGCGGTGGCCACCCGGGCTATGGCGTGCTGGCCGATCCGGCCGAAGGCCAGCCCCTGGACAGCGCGGCGCGCAGCTTCGCGCAACAGGACCTGTGGCACTACACCCTGGCGCGGATGGTGGACGCCTGCGCCGCCAGCGGCATCCGCGCCTTCTACGGCCCCTTCGGCGACCTGAAGGACGAGGCCGGCTGCGAGGCGCAGTTCCGCAACGCTTTCATCATGGGCTGTGCCGGGGCGTGGTCGCTGGCGCCGAACCAGATCGCGATCGCCAAGCGCGTCTTCAGCCCCGACGTGAAGGAAGTGCTGTTCGCCAAGCGCATCCTCGAAGCCATGCCCGACGGCACCGGCGTGGCCACCATCGACGGCAAGATGCAGGACGACGCCACCTGGAAGCAGGCCAAGGTGATGGTGGACCTGGCCCGCCTGGTGGCGCGCAAGGACGCGGCCCTGGCCGCTGCCTACGGTCTGTGAGCCGCCCCGCCCCCGCCGCAGCCCCGACCCCGCCATGACGCAGACAACTGACGCCGCGCCCTCGCTGAAGACCAGCGCGGGCAACTTCTTCGACGATTTCCGCCTGGGCCAGGCGATCGTGCACGCGCCGCCGCGCACCGTGACCGTGGGCGATGTGGCGGCCTACACGGCCTTGTTCGGATCGCGCTTCGCGGTCAACTCGTCCGACCCGTTTGCGCGCAACCTGGGCCTGCCGCGTGCGCCGGTGGATTCGATGCTGGCCTTTCACATGGTGTTCGGCCGCACCGTGGCCGATGTCTCGCTCAACGCCATTGCCAACCTGGGCTATGCCGGTGGGCGCTTCGGCGTGCCGGTGTATCCGGGCGACACGATCAGCAGCGATTCGAAGGTCATCGGGCTGAAGGTCAACCGCGACGGCAAGACCGGCGTGGTCTACGTGCACTCCACGGGCGTCAACCAGCATGGCAAGACCGTGCTCGACTACTACCGCTGGGTGATGGTGCGCCGCCGCGACCCCGATGTCGCCCCGCCCGAGACCGTGGTGCCCGAGCTGCCGGCCAGCGTGCCGGTGGCCGAGATGCACTGCCCCTTCGCGCTGGCCGGCGGTGCCGCCAGCTACGACCGCGCGCGTGCCGGCAGCGCCCACGTGTGGGACGACTACGCCGTGGGCGAGCGCATCGACCACATCGACGGCACCACCATCGAAGAGGCCGAGCACATGCTGGCCACGCGGCTGTACCAGAACACCGCCAAGGTGCACTTCAACCAGCACGTGGAACGCGGCGGCCGCTTCGGCAAGCGCATCGTCTACGGCGGGCACGTCATCAGCATCGCGCGTGCGCTGTCCTACAACGGGCTGGGCAATGCGCTGTGTGTGTCGGCGATCCACGGCGGCAAGCACGTCGCGCCCAGCTTTGCCGGCGACACGGTCTATGCCTGGTCGGAAGTGCTGGCCAAGGAGGCGTTGCCCGGGCGAGACGACTTTGGCGTGCTGCGCATCCGCACCGTGGCCACGAAGGACCGCGCCTGCCATGATTTCCCTGGCCATGACGCGGCCACGCCCGATCCCGCCGTCGTGCTGGATCTCGATTACTCGGTGCTGATGCCCCGCCGTTGACCCGGGGGCTAGCGGGCCTGGCGCCCGCCCCCCACCGCCCTGCTGCCGTGCTTTTGATGCTGCTGCCAAGATGACGACAACCACCCCCCTCGCCGACCGCCCCGCCACCGTGCCGCAGGCGCAGATCAACCCGGTGCGCACGCGTGCCGACTGGCAGACCCAGCGCGCCGCCGCGCTGGCCGATCCCGGGGCCTTCCATGGCGCCATCGCCAAGCGCCAGATCCACTGGTGGGTGGCCTCGCAGCAGGCCTGGCTGAGCTTTGACGACGCCAGCGGCCGCTGGACGGGCTGGCAGGGCGGCAGCGGGCAGCCCGTCAGCGCCGACCTGGGTGCTGGCTTCGAGCCCTGGCAGCGGGCCTTCAACCCCGACGAGGCGCCGCACTGGAAGTGGTTCGAAGGCGGCTGCACCAACGCCTGCTTCAACGAAGTCGACCGCCATGTGCTGGCAGGCCACGGCGCGGAAGCGGCTTTTCTGTTCGAAGGCGACCGCTGGGACATGTCGCAGGACGGCGGCCGCGGCGCGCCGGTGGACGCCTACGCCATCACGCGCAAGAAGCTGCTGCTGGAAACCGCCAAGTGCGCCCTGGCGCTGCAGGCCCTGGGCCTGAAGACGGGCGACCGCATCGCGCTGAACCTGCCCAACATCCCCGCCCAGCTGTACTGGACGGAGGCCGCCAAGCGCCTGGGCATCGTCTACACGCCGGTGTTCGGCGGCTTCAGCGACAAGACGCTGAGCGACCGCATCCACGATGCCGGCGCGCGCGTGGTGATCACCGCCGACGGCGGCTACCGCAACGCGCAGATCGTCGCCTTCAAGACCGCCTACACCGACCCGGCGCTGGACGACTACGTGCCCGTGGCCACGGCGCGCGCGGCGATCGCGCAGCGCCTGGCCACGCTGGGCCTGGTGGAAGCCGACGCCCAGCAGCTGCTGGCCACGGTGGACGAGACCCTGGCTGGCGAAGTGACGGTGCAGCGCAGCGACGCGATGCGCGGCGTGGGCCGCGCGCTGCGCGACCTGGGCCGCCAGGGCCGGCTGAACGCGGCCGAGGCCTCGCGCGTGCGCACGGCCGTGGCCGAGGCGCTGGTGGCCACGCCGCCGCGCGTGGACGCCGTGGTGGTGGTGCGGCACACGGCGCAGTCCGATCTGGTGTGGCGTGCCGAGCGCGACCGCTGGAGCCACGATCTCACCGATGCCGCGCTCGCCCAGCTGCTGCAGGCCGCCCAGGCCGCCGGCTTTGCGGTGGCCGACGAGGCCGCGCTGCTGGCCCTGCCGGATGGCGATTTCGTGCGCGCGATCTGGGCCGCCAGCCAGCCGGTGGCGCTGGATGCCGAGTTCCCGCTGTTCTTCATCTACACCAGCGGCAGCACGGGCAAGCCCAAGGGCGTGGTGCACGTGCATGGCGGCTACACCGCCGGCGTGGCCCACACCATGAAGGTGGCCTTCGACGCGCGGCCGGGCGACGTGGTGTACGTGGTGGCCGATCCGGGCTGGATCACCGGCCAGAGCTACATGCTCAGCGCGACGATGACCACGCGCTGCACCGGCGTGCTGGGCGAAGGCGCGCCCACCTTCCCGCACGCCGGGCGCTATGCCTCGATGATCGAGCGCTACCGCGTGCGCATCTTCAAGGCCGGCGTGACCTTCCTGAAGACCATCATGGCCGACGCGCAGAACGCGCGCGACGTGCAGCAGTACGACCTGTCCACCCTGCGCGTGGCCACCTTCTGCGCCGAGCCCACCAGCCCCGCGGTGCAGCAGTTCGGCATGCAGCTGATGACGCCCAACTACATCAACAGCTACTGGGCCACCGAGCACGGCGGCATGGTCTGGACGCACTTCTACGGCAACGCCGATTTCCCGCTGCAGGCCGATGCCCACACCTACCCGCTGCCCTGGATCGCAGGGGATGTGTGGGTGGAAGACGCCAGCGTCACCCAGACCACCTTCACGCCCTGGCAGCGGCCCGCAGCCGATGGCGGCGTGGCCTGGCGCCGCGCGGCGCTGGACGAAAAGGGCGAGATCGTCATCGCCGCGCCTTACCCCTACCTGGCCCGCACCGTGTGGGGCGACGCGGCCGGCTTCCATGTCGAGACCGTGGACGGCCGCACGCGCGTGCAGCCAGGCTGGAAGGGCGATGGCCAGCGCTGGGCCGGCACCTACTGGAAGCGCTGGCGCGGCGCCTGGGCCTACACCCAGGGCGACTTCGCCGTCAGCTACCCCGACGGCAGCTTCAGCCTGCACGGCCGCAGCGACGACGTCATCAACGTCAGCGGCCACCGCATGGGCACCGAGGAGATCGAAGGCGCCATCCTGCGCCACAAGACCCTGGACCCGGACAGCCCGGTGGGCAACGTCATCGTCGTGGGCGCGCCGCACCGCGAGAAAGGCCTCACCCCGCTGGCCTTCGTCAAGCCTGCCGCCGGCCGCAAGCTCACGCAGGACGACCGCCGCCGCCTGACGGACCTGGTGCGCAGCGAGAAGGGCGCCGTGGCCGTGCCCAGCGACTTCATCGAGGTCAGCCAGTTCCCCGAAACCCGCAGCGGCAAGTACATGCGCCGCATGGTGCGGGCGCTGGTGGAAGACACCGACGTGGGCGACGCATCGACGCTGAAGAACCCGGAATCGATCGCCGAGCTCAAGCGCGTGATCGACGACTGGAAGCGCAAGCAGCAGCTCGCCGACGAGCAGCAGATGTTCGAGCGCTATCGCTACTTCACCGTGCAGTACAACGTCGTGGCCACGCCACGCGGCGCGCAGCGCGTGGCCACCGTGACGGTGACGAACCCGCCCGTGAACGCGTTGAACGAGCGCGCGCTGGACGAGCTGACGGTGGTGGTGGAACACCTCTCGCGGCGCGAGGACGTGGCGGCCGTGGTCTTCACCGGCCAGGGCACGGCCAGCTTCGTGGCCGGTGCCGACATCCGGCAGCTGCTGGAAGACATCCACAGCCTCGACGAGGCACGCGCCCTGCCCAACAACGCGCACCTGGCCTTCCGCAAGATCGAACGCATGGGCAAGCCCTGCATCGCGGCCATCCAGGGCGTGGCGCTGGGGGGCGGGATGGAATTCGCCCTGGCCTGCCACTG
>JAIXZR010000123.1 GCA_027489455.1 Rubrivivax sp. | reverse complement strand
GTCGCTGCGGCGCAGGTCGCCGATGGTCTCGAACAGCGGCACGGTGATCAGCGCAGCCCGGGCCGGCTCGCCGGCAGCGTCACCCAGGGTGCCCACGAGCAGGCCGCATTCCTTCTGCAGCAGCAGCACTTCCAGCAGGTCGCTCACCTCTTCGGTGTGGCTGATGATGTAGTGGCGCAGGGCTTCGCGGCCGAACTGTGTGATCGCCTCGCGCGCGGTCTCGAAGATCGCCAGTTCGCCCTGCGCCAGATCGGAATAGGCGGCGCCGCGCACGCGCAGCGCGCGCGCGTCCGCCAGCAGCTGCAGCAGCAGCGCGCAGCGTTCATGCTCGTCCAGCGCGCCGTAGTCGGCACACACGCGCGCGGTGCGCAGCAGCTCGGCGACCACGGCCTCGTGTTTGTCGCTGCTCTGGCGCAGGTCCAGCGTGGCCAGGTGGAAGCCGAAGACCTGCACCGCGCGCATCAGCGGCGCCAGCCGCGGGCCGATCAGCGCCGCGGCGTGATGGGTCTTCAGCGAACGCTCGATCACCTGCAGGTCGGCCAGCAGCTGCGCGGGGTCGGTGTACGGATCCTGCGGCGACAAGGCATGGCGCAGGGCTTCGGTGCCCGTCAGATCGCGCAGCGTGGCCGCCAGCCGGGCGTACATGTAGACCAGGGCGCGGCGGTAGGGCTCGTCGCTGCGGTGCAGGTTCTGGTCGGGCGAGCGCGCGGCCAGGGCCTGCATCTCGGCCGAGACGGGTGCCAGCGTGCCGCTCATCGACAGCTCGCCGCCCAGCGCGTGCACCTCGCGCAGGTAGAAGCGCAGCGCGACTTCGGCCTGCCGGCACAGCGCGTGGCGCAGCGTGGCGGCGCTGACATTGGGGTTGCCGTCGCGGTCGCCGCCGATCCAGTGGCCCATGCGCAGGAAGGGCGCGACGGCGTGGCCGGGCAGGGCATGCTCGATCTCGCGGTACAGGCGCGGGATCTCGCGCAGGAAGGTCGTTTCGTAGTACGTCAGCGCGTTCTCGATCTCGTCGGCCACCGTCAGCTTGGTGACGCGAAGCATCCGCGTCTGCCAGAGCTGCGTGACGCGGGCGCGGATCAGCGCCTCGTTCTCGGCCCCGCGCGGGCCGGCGCGTTCGGCCGCGCTGAGCTCGTCGCGGGCCTCCACCAGCTCGGCCAGGGCGCGTTCGGCGTCCAGGATGCTCTTGCGCTGCACCTCGGTGGGGTGGGCCGTCAGCACCGGGGCGATGTAGGCGCCCTGCAGCATCTGTGCGATGTCGGCAGCGCGGTGGTCGGCCCGGTGCAGCCGCTCGAAGGCCACGGCCAGCGAACCTTCCTGCTGGTGGCCTTCGCGGTCGTGCGCGGCGCGGCGGCGCACGTGGTGCCGGTCCTCGGCGATGTTGGCCAGATGACTGAAGTAGCTGAAGGCGCGGATCACGCTCACGGTCTGGTCGGCAGAGAGGTTCTTCAGCAGCCGGTCGAGCACGCGGCCGGCGCTGGCGTCGGCCTTGAGCCGGTAGGCCACGGACAGCTGGCGCACGCGCTCGATGAGCTCGAAGGCTTCGCCGCCTTCCTGCTCGCGGATCACGTCGCCCAGCACCCGGCCGAGTAACCGGATGTCATCCATCAGCGGCTTGTTCCTGGCCGCGGCATCGCGTTTTTCCTCGGCGGGGCTGATGGCGCGGGCGGGCTTGGCAGGGGTGCGGGCTGTGGGCATGGGGCCGTCCTGTTGCTGTAACCAGATTACAGATGATGCACGCAAGCGCCATGCCGGCGGGGCGGCCCGCCGGCAGGTGGGTTTCGGCATCGGGGCTGGCGATAATCGGGCGATGAGCCTGCAAGCCCCCACCATCATCGCCACGCGCGAAAGCCGCCTGGCCCTCTGGCAAGCCGAACACGTGCGTGACGCGCTGGGCGCGCGCTTCGGTCTGCAGGTCGAACTTCTGGGCATGACGACCAAGGGCGATCAAATCCTGGACCGCGCGCTCAGCAAGGTCGGCGGCAAGGGCCTGTTCGTGAAAGAGCTGGAAACCGCGCTCGAGCTGGGCCAGGCGCACCTGGCGGTGCACTCGCTCAAGGACGTGCCGATGGATCTGCCGGACGGCTTCGCGCTGGCCGCCATCTGGGAGCGCGAAGACCCGCGCGACGCTTTCGTCAGCCCGCGCTACGCCAGCGTCGACGCTTTGCCCGAGGGTGCCGTGGTCGGCACCAGCAGCCTGCGGCGCGTGACGCAGCTGCTGGCCCTGCGCCCGGACCTGCGGATCGAGCCGCTGCGCGGCAACCTCGACACCCGGCTGCGCAAGCTGGACGAAGGCGGCTTCGACGCCATCGTGCTGGCCGCGGCCGGGCTGATGCGCCTGAAGCTGGGCGAGCGCATCCGCAGCCGCTTCGAGCCGGCGCAGATGATCCCGGCCGCCGGCCAGGGCGCGCTGGGCATCGAGGTGCGCGAAGACGCCACCGCGCTGCGCGCGCTGCTGCGCCAGACCATCCACGTGCCCACCTTCCTGGCAGCGCATGCCGAACGCGCCGTGTCGCGCGCGCTGGGCGGCAGCTGCAGCATGCCGCTGGCCGCGCATGCCACCTGGCAGGGGGGCACCCTGCACCTGGTGGCGGCGCTGGGCGACAGCGTGGACGTGCTGCGCCCGCTGCTGCGCACACAGGTGCAGGCCGACATCGCGCTGCAGGTGGACAGCGAGCCCGCCGCCCGGGCACTGGGCGAGCAGGCCGCGCGCGCGCTACAGGCGCAGGGCGCAGGCAGTTACCTGTCGCCGCCCGGGCCGTGAAGCTGATCGTCACCCGCCCGCTGGGGCAGGCCGCACCCTGGGTCACCCGGTTGCAGGCCCTGGGCGTGGAGGCGCAGGCCCTGCCCCTGATCCACATCGAGCCGCTGGGCGACACCGCGCCCGTGCGCCAGGCCTGGGCGCGGCTGTCGGTCTACACCCTGGTGGTGTTCGTCAGCGCCAACGCGGTGCAGTACTTCTTTGCCGCCGCCCCGGGCCTGCGCCCGGGCGAGCCGGCGCACTGGCCGGTGGGCATCTGGGCCGGGTCCACCGGGCCGGGCACCAGCGCCGCGCTGCTGGCCGCCGGGGTGCCGCGCACCACGCTCGTGCAGCCGCCACCAGAGACCCGAACTTTCGATTCCGAAGGCCTGTGGGAAGAACTGCAGTTCCGTCCCTGGTCGGGCCGACGCGTGCTGGTGGTGCGGGGCGAGGAAGGGCGCGACTGGCTGGCCGACGCGCTGCGGGCGCGCGGCGCGGAAGTCGATTTCGTCGCCGCCTACCGGCGCTGCCCGCCGCGGCTGGACGGTGCGGGCCGGGTGCTGCTGCACGAGGCCATCACCCAGCCCGACGACCATGTCTGGCACTTCAGCAGCAGCGAGGCCATCGCCTACCTGCGCCAGCTGGGCCTGAAGCACGAGCCGCCGGCCGACTGGTCGCGCAGCCGCGCGCTGGCTTCGCACCCGCGCATCGTGCAGACCGCGCGCAGTGCCGGCTTCGGCAGCGTGCACGAGGTCGCTGCCAGCGTGCAGGCGGTCGCCGACTGGCTGCAGCACCCCGATGCCGGGCGCCGCAAGCCGGCCCGTCCCTAGAATCGATGCGCATGCCTGAAGCCAATTGCAGCCTGTGAGCGAAGACACCCCTTCACCCGCGGCCGCTGCATCCCTGGCCAGCCCTGGCGCCCCGCCCCGCGTGGACGTGCCAGCCGCCACGGCGCAGAGCACGGGCCGCTGGATCGCCGCCGGCGCCGTGCTGCTGGCGGTGCTGGCCAGCGGCGCGCTGGGCCTGGCGTGGTCGACGCAGCAGCGCGTGAAGGCGCTGGAGGTGGAACTCGTCAAGCGCCAGCAGGACAGCGGCAGCCAGGCCACCGAGGCCCGCACCCTGGCCCGCCAGGCCGAGGCCGTCGCGCGTGAAGTGGCGGGGCGGGTGTCGCTGCTGGACGCCCGCGTCGCTGAAACCAGCCTGCAGCGCAGCCAGTTCGAAGAATTGCTGCAGTCGCTGGCGCGGTCGCGCGACGAGAACATCCTGGCCGACATCGACAGCGCGCTGCGCGTGGCGCTGCAGCAAAGCGCCATCACCGGCAGCGCCGACCCGCTGGTGACGACGCTGCGGCAGGCCGACGAGCGGCTGGCACGCCACAACCAGCCGCGGCTGGAGCGCGTGCGCCGGGCCGTCGCGCAGGACCTGGACCGCGTGCGCGCCGCCGGCACGTCCGATGTGGGCGTGCTGAGCCTGCGCATCGATGAACTCATCCGCATGGTCGACGACCTGCCGCTGGTGTCCCAGGCCGACCGCCGCGTCAACCGCACCCCGGCTGCCACGCCTGCTGCGGTGTCTGCGGCCTCTGCCCCAGCAGTCGCCGCCGCGCCGGCCGCGGCGTCGGCGGCCGATGCGGCTTCGGCGCCCGCCAGCCAGTGGGGCCGGCTGATCGGCCAGCGCGGGCAGGACCTTCTGGCCCATGTCTGGGGCGAAGTGCGCAGCCTCGTGCGCGTGACACGCATCGACCGGCCCGAGGCCATGCTGCTGGCGCCGGAGCAGGCCTGGTTCCTGCGCGAAAACCTCAAGCTGCGGCTGCTGAATGCCCGGCTGGCATTGCTGTCGCGGCAGTTCGACACCGCCCAGGCCGACCTGCGCGACGCCCAGGCCGCGCTGGACCGCTACTTCGACCGCAGCGCACGCCGCGTGCAGCAGGGCAGCGACCTGCTCAAGCAGGTGGCGGCCGATGCGCGCGCGGTGACGGTGCCGCGGCCGGATGCCACGCTGGCGGCCATCGCCACGGCCGCGGCCGGGCGCTGAAGGGGCGGGCCGGTCATGCGGGGCATCGTCTGGCTGGTGTTGCTGTTCACGGTGGCGGTGGTCGCCGCCACGCTGCTGGGCAGCAATGACGGGCTGGTCACGTTCTACTGGCAGGGCTGGCGCACGGATCTTTCGCTCAACCTGTTCGTCATCCTGCTGGTGGCCAGCTGTGCGCTGGGCGTGCTGGCCGTGCAGGGCATCACCCTGCTGTCGACCATGCCCCGGCGCGCCAGCGCCTGGCGTGCCGGCCGCCGCGAGGAGGCCGCACAGCAGGCCTTCCGCGAGGCGCTGGCCGAGTTCTTCAGCGCGCGCTACGGCCGCGCCCGCAAGGCGGCAGAAAAAGCGCTCGCGATCCAGGCCGACACGCCTTCGCTGCAGGGCGATGCCAACTTCCGCCTGCTGGCCCAGCTGCTGGCCGCGGGCAGCCTGCACCGCCTGCAGGACCGGCCGCAGCGCGACCGCTTCCTGGCCCTGGCACTGCAGACCGCACGCAAGCCCGGCAGCCAGCAGCCCGCCGACGACGCCGCGCGCCTGCTGGCGGCCGAATGGGCGCTGGAAGACCGCGACGCGACGCGCGCTCTGGACGCCCTGGGCCAGCTGCCGCCGGGCGCTGCGCGCCGCACCCAGGCCCTGCGCCTGAAGCTGCAGGCCACGCGCATGGCGCGCCAGCCGCTGGAAGCGCTGCACACCGCGCGGCTGCTGGCCAATCACCAGGCCTTTTCGCCCGTGGTGGCGCAGAGCCTGCTGCGATCGCTGGCCGGCGAGGCGCTGGATGGCGTGCACGATGCCCAGCAGCTGCGCCGCCTCTGGGCGCAGTTCGACAACGCCGATCGCCGTGATCCCGCAGTCTGCGCCCGCGCTGCGGTGCGTGCGGTTCAGCTGCAGGCGCACGAGGACGCGCGCCTGTGGTTGCGGCCGCTGTGGGACATGCTGTCCGAGCTCAGCCGCGAAGACCGCGAGAGCGTCGCGCTGGCGCTGATCGACGCCTCCCCTGGCATCGGGCCGGAATGGCTGCCGCGCCTGGAAAGTGCTGCCCAGGCCTATGGCCACGAGCCGGCCGTCGTGGCGGCGGTGGGCCAGGCCTTTGCGGCGCGGCAGTTGTGGGGCAAGGCGCGGCGGCTGCTGGAGCAGGCGGCAGGCGCGCCTTCGCTGCCCGGGCAGACGCGTCGTGCCGCCTGGCGGCAACTGGCGGCGCTGGCGCGCCAGGAAGGCCAGCCTGAGCGCGCCGCCGAATGCGACCGCGCCGCCGCAGCCATCGACTGAATCGCGTGCTATACTGCGAGGCTACGTGCGGCTGTAGCTCAGCTGGATAGAGTACTTGGCTACGAACCAAGGGGTCGTGGGTTCGATTCCTGCCAGCCGCACCAGAACATTGTTCTAGAACAACGGGTCAGCGCCACAGGGGCTGGCCCGTTTTTCTTTGTGCCTGGCGGCGGCGTGGAAGGCTTCCCCCGCGCGTTCACGCAAGAGGCCACTGCATGACCACGCCCACACCCACGACCACCTCCATGCCCACGCCCACGCTGCGCCCCGCCCGGCCTGCCGACGCCGCAGCCATCGTCGGCCTGATCCGCGAGCTGGCGGATTTCGAGCAGCTGTCGCACCTGGTGGCCGTCACGCCCGAGGCGCTGCAGACGCATCTCTTCGGGGCCCGCCCGGCCGCTGAGGCCGTGGTGGCCGTGGCGGGTGACGATGTGGTGGCCTTTGCGCTTTTCTTCCAGAACTTCAGCACCTTCCTCGGCCGGCCGGGCTTGTATCTGGAAGACCTGTACGTGCGGCCGGCCCACCGCGGACGCGGGCTGGGCCGGGCGCTGCTGCAGCACCTGGCGGCGCTGGCCGTGCAGCGCGGCTGCGGGCGCTTCGAATGGTCGGTGCTGGACTGGAACGAGAACGCGATCCGCCTCTACCGCAGCCTGGGCGCCACGGTGATGCCGGACTGGCGCATCTGCCGCGTCACCGGCCCGGCGCTGCAGGCGCTGGCCACCCCGGCAGACGAAACGCTGCCGCCGCTGCGCTGACAGCAACGCCGGCCTCAGGCCGGCAGTGCCAGCAGCTGCTCCAGCGTCGGCCGCACGGTCACGCTGCGCTCACCCACCACCGCCTCCACCGCATGGGCCTTCTCGGCGGTGTTGCGCCGCACGGGGGCGGGCAGGGGCGCGCCGCGGGCGTTGCTCAGGCAGGCGACGATGGGCGTGGTGATGGTGCTGCCGCGCGCCACCACGATCGCCAGCTCGCCCGACACCAGGCGCACGTGGCAGCCCGGGGGGTAGATGCCGAATTCCTTCACCAGCGCCGCCGTCATCGGGTGGCCCGGGTCCTGCATGAAGATTTGGCGGCCGGCGATGTCGGCCGCGATCGCGTCGCGGTGCGACCGCGATGCCAGCTTGGCGGTGTAGACATCGGCGCGGCGGGCCAGCGAAGCCAGGTCGCTGACATCCGTGCGCCCGCTGGGGTAGCCGCTGCCGTCTTCCTGCTCGTGGTGTTGCATCACGGCCTGCAGCCACAGGCTGTCGGTCACGCCGGCCAGCTCCAGCATTTGCACGCTGCGCATCGGGTGCGTCTGCAGCGCCTGGCGCTGCTCGGGCGTGGGCGGGGTCTGCTGGCGCGAGAGCTGGCCCTGCAGCTCCAGCATCGAAATGTTCATCGTCAGCGCCACCTTGAAGGCGCGTTCGGCTTCTTCGGCCGCCCAGCCCAGCCGGTGCGCCACCAGCTGGCTGGTGATGGCGCAGTGCAGCGAGCGCCGTGCGCCGTATTGCTGGTTGGCATTGCTGTCCTGCCGCAGCACCTGGAAGATGGCGAGATCGGGGTCGCGTTCGATCAGCGCCAGCACGGGCTCGCTGGCGTCGTCCAGCGCCTGCCGGAACCCCGCGCGCCCGCTGTTGCGCATCGCCATCGCGATGTTGTCCACGCTGTCGGCCCACAGCCGGCCGAGCTGTTCGCGCGGGGCGTTCAACACGTCTTCGCGGCGGTTGCCCAGCTCGGCCAGATCGACGATGCAGCCGCGCTGCAGCAGTGCATCCAGCTGCGCCTGCGACGTGAGCTGCTGGCCGCGGGCCAGCAGCAGGGTGCGGTCGGCGTTGCGCACGTTGAAGGGCAGCGGGCTGCCCAGCAGGATGCGGTTCTTGACGGTGGCCAGTGCGGCGAGTTGCATGTTCGAAACCGGTGGAATGCCTGTGTCTGCTCGGGGGTACGGAGGCTGCGCGCAGCCGCCTTCACTGCCTTGTTTTTCGGCCCGCCGTGGATGAACTTGACGGCACGGGCCCTGGCGCACGGTCTGGTCGCCAGGTGGGGGCAGGCCGTGCTTTTCGGGCTCAAGTTCCGGCGCTGCCGGCCGCGGCTTAAGCTTCCGGCCCCACCCCCTTTGCCCGTTGCCCGTGGCCATGCCCCCTCCGCTGCCCCTGACCCCGCCGCCTGCCCGCCGCATTGCCGCCGGCCAAGACCATCACGCTGCCCTGCATGCCGGGCTGCACTGGCAGGTGCCCGAGCACTTCAACATCGGCCAGGCCTGCAGTGCCCGCTGGGCCGCCCGGCCGGCGCAGGCGCGGCGCACGGCCGTGGCCTGGCAGGCCGAGGACGGCCGCAGCGGCCGCCTGAGCTACGGCCAGCTGCACGCGCAGGCGCAGCGCGTGGCCGCCGCGCTTCAGCGCCTGGGCCTGCAGCGTGGCGACTTCGTGGCCGTGGTGATGGCGCAGCGGCCCGAAGCTGCCGTGGCCCATGTCGCGCTGCAGTTGCTGGGCGTGGTGGTGATGCCGCTGTCGATGCTGTTCGGCCCCGAGGCGCTGGCCTACCGGCTGCAGGACAGCGGTGCCGTGCTGGCGCTGGCCGACGAAAACGCGCTGGCCCCCCTGCTGGCCGTGCGCAGCGCCTGCCCGGCCCTGCGGCACGTGGTGGCGGTGGGCGCGGCCCCGGCCGGGCCGGGCCAGGCCGACATGCACTGGCGCAGCCTGCTGGCGCGGCCGGCCGGCCGCTTCGAGCCCGCCCGCACGCGCGCCGACGATGCGGCCCTGCTCATCTACACCAGCGGTACCACCGGCCCGCCCAAGGGCGCGCTGATGCCGCAGCGGGCGCTGATCGGCAACCTCAGCGGCTTCGTCTGCAGCCAGAACTGGTTTGGCGCGCAGCCGCCCGAGCACAGCGACGAAGTCTTCTGGAGCCCCGCTGACTGGGCCTGGACCGGCGGCCTGATGGACGCGCTGCTGCCCACGCTGTACTTCGGTCGCACCATCGTCGCCTTCCAGGGCCGCTTCACGCCCGAGCGCGCTTTCGAGCTGATGCAGCGCTACCGCGTCACGCACAGCTTCCTCTTCCCCACCGCGCTGAAGGCGATGATGAAGGCCGTGCCCGAGCCGCGGCAGCGCTACCGCCTGCAGCTGCGCTCGGTGATGAGCGCCGGCGAAGCCCTGGGCGACGCCGTCTTCGGCTGGTGCCAGCGCGCCCTGGGCCTGACCGTCAACGAGATGTTCGGCCAGACCGAGATCAACTACGTGGTCGGCAACTGCGGCCGCCTGCTGGACCACCGGGGCCGCGCCTACCCGGGCTGGCCGGCGCGCCCCGGCAGCATGGGGCGGGCCTACCCGGGGCACCGGGTGGCCGTGATCGACGACGCCGGCCACGAGTGCCCGCGGGGCACCCCGGGTGACGTGGCCGTGCACCGGCTGGACGTGCACGGCCAGCCCGACCCGGTGTTCTTCCTCGGCTACTGGCGGCAGCCAGCGGCCACCGCCGCCAAGTTCACCGGCGATCCAGCCGCCAGCTGGTGCCGCACTGGCGACACCGCCGTGATGGATGAAGACGGCTACCTCTGGTACCAGGGGCGCAGCGACGATGTCTTCAAGTCCTCGGGCTACCGCATCGGGCCGAGCGAGATCGAGAACTGCCTGGTCAAGCACCCGGCCGTGGCCAACGCCGCGGTCGTACCCAAGCCCGACGCCGAGCGTGGCGCCGTCGTCAAGGCCTTCATCGTGCTGGCGCCCGGGGTGGTGGGTGATGCCGCCCTGGTGGCGGCACTGCAGCAGCATGTGCGTGGGCAGCTGGCGCCTTACGAATACCCGAAGGACATCGAGTTCGTCGACAGCCTGCCGATGACGACCACCGGCAAGGTGCAGCGCCGCGTCTTGCGGCTGCTGGAACAAGAGCGGGCGGTACAGCTGGTTGGCAGGGAGACCTGCGAGTGAAGGGCAACGGCTGGGGCCCCCTTTGCGCGAATGCCATGCCCGCGGGCGTGCCGGGCTAATTGCAGCTTTCCACGCCCCGCGCCTTGGGGCTGATGGATTCGTTGAACGGGTCGATCTGGGCCTGGCGCGACGGGCGCACCAGCACGCACCGGCTGCCACGGCGCAGGCGCAGGGTGCCGTCGCTCAGGCGCTCTTCGGTGATCGGGCCATCGGCGCCGCCCAGCGTTGCGGCCAGGCGGGCCTCCAGGCCGTGGCTGCGGGTGTTGGCGCGCGGGTCGTCCAGGGCCGGGTTGCGTGGCCCCGCGGCGCCACGCGGCAGGCTCAGGCGCAGGGCGGGGGTCCTTGCGGCGGCAGAAGCCGCTGAATCCACAGACGCGGCGTCATCAGCCGGTCCGGGTTCCCCGGCTGACGCGCTGCTGGTGGCCAAGGGCGTAGCGACGCCTGGGCCGGAAGAGGCTGGGGCCACCCAGGTGAGCCCCAGTGCGGGCGCTGCGGCCGCTGCGCGCGGGGGCCGCGGTGCGGTCTCGATGCGCGCAGGCGGGACAGAGGGGCCGACAGGCGCACCGTGCACGCCTGGCGCGTCTGGCGCCACCCCACGCAGCCACAGCACCGCGGGCTCGGGCCCAGTGGCGGCAGCCGGGTCTAGAGATGGCCGCTCGCGCAGGGCCAGCAGAGCCAGCCAGAGGATGCCGTGCAGGGCCAGGACGGCGCCCAGCGCCGCCAGGCGCGTGGCGCGGGGGCGTTTGGGCGGCGGCACTGGCGCAGCATAGCTCGCCGCATCCAGGCGGGGACCGACGGCGCGGCGATGTGCTTGTGGCCGGCGCAACCGCGAGACAATCGGCACTTCCGCACCCTTTTTTGCCCGCCTGTCGCGGGCACCCCCATGGCGCATCTCATCGTCCACGGCGGCACGCCCCTGTCGGGCCGCATCATCCCCTCGGCGAACAAGAACGCCGTCCTGCCCATCCTGTGCGCCACGCTGCTGTCCAGCGATCCGGTGCGGCTCGTCGGCATCCCCGAGATCACCGATGTGCGCAAGATCCTGGACATCTTCCGCATGCTGGGCAGCGACGTGAAGGTGGACTACGCCACCGGCGTGCTGGAAGTGCACCACGCACGCACCCACTTCGACCCCCAGGTGCACCACCTGCCCGAGGAAATGCGCAGCAGCGTGATGCTGGTGCCGCCGCTGCTGGCACGCTTTGGCGCGGCGCGCATCGAAAACGACGTGCAGGGCTGCACCCTGGGCGTGCGCGAAATCGACCCGCACGTGGAGGTGATGGAACGCTTCGGCGGGCGCGTGGAACGCAGCCGCAGCCACCTGCTGATCCAGGTGGACGGCGCGCTGCGCGCCAACCACCACTGGCTGGACTACGCCAGCGTCACCACGACAGAGAACTTCGTGCTCTGCGCCGCCCTGGCCAGCGGCACCAGCACGCTGATGAACAGCGCGAGTGAGCCGCACGTGCAGGAGTTCTGCCAGTTCATGGCGCTGCTGGGCGCGCAGATCGAAGGCATCGGCACCAGCCGGCTGACGGTGCACGGCGTCAAGCGCCTGGGCCGGCCCGAGGGCGTGGAGTTCCGCTTCGCCGAAGACTTCCACGAAGCCGTCACCTTCATGGCCCTGGGCGCCATCACCGGCGGCTGCATCACGGTGAAGAACAGCGCGCCCGAGCAGTTCCCGCTGATCGATCGCACCTTCGCCAAGTTCGGCGTGCAGGTGGTGCACGAAGGCGGCTGGAGCCACACCGTGGTGGACGGCCCGCTGAAGGTGCGCGAGCCCTTCACCAAGAACATCCTGCAGAAGATCGAGGCCGCGCCCTGGCCTTACCTGCCGGTGGACCTGCTGCCCATCTTCGTGGCCCTGGGCGTGCGCGCGCAGGGCAGCGTGATGTACTGGAACAAGGTCTACGAAGGCGCGATGGGCTGGACGAGCGAGCTCAGCAAGTTCGGCGGCCACGCCTTCCAGAGCGACCCGCACCGCATCATCACCTTCGGCGGCAAGCCGCTGCAGGCGGCCGAGGT
>JAIXZR010000206.1 GCA_027489455.1 Rubrivivax sp. | reverse complement strand
GCCCTGAACAGCCCGGCCTACAAGGGCGAGCTCGTCGTCTTCCTGGGCGCCAGCTACTTCCGCGCGCTGGGCCGCGGCCAGCAGTACGGGCTTTCGGCCCGCGGGTTGGGCATCGACACCGTGGGCGCCCCCGCCGGCGCGGCCGAGGAATTCCCGCGCTTCAAGGCCTTCTGGATCGAGCGCCCCGCGCCGGACGCCACGGCGCTGGTGATCCACGCGCTCTTGGATTCGCCGCGCGCCACCGGCGCCTACCGCTTCGTGCTGCGGCCGGGGCAGACCACGCAGATGGACGTGCAGGCGCGCCTCTTCCTGCGCGCGCTGCCGCCGGGCACGGCGCCGATCGCCACGCTGGGCATCGCCCCGCTGACGAGCATGTTCCTGCACGGCGAGAACCAGCCCCGCGCCAGCGATTTCCGCCCCGAGGTGCACGACAGCGACGGCCTGCTGCTGGCCGGCGTGCCGCCCAGCGCCGACCCCGCCACCGCGCCGGTGGAATGGCTCTGGCGCCCGCTCTTCAACCCCGCGCAGCCGCAGGCCAGCAGCTTTGCGCTGCAGCGCCTGCAGGGCTTTGGCCTGATGCAGCGCGACCGCCGCTTTGCCAGCTACGAAGACCCCGAAGCCCGCTACGAGCGCCGCCCCAGCGCCTGGGTGGAGCCGCTGTCCGACTGGGGCCCGGGCCGGGTGGAACTGCTGCTGCTGCCCACCCCTGACGAGACGCACGACAACATCGCCGCGTACTGGGTACCGGCGCGCCTGCCGGCACCCGGCCAGGCGCTGGACATCGCCTGGCGCTTGCACTGGCAAGGCGACGGGCCGGACGCCATCAGCACCCCGCCGCTGGGCCACACGGTGCAGTCGCGCCGCGGCTTTGGCTGGTTCGACGCCAAGTCGCCGCCGGCTGCCGGGGAAATGAAGTGGCAGATCGATTTCGACGGCCCGGCCCTGCGCGCGCTGCCGGCCGGGAGCACGGTGCAGGCCGTCGTCAGCGCCCCGCCAGTGGCAGGGCGCGATGTGGCCCGGGTGCTTGAAGCCCGCGCCTACCCCCACCCCCTGGGCGGCTGGCGGCTGCACCTGCGCGTGCAACGCCTGCAGCCGCAAGCACCGCTGGAACTGCGCGCCTTCCTGCGCCATGACGCAGGCGGCAGCTCACACAGCCTTACCGAAACCTGGACCGCCTTGATCCCGCCGGAGCAGCCATGAACACCCCCCTTTCCCGCCCGCCGCAGAAGCTGGCCCGCGTGGCCCAGCGCCGCTACACGCATGGCGCCGCCCCGGCGCTGCGGCGCGGCAGCATGACGCCTGTGCCCTGGCGCGGCTTCCTGGCCAGCATCCGGGCCGCGCTGCGCGGCGAGCCGCCGGCCGCCGCAGCCCTGGCCACCACCGGCCCGGCAGGCCCGGCCGCCGCAGCGCCGCAGGCCGGCCGGCAGCGCGGCTGGCAGCGGGCGGCGCATCAACGCCGCAACCTGCTGCTGCTGATCGTGCTGCTGTCCGCCAGCCTGGCCACCGGCTTGCTGCTGCTGACGCAGCCGCTGGACAGCCTGAGCCCCGGCCGCGTGGCGCAGGTGGCGATGTTCGGGCTGCTGTTTGCCTGGGTGGCGGCCGGCTTCGTCACCGCCATGATGGGCTACCGCGTGCTGCGCCAGGGCGACCTGCGCGGTCTCAGCCATGCCAGCGTGGCCGGCCGGCCGATTGCCCACGACGCCCGCACTGCGGTGATCATGCCGATCTGCAACGAGCATGTGCCCACGGTCTTCGCCGGGCTGGCGGCCACGGCTGAATCGCTGGTGGCCGCAGGCGGCGCGCGGCTGTGCGAGATCTACGTGCTGTCCGACACCTCCGACCCGGCCACCCGCAGCGCCGAACGCCAGGCCTGGGCCCAGCTGGCCGAGCGCTTTGCCGACACCGGCCTGCGCGTGCACTACCGCTGGCGGCTGCGCCGCACGCACCGCAAGGCCGGCAACGTGGCCGATTTCTGCCGCCGCTGGGGCCGCAAGCACCGCTACATGGTGGTGCTGGACGCCGACAGCGTGATGAGCGGCGAATCCATCCTGGGCCTGGTGCGGCTGATGGAAGCGCAGCCCAGCGCCGGCATCATCCAGTCGGCCCCGGTGGCCTGCGGGCTGGACACCGTGCACGCGCGGGCGCAGCAGTTTGCCGGCCGCGTGACCGGGCGCCTGTTCGGCGCCGGCATGCAGTTCTGGCAGCTGGGCGAATCGCACTACTGGGGCCACAACGCCATCATCCGCATCGCGCCCTTCATGCAGCACTGCGCGCTAGCGCCGGTGCACGGGCGCGGCGGGCTCTCGGGCGACATCCTCTCGCACGATTTCGTCGAAGCCGCGCTGATGCGCCGCGCCGGCTGGCACATCTGGCTGGTGCCGGATCTGCCCGGCAGCTACGAGCAGCAGCCCCCGCACCTGCTGGCCGAACTGCAGCGTGATCGCCGCTGGTGCCAGGGCAACCTGCAGAACGCCCGGCTGATCGCCGAGCCGGGCCTGCACCGCGTGCACCGCGCGATGCTGGGTACGGGTGCGATGAGCTACCTGTCGGCCCCGCTGTGGCTGGGCTTCGTGCTGCTGGGCGTGGCGCTGTGGCTGGACGGCGGTCATCTGTGGCAGACGGCCAACCCGCTGGCCGCCCCGGCGATTGCCGGCCTGTGGGCCGCCACGCTGGGCATGCTGCTGCTGCCGCGCGCGCTGGGCGTGTGGCTGGTGCTGCGCCAGCGCCAGCAGCACCTGTACGGCGGCAGCGCAGGGCTGGTGGCCAGTGCGCTGCTGGAAGCGCTGCTGTCGGCCCTGCAGGCACCGCTGCGCATGGCCGCGCACAGCCTGTTCGTGCTGGGCGCGCTGACGGGGCTGAACCTGCAGTGGAAATCGCCCCCGCGCCAGGCCGAGCGCCTGGGCTGGACCGACGCGGCCCGCGCGCTGGGCGGTGTTTCGGTGGTGGCCGCGCTGGCACTGGCCGGCGCCTGGCTGGCCGATGCCGGCATGGCGCTGTGGCTGGCGCCGATGGTGGCGCCGCTGCTGCTGGCCGTGCCGCTGGTGGTGGCCTGCGGCCGGCCCGACTTCGGCCGCTGGCTGCGCCGCCACGGGCTGCTGGTGACGCCGGAAGAAACCGCGCCGCCGCGAGTGCTGCGGCAAGCCTGGGCCGGCGTGACCCTGCCCCAGCCGGAACCCAAGCTGCCGGAAGCGGCCCAGCTGCTGCCGATCACCGTCCCCTCAGGCCGGCGCCAGGCGGCCTGATTACCCTCCCTTCAAGCCGGCGCCAGGCGGCCTCAACACCGTCTCTTCAGGCCGGCGCCAGGCGGCCTGACCACTGGATCGCGCGAGCGGGACGACGAAAGCCCGCTGAAGCGGACACGGCAGTCCGCGCGATCCATGGGATGCCCGGCGGGGGGCAAGCGGCGCATGATGCGCCGCACCCCCCCGCCGGAAGTACCCCATGACGCAGCAGCCCAGCGCCAAGCCTTTGCCCGACGCCGAGCGGCTGCCCATCCTGGACGTCCTGCGCGGCTTCGCGCTGATGGGCATCCTGATCATGAACATGCCCGGCTTCAGCTATGCCGGCTGGCACGAAGCCGACGGCTCGCGCTACTGGCCTGGCCTGCTGGACCAGCGGGCCGAGCTGGTGCGCGACGCGCTGTTCTCGGGCAAGTTCAACAGCCTGTTCAGCGTGCTGTTCGGGCTGGGCTTCACGATCCAGTTCGCGCGCATGCAGCAGGCCAGCCCGTTGCTGGCCGACCAGCTGTACCTGCGCCGGCTGCTGGTGCTGCTGGTGATCGGCGTCGTGCACGCCTGCGTGTTCTGGTTCGGCGACGTGCTGCACGTCTACGCCATCCTGGGCATCGTGCTGCTGTTCGGGCTGCGCAAGGCCAGCGATC
>JAIXZR010000131.1 GCA_027489455.1 Rubrivivax sp. | reverse complement strand
GTGCGCTGGCGTTCGTCGGCCGGGCGCAGGCGTTCCAGGCCGAAGTGCGCCAGCAGTTCCTGGCCGATGCGTTCGCCATGGCGCTGGGCCAGCCAGGCCAGCATCATGTCCAGCGCCGCCGTGGCGCCAGCGCAGCTGATGCGGCCGCGGTCGATCTCGTAGACCTTGTTCGACACCAGCACCTGCGCATGGGCCTGCGCCACGGGCTGCGCCGAAGCCCAGTGCAGGGTGGCGCGGTGGCCGTTCAGCACCCCGGCTGCGGCCAGCAGCGCCGCACCGGTGCCGATGCCGCCCAGCAAGGCGCCGGCCTGTGCGGCGTGGCGCAGCGCTTCCAGCAGCACGGCGGGCTGCGGCAGCAGTGCGGGCGCAGCGTCGCAGACGATGTGCAGGCCGTCCAGCGGCAGCGGGCCCGGTGGCGGGCCCAGGCCCTGCGCCACCGCCACCAGCGTGCCGCAGCCGGCGCGCACGCTGTTCCCGTCCAGGCTCAGCGCCAGGGCTTCGTAGCAGCGTTCCTGCAGCAGCTCGTTCACGGCGTCCAGCGCCGACGTGGCCGCGCCCAGGGCCAGCAGCGAAAACCCGGGCAGCAGCACGAAGCCGTGGCGCTGCACGCGCGCCGAAGCGGGCCGCGGCGCGGAAGGGGTCACTTCTTGGCCGGGTCCTTGGCCACGTCCTTGGCGGGTTCAGCGCCGTAGACGTCGAAGCTGAAGTACTTGTCGTTGAGCTTCTTGTACGTGCCGTCGGCGCGGATGCCCGCCAGCGCGGCATTGACGGCCGTGCGCAGCGCGGTGTCGCCCTTGCGCATGGCGATGCCGGCGCCCACGCCGAAGAACGTGGGGTCGTTGTAGACCGGGCCCTTGAAGGCGAAGCCCTTGCCGGGCGGCGTCTTCAGAAAGCCCTGTTCCAAGGCCACGGAATCGGCCAGCGTGGCGTCCAGCCGGCCAGCGATCAGGTCCAGGAAGATCTCGTCCTGCTTGCCATAGCGCACGATCTGTGCGCCCTTGAACATCGCCGTGGCATAGCGGTCGTGGATGGTGGTGCGCTGCACGCCCAGCTTCTTGCCGGCCAGCCCGGCCGGCGTGCCGTCGAAGGGCGCGTCGGCTTTGGCCACCACGCGCGCCGGGGTGTTGTAGTACTTGTCGGAGAAGTCCACCACCTTCTGGCGTTCGGGCGTGATGGACATCGAGGCGACGATGATGTCGAACTTCTTCGCCCGCAGTGCCGGGATCATGGCGTCGAACTCGGTCTGCACGAATTCGCAGCGTGTCTTCAGTCGTTCACATACGGCCAGCGCGATGTCGATGTCGAAGCCCTTCAGCTTGCCGTCGGTGCCCAGTTCGCTGAAGGGCGGGTAGGCGGCTTCGGCGGCCACGCGCAGCGGGTTGGGGGCCTGGAAGGCCGTGGCGGCAGGGGCTTGCGCCAGTGCGGGCGTGGCCAGGGCTGCGGCCAGCAGCAGGGGGGCGAGTGTCTTGGTGAACATGGCGGCCTTGGGTCAGCGGGGTGGGGTGGAAGGGCCGGCAGGCGCGAGCGCCGGTGCCGGCACGCCGGGCCAGGGCGTGTAGAGCGGCCGGGCCATGCGCACCGGCACGATAGCCAAGTTCACGCCCACCAGGGTGTAGGCGTCGCCGCCGGCATGCCAGCCGCGCGTTTGCGCGTCCACCGAGAAGCGCCATTCGAAGCCGGCGTCGGCGTTGGGGCCGGCGCCAGCGCCGGCCGAGGCTTCGGGCTGGGCGCGGAAGGCCAGCGCCGTCAGCGTGCGCTGGTCGCTGTCCACCAGCCGCGCCATGGCGCGCACCAGGGTGCCTTCGGCCAGGATGTCGTTCACCTGCGCCGGGCCATCGTGGTAGCCGCGGAAGGCCGGGTTGCCACGGTCCAGAACCGTGCCGGCCTGCCGCGCCGACGCGGGGCTGACCTGGCGCGTGGCGATGTCGTAGCGGTCGCCGGCCTGCAGCCAGTGCAGCCGCGCGTGGCCCAGCGTGAAGGGGCCGGAATGAGCGGCCATGGGCGGCGTGGCCGGCGCGTCGCTCTCCACCACCAGCGCGCCGGCGCGGCCGATCACTTCCACGCTGCTGCCGCGCACGACGATGGCCGAATCCTCTTCCACGCCGATGCCCTGCTGCAGCCCGCGCGTGTGCATCAGCGGCAGCAGCCGCGCGATGCGGCCGCGGCGGACGAAATGCTGGTCCACCACCAGCCCGGCGGGCAGGAAGCCGAAGCCGCGGTCCACTTCCTGCCCTTCGCGCAGGCGCAGCTGCGGGGCCTGCAGGATGGCCAGCGGATCGGGCGCGTCGCGGAAGGCCACGGCCGACAGCACCGCCGCGCCGGAGCTGGTGCCAGCCACCACGCCGCCGCGCGCCCACAGCGCGCGCACGGCCTGCAGCAGCGGTGTGGGCTGGCCGCCGGGCTGCAGCGTGTCCATCAGCCGCGATTGCGCGCCGCCGCTGAAGAAAACGCCCTGGCTGCGTTCCACCACAGCCAGCCACTGCGGGGCCCGCACCGCGGCTTCGATGTCGATGCCGGGCAGGCGTGGCGCCACGCGCACGTGCTCGGCCACGGCACCATGGCGGGCCAGATTGGCGCCGATGCTGGCGGCCGATCGATCGGGGTCGCCCGCCGCCGTGGCCAGCACCGCAAAGCGCGCGCCGGGGCCGCCGGCCAGCTGCACCAGGCGGGCCCAGACGGCGTCGTTGTCGTCCTGCAGCGCACCGCCGATAGCCACCGTCACACCCTGGGCCGCCGCAGGGCCGGGCCCCTGCACCAGCAACAGCACAAGACAGGCGAGCCCGGCAGCGCGCCAGGGCAGGGCCCGAAGGGTGGGGCGAAGACGGGCAAGCAGGAAGCGCATGCCCAGGATGGTGGCATCGAAAAAGCGACAGCCCCGGCGTGCGACTTGGGCTTTTGCGACGCCGAGTTTCCATGGCGCGACGGCGCGCAGCAGGCCCGATGGTCAAGCCCGGGGCCGCTGCCTAGAGTGCAGCAGTCCCGATCCATCCGACCCACCACCGCCGCCCCGGCGAAGGAAGCACCGCGCCCATGAGCATTCGTAGAACCCACCCCCAGCCCGTGGCCCTGGCGGCGCTGCTGATGATCGCCAGCCTGCAGGCCCAGGCCCAGACGCCGGCATCGGCTGTACCGGCTGTACCTGCCGCGGCGCCACAGCGCGTGGAAATCACCGGCTCCAGCATCAAGCGCATCGAAGGCGAAACCGCGCTGCCGGTGGAAACGCTGCGCCGTGCCGACATCGACAAGATCGGCGTCACCACCGCGGCCGAGCTGCTGCAGAAGATCACCAGCAACGTCGGCGGCCTGACCGACGGCGTGAGCATCACCGATCAATCCGGCGGCCAGCGCGGCTTCAACGGCGCCAACTTGCGCGGCCTCGGCGTCTCCAGCACCCTGGTGCTGCTGAACGGCCGCCGCCTGGCGAACTTCGCCACGCCCGGGGACAACGCCGGCGTGGACCTGAACAACATCCCGGCTGGCGCCATCCAGCGCGTGGAAGTGCTGAAGGACGGCGCCTCGGCCATCTACGGCACCGATGCGATGGGCGGCGTGATCAACTT
>JAIXZR010000251.1 GCA_027489455.1 Rubrivivax sp. | reverse complement strand
CGACTTCGATCAGGTGATCGGTGGCCACGCCGTGGCGCGCACAGGCCTCGACGATGGCCTGCAGCATCGGCGCGCAGATCTTCTCGCGCCGGCGGGCTTCGCTGGCCGGGAAGATGAACTCGCCCCAGACCTTGTAGTTCTCGGACTGGCTGTAGTACGCGTCCATCACCGCCGGCGTGGGCCGGGGCGACATGTACAGCGTCTCGCAGTCATGGCAGCGTACGAACTGGCAGCGAAACTTGTCGAAGGCCTTGCTGGCCGCCGCCTGGCCGCAGGCCGGGCAGGCCACGGGCACGAATTCATGCAGCCGCGCATGCAGCCGCGCCAGGTCGTTGGCGTAGGCCTGTTCCTGCAGGGCGCGGAACTGCGGGCTGCGAATCTCGGCGACGCTGAGCGCAGGCGCGGCGTCTTGCGCCGCGGGTGCGTCCATCGCAAGGGTGGTGTTGGGGGCCGGGCTCATCGCTGTCCTCTCAACGGCGCACCAGCGCCCAGTGGGCGGGCGTGCCGCGCTTGACGTCCTGCGTCACGGCGCAGCCCAGCAGTTCTTCCAGGTGCTTCGGCGGCAGGCCGTGGCCGGGGCGGATGGCGCGCAAGTTCATCGACGTCAACCGGTCGCCTGCCTTGAGGTCCTTCACGACATAGAGCGAGCGGCGATGCAGCTTGGACGGCGCCTCGGCCGCGCTGCCGCCGAAGCGCACTTCGCCCAGCGCCTGCCAGGCGCGTTGGGTCTCGGTGCGCAACTGGCGCAGCTCAGCCGGCTCGAGCGAGAACGCCGCGTCAACACCGCCATCGGCACGCGCCAGCGTGAGATGCTTTTCCACCACGCTGGCGCCCAGCGCCACCGCGGCCACCGCGGCGCCACAGCCCATGGTGTGGTCCGACAGACCGACCTCGCAGCCGAAGGCTTCACGCAGCACTGGGATGGTCCGCAGGTGCGTGTTCTCGGGCGTGGCCGGGTAAGTGCTGGTGCACTTCAACAGCACGAAGTCGCGGCAGCCTGCTTCGCGTGCAGCGCGCACGGTCTCGTCAATCTCGGCCAGTGTGGCCATGCCGGTGGAAATGATCATCGGCTTGCCGGTGGCAGCGACTTTGCGGATCAACGGCAGGTCGGTGCACTCGAACGACGCGATCTTGTAGGCTGGTGCGCCCAGAGACTCCAGAAAGTCGACGGCCGTGTCGTCGAAAGGCGTGCTGAAGCAGTGCAGCCCCTGTTCGGCCGCCCGGCGGAAGATCGGCGCATGCCAATCCCAGGGCGTGTGCGCTTCTTCGTACAGCTCGTACAGGTGGCGGCCGTTCCACAGGCTCTTGGGGTCGTCAATGACGAAGCCGGGCGCGTCGACATGAATCGTCATCGTGTCGGCGGTGTAGGTCTGCAGCTTGACGGCATCGGCCCCGGCATCGGCCGCAGCGTCGACGAGGGCCAGCGCGCGGTCCAGCGACTGGTTGTGGTTGCCCGACAGCTCCGCGATGACATAGGGCTGCTGAGCAAGCCCGATGTGGCGTTGCCCGATTCGCATGGAACTGTCTCCTTGACACTGGTGATTCATCGATGGTGCTCGGGGAAGCACCTTCTCGAAGGGCCGAAAAGCGCCGCATTTGGGACTTTGGACCGCGGGTGGGCCAAGTGCATGGGCCTCAACGCTCGGCAAGCGGACAACGTCAGTCTGCGGCCGCGAGCGGCTCCAGCCAGGCCTGCGGCGACTCGATGTCCATGGCCCGCAGCCCGAAGCGGTCGCGCACGGCGGGCCAGTCTTCGCGCAACATGGCCATGAGCACGACATCGTGATACTGGCCGTTCTTCCTGATGTGTTGGCGCATCACGCCTTCGACTTTGGAGCCGAACTTCTCATGCAGCGCAACCACGCGGTCATTGAAGGAGAAGACCTCGCACCACAGCTTGTTCAAGCCCAGCGTGTCGAAGACAAAGGCGTACACGTTCAACTCCAGCAAGCGCGCCAGCCCACCGCCCCGCACATCGGGCTCGCCCAGGTAGTAGGCCCAGGCGCAGCGGCTGTTCACGCGATCGATCGCCGTCAGGCTAAGCAGGCCGATCGGCCGTTTGCCGGCCTCCTGCTCGATGACCCAGGCCACATCCCGGCCAGACTGCTTCAGCGCTTCGAACCAGCGCTGCTGGCCTTCCAGCGTGAGCTGCGGATCCGTATACATGTACCTCGTGACTTCGGGCTGCATACGCCACTGCATCACCAATGCCAGATCGGATTCGCGCAAAAGGCGCAGGCGGTAGCTCATGGCGAAGACCCCTTGTCAATGAGTTGCAGCATTGCTTCGGCAACCCGTCTGGCGCCCTGACCGTCCACCAGGGCGAGCGAGCGGGCTCGCAGCGCGGCTCGCTGTGCCGGTCCGTCCAGCAAGCCGGCGATCAGCGCGCCCAGCGCCTGGACCTGGCCTGGCCTGGGATCGACTGCCTCGAACGCCTCGACGACGCCCTGGGCGGCCAGCCACGGCACCGACAGCCGCTGGTTGGGCGCGCAGACCAGCGCCACCGTTGGCACGCCCAGCGCGCAGCGTTCCCACGTCGCACCCCCGCCGGCACCGATCTGAAGGTCGTGAGAGCGGTGGAAGTCGGCCAGATGGGGCCGGTCCAGCCAGAGGTGCAGATGCGAGTCTTGAGCCGCTACCGCGTGCCAATGCGCGCAGTGAGGGTTGGCGCTGGTGGTCGCGAGTTCGATGGGGCCATCCCAGCCGGCGACTTCTCGGCAGGCGCGCCAGGCCAGCAGGCTGTGGTGGCCGGGATCGGTACCGCCCATGAAGATGCCGATGCGCCGCACTTCATCGCACCAGGCTGCGGGCGGCGTCTGGGCATAGACGCTGTCAATCAATGCGAAGGACGGGCCGACGCACCGCTGGACGTTGGATGGAAGCACACTGCGGTATTTGTCGGCATGGCTGTGCGATGGGTTGTGGTCGATGAGCAGGTCAACCGCCAAAGGCCGATCACCGAGGTCATCGATGGCCGCAATCCGCGCTCGTGTGGCTTGCGCAACGGCGCGATGCCAGCGCGCGTCCAGCCCATAGTGATCCACCAACACGAGCGCCGGTTGTTGCCCCTGCAGAGCCCGCACCGTGGCCAGAGCGTCCAGATGGTTGTCAGGTGGGCCGTGTGCGGTGTCCAGCACCACCCAGGCAAAGCCACCCGGCTGAAGCAGCGCCGCCAGATCCAAGTCGCTGGGTGCAACGACAAACAGCGGTGCAGCGCCCTGCTGGCGCAGGGCTGCCGCCAATGCCAGGCAACGCTTGACATGGCCCCAGCCGATGTCGCGAGAAGCATCGGCCCGCAGCACGACGCAGGGTTTCACAGCCTGGCCTTCTGCCGTGCGAGGAACAGCGCCTCAGCACGGGCCCAGTCGTCCGGCGTGTCGATATCGACTGCGCGGTCGGCCGCCAGCACCAAGCCACGCCCACCGGCATGGGCGCTGCGGCCCGACTGCCAGGCTGCGACCGTGCCCCAGTAGAACTGGCCGGCATCGTGGAACGCCGGAACGAGGTCCTGCGTGCGCATGGTCAGGTGCTCAGGGTACAGCGGCGCGACGCAGCCGGCATGGTCAAAGCGCAGTGCGCGCTGCACTGGCGACTCGAAACGCAGCACCGGGAAAACGAAGTCGGCCGGGCCTTCGGCAAGCATCGCCAGCGCGGCGCGCAAGTCGGCGGCCCGCAGCAGCGGCACGCCCGGGTAGATGCAGCACACCTGCTCCACCGCCCAGCCGGCGGCCTGCGCCTGCGCGATGGCGTGCACCACCACGGGCCCGGTGCCGGCATGGTCGTCGGCCAGGGCCAGCGGGCGCATGAACGGCACGTCGGCGCCGTGGGAACGGGCGACCGCGGCGATCTCTTCGTCATCGGTCGATACCAGGATGTGGTCGAAGACCCCAGCCTCACGCGCTGCGCCGATCGCGTAGGCGATCATCGGCCGCCCCGCAAAGGGCTTGACGTTCTTGCGCGGAATGCGCTTGCTGCCGCCCCGCGCGGGGATCACGGCCAGGCGGCCGGCGGCCACGGCGGCCAGCCTCAGGACAGGGCGCCGGCGCTGTTCTTTTCGAACAGCCACCAGGTGGTGTCGTCGAAGCCGGCGGCGTCGAACTGGTGGCCCCAGAGGAAGCCAACGTCCTTCACCGTCACATCGAAGTTCTCGGCGAAGAGCTTGCCGAAGTCGCGCTTGAACAGGCGGTCGCGCTCGCCGCGGTATTCCAGCATCACGGGTGTGCGGTTGAAGTATTCGCCCATCAGGATGTAGCGCCTGGAATGCTCGAACATGCGGCGCATCGTGGCCAGCAGCTGGTCGGGGTGGATGTGGATCAGCACGCCCGTGGTGAACACCAGGTCGAAGGCCTGCTGCGGCAGCTTGGCTTCGAGGATGGGGCCGTTGAAGGCATGCGCCGTGCGGTGCCTGCGGGTGACGAAGTCGAAGGCCGGGGTGCTGATCTCGATGATCGACGGCTGGGCCTGCGGCAGCACCTGGGCCAGCAAGTCCAGGTTGCGGCCGATGTTGCAGCCGCATTCCAGGAAGTTGGTGATGGGCTGGTCGGCCCGCGCGAGCATCTGACGCCAGGCCTGGGCACCAAGCTCGACGTCCCACTGGCCATTGCGGGCGATGTACTCCTGAGCGTACTGCTGTGCCCAGAAGGCTTCCTGTTCGGTGGCGACGTGGGGTGCGGTGCTGGCGGGGTGGGTCAGAAGGCTCATGGTGACGATCCTGTGGAAACGGGGAGCGAAAGGCTTCGGTTTCTTACGCCAGCACGCTGCGCAGCACCGCCACCACGTGGTCCTGCTGTGCAGGCTGCAGCGCCGGGAACAGCGGCAACGACAGCGCCCCGGCGTACCAGGCTTCGGCCTGCGGAAACTGGCCCCGCCGGAAGCCGCGTGCCGCCCAGTAGGGCTGG
>JAIXZR010000190.1 GCA_027489455.1 Rubrivivax sp. | reverse complement strand
TCGCCCACCAGCGGGAACTTGGCCTTGCCCACGGCCGGGCTGGTTTCGTGCCACACCTTGTGCGAGAAGTGCGTGTCGGTGGTGACGATGTAGACCTCGGCGCCCAGCTTCTGGAATTCGGCGTAGTTGTCGGCCGCGTCTTCCACTTCGGTGGGGCAGTTGAAGGTGAAGGCGGCGGGCATGAAGATCAGCACCGACCACTTGCCCTTCAGGCTGGCGTCGCTGACTTCGATGAACTTGCCGTTGTGGAAGGCCTGGGCCTTGAACGGGACGACGGTGGTGTTGATCAGGGACATGCGGTTTCCTTCTTGGAAGTTCAGGGGGAGGGGATGGAACGACGAACCGACAACCACGGAAAGACGGCGCCGGCAAATGACACAGCGGAGCGAATTCTGGGCGCCGCTGGGCATATTGTGGATTGATTGAAACCATCCAGCCCATTGGCAGGGCCTATCGAGCAGCAGCGCGGCGGGCGGCGCCTCGGCGCCCCCTTGGCGATCTGTAGCATCGACCGATGGCCCGTTATCTGGACACCGCGCGCTGGGCGCGCCGTGACGCATTCCTGCACTTCTCGGCGTTCGAGCAGCCGTTCTTCAGCCTGTGCACGCGCATGGATGTGGCGCCGCTGCGGGCCGCGCTGGCGCGGCGGCCCGGGCCCGGCGGTCTGAGCCTGGCCTGCCACCACATCGCCCTGGCGCTGGCCAACCAGCACGAGAGCTTCCGCCTGCGGCTGGAGGGCCGGGGCCCGAGTGCGCGCGTGCGCGTGCACGCCCGCGTCGACGCCAGCACCACGGTGCTGCGCGCGGACGACAGCTTCGGCTTCGCCACCCTGCCCCATCGGCCGCGCTTTGCCGACTTCCAGGCCCAGGGCGCAGCCGCGCTGCAGGCCGTGCGCGATGGCCCGCCGGGCTTCCACGAGCCGCCGGCCGCCGATGACGACAGCACGCTGATGTACTTCACCACCCTGCCCTGGGTGCACTTCACCAGCTTTGCCCATGCCCGGCCCGGGCCCGGCGTGGCCGACAGCATCCCGCGCGTGGCCTATGGCCGCATCCAGGCCGACGGCG
The DNA here is from genome assembly GCA_027489455.1 of Rubrivivax sp. GTDB lineage: Bacteria > Pseudomonadota > Gammaproteobacteria > Burkholderiales > Burkholderiaceae_C > Rubrivivax. Next base: position 9,723 of record JAIXZR010000190.1, on the reverse strand, counting down.
CCCGCCAGTGGCTGCCGGTGGCGCTGGACGTGCACCACGCGCTGATGGACGGGCTCCAGGCCGGCCGCTGGCTGCAGGCGCTGGAAGACGCCTTCGCCAGCCCGCAGGGCTGGCTGGATTGACGAGCCGGGAACGGCGCCGTTAACCGCGCCGTCACCGCGGCGTGCGGTCGCCCACCAGCCGCAGCGCCGCTGCAGGTGCAGGGCCCGCTGCAGGATCGGCAGGGCTGACCGCTGCCGCCTCGGCCGCCGCGTTGGCTGCGGTCTGCGCCAGAGGGCCCTGCACCCGGCCGCGGCCGGCGGCCTTGGCTTCGTAGCAGGCGCGATCCGCGGCGGCCACCCAGGCTGCGGCGTCGGGGGTGTGCTCGTCCAGCATCGCCAGGCCGGCGCTGGCGTCCACGGACAGCAGCTGTTCCGCCCAGGGCAGGCGCAGGTTGGCGATCGCGCTGCGCAGGTCTTCGGCCACGCGCTGCGCGGCTTCGGCGCTGCAGCGCTCCAGCACCACGGCGAACTCGTCGCCACCCAGGCGCACCAGCAGGTCGCCGGGGCGCACACGCGGCGTGGCGACCGCGGCCACGGCGCGCAGCATGGCGTCGCCGGCGGCGTGGCCATGCTGGTCGTTGATGGGCTTGAAGCGGTCCAGGTCCAGCAGCACCAGGGCTGCCGGCAGGCTGCGCGGCAGCGCGGCAAACAGCCGGGCCACGCGCTCGTCGAATGCGGCGCGGTTGGCCAGGCCGGTCAGCGGATCGTGGTGGGCGGCCCACTCCAGCGCCTGGCGGGTGCTGATTTCCTGCGTGATGTCGTTGGCGGTCCAGATCGTGCCTGCCGCCGGATCGGCCGCATCGACAGGCTGCGCCCGCAACCGGGCCCAGAACGGCCGGCCGCTGGCATGCAACAGCTGCCATTCGCCGCTGTAGGCCTGGCCGTTGTCCAGGGCCAGGGCCAGGCCCTGCTGCAGGTGCAGGTAGTCCTCGTTGGACGCGAAGATCAGCTGCGCCGGCTGGCCCAGCAGCTGCGATTCGTCACGCCCCAGCAGCTGGCACAGGGGGTGGCTGACGAGTTCGAAGCGGCCCTGGCGCGCGAAGGCGATGCCCACCGGCGCGGCCGCCATCACCGATTCCAGGCGCTGGAGCACGCGGTGGTTGGTGGCCTCCAGCGCCGCGCGTTCGCCGCCGACGCGGCGCAGCACTCTTTCGAGCCGGCCGATCTCGCCGCCCGCGCCCGGCCAGCCGGCCTGCGGGTCCAGCCCGGGATCGAACAGGCGCTCGGCCCGCGCTTCCAGCTTCGACAAGGGCCGCAGCAGCAGCGCCAGCAAGCCCAGCAGCGCCAGCGACAGCGTCAGCGCCAGGCCCAGCGCCCAGAAGCGCGTCTCGCTGCGGGCCCGCGCCAGCGGCGCCAGCACCGTGCTGCGCGGGGTGCTGCGCCAGACCAGCCAGTCCGGGCCGGCCACGCCGGCCACCGCCACCAGGTGCTGGCTGTCGCTCACGTCCAGGCCCGCGGGTTCGACCGGCGCGCCAGCCTGCCGCCAGCGGTCCACGGCCGCAGCCAGGCCGGGCTCGGCGCTCATGGGGGCGCCGATGAGCTCGGGGTTCGGGTGCGCCAGCACGCGGCCGTGCGCATCGGTCAGCATCACCAGCAGGGCTTCGCCGGGCTCGGCGGCACCGGCGGCGTGGGCACTGGCCGCCGGCGGCGCCAGCCGGTTGCCCTGGCCTTCGGCCAGCCCGGCCAGCAGGTTGCGCGTGCGCAGGCGCAAGGCCCCCACCACCAGGCCGGCGTCCTGCGGCAAGGGCTGGGTGACAAGCACGGCCACTTCCTGGCTGACGCGGGAAACGACGAGCTCGGACACCAAAGGCCGGCGCTCGGTGCGCGAGCGGTGGAAGTAGGTCCGGTCGCTGATGTCGATCGGCGCCGGGCGCACGCCCTGGCTGTCGAAGGTGAGGATGCCGCGCCCGCGGGCGTCGACCAGCGTGATGCTGTCGAACATCGGCAGCAGCACCTGCAGGCCCTGCAGCTTCTGCCGCAGTGCCGGGCTGTCGGCCAGCACCAGCGGCGGCGGCAGTTGCTGCGCCAGCACCGCCAGCGCCTGCTGCTGCTGCACCACCTGCAGGCTGAGCACGCGGGCCACGCGCACGGCTTCGGCCACTTCCAGGGCGCTGTAGTCGGCCAGGGTGTCGGCCTGCGCGCGCAGTACCAGCACCGTCGTGCTGGTGCCGATGCCCAAGGCCAGGGCGAAGACCGCCGCCAGCCCCAGCCGCAGCTTGAGCGATCCGAAGGCGCGCCCCAGGCGCATGCCGATCACCGGCCGATGCGCGTGGGCTTGCCCGGGCCACCGCGGGGTGGCGCGTCGCGGCGGCCGGGGTCCCCGCGGCCGGGCGCAGGGCGGCGCGTGTTGTCGCGGGCGGATTCCGGGCGGCGCCCGTCGTCGCGCCGCGGGGCACGGTCCTCGGCGAAGCCCGGGCGTTCGCTGGCTTCCTGGCGGGCCTGGGCCAGCAGGGCATCGAGTTCGCTCTCGCGCAGGCCCTTCAAGGCGCAGAAGTTGGCGCGCGTCAGCGTCGTCGTGTCGTAGGCGCGAAGCAGCAGGGCGCGTTCGCGCAGGGCCGGGTCTGCCGGCTGGGCGGCAGCGGGCTCTGCCACGGGCACGCTGGCTGGGCGCTGCGGCGGCTGTGCACGGCCCGGTGCGGCGCCGGCCGCGGGATGCGGCGCCGGCGGCCCGGGCTGGCGCGGGGCCGGCCGTGGCGGCTGGCGCTGGGCTTTTGGCGCACTGGGCGGGCGCGCGGGCCGCGGGCCACGGGCTGCCTGCGGCGGGCCGTCTGCCGCGCCGGGCGCGGCATCGCCGCCTTTCTGCGGCTGGCGGGCCCGGGCGGCGGCGCGCTCGGCGGCGCGGCGTTCGTCGACGATGGCGCGCCGGCGTGCCACCTCGGCGGTGGCGGCTTCGCGGTGTTCGGCTGCCACATCGCCGGCCGGTTGGCCGTCCAGATCGAAGCGCTGCGGCTGGCGCACCAGCGCCTGCAGGTAGGGCGTGCCGGTGGTGTAGCGGTGCAGGAAGACGCTGAGCGACTTGCGCGTGAACACGCCCGGCGCGCGCGCCTGGATGTCGGCCTGGATGCGCAGCTTCAGCGGCAAGGGATGCTGCAGCCTGAACAGCGCCGGGAACAGCTCGCCCAGGCGCGCCGAGCACTGGGCGGGCGACATCTCCGCGGGCGCGGTGCTGCCGGCGGGCGCGTCGGCCGCGGCATTGGCATTGGCATCGGCCTCGGCCTCGGCATCGGCCGGAGCATCGGCCGGGGTCGCTGCTGAGGTAGCGGCCGCTGCTTCAGCTGTCGCATCCGCCGCTGCATCGGCTTCGGAGGCGGCCGCCAGTGGCGGTGCCGCGGCCGGCGGGGGCTCTGGCGTCAGGGGCAGGGCGGTCGGGAGGGGGTCGGTATCGGCTGGCTGCATGGGGGCCTAGGGGCACCATTGGGCGCCGTGGGGCAACGATTGTCGCTGTTTGCCGCCGGTGCAGAATCCGCGCGCGCTGCCGGCGGCCCGCTGGCCCATCGCCCCCGCCCCGGCGCCCGCCGGGCCCGCGCGGGCAGGCGCTGCACGAAGGACCCCCCCTTGAGCTTTTCCGAAGCGCGCCCCGAGCGCTGGGCCACCGATGCTGGCGACGCCGCGCAGGCGGTGCTGGTCATCCCTGCCGACGCCAGGCGCCAGCGCCGCTTCGAGATCAGCTGCGCGATGACGGTGGCCCTGCGCGATGCCCAGCCCGGCGCCTGGCACCAGATGACGGTGGAAGCCGGCGGCACCCGGCAGTGGCAGCGGCGTGAGCCCACGCGCAACCCGGGCGCGTGGGACGGTCTGGACTACCGCTTCACACGCAGCGTGCCGGTGGGCCAGGCGCTGCGCATCGTCGTCAGCGTCGCCACCCAGGGCGGGCGGCGGCGCAGCCTGGTGATCGAGGCCGAGGAAGGCTGAGCCTTGTTGCCGGCTTCTAGACCGCGCCGCCGCCGGCCCGCACCCAGCCACGCACGACGTCGCTCAGCACGTCCAGCGGCACCGAGCCGGTCTTCAGCACCACGTCGTGGAAGGCTGGCAGGCTGAACCGCGGGCCCAGCGCCGCCTGGGCTTCGCTGCGCAGGGCCAGGATGTGCAGCATGCCGATCATGTAGGCGCAGGCCTGGCCAGGGTTGACGACGTAGCGCTCCACTTCCGACACCGAGATGCCGTAGTCGATGGCCTGCTGGCGCGTCCAGCGCTTGGCGTGCAGCCCGGTGTCCACCACCAGGCGGCGGGCGCGGAAGAGCTGGGAATCCAGCGCGCCCAGCAGCGAATGGGGATCGCCCGCATACCAGCCCTGCTCGATGGCCAGGCGCTCGGCGTACAGCGCCCAGCCCTCGGCGTGCGCGCTGCCACCGCTGAAGATGCGCTGTTGCCGCCAGCGCGGCAGGCCGGCCTGTTCCTGCTGCAGTGCCAGCTGGAAGTGGTGGCCGGGCACGGCCTCGTGCACGGCCAGGCTCTTCATGCCCATGACGTTGAAGCTGGGCCCGGGCAGCGGCGCCCAGAAGATCCCCGGGCGGCTGCCGTCGGGCGTGGGCGTGGTGTAGTAGGCGCTGGCGGTGCGCTCGGTCAGCGCCGGTACGCGCTGCACTTCCACCGGCGCGCGCGGGGTGATGTTGAACAGCGGCGCGGCGCGCTGCTGGGCTTCGCGCACGTAGTCGGCATAGCGCGCCAGCAGCATCGGGCGCGGATCCGGCGTCGCCGGGGGCTGCAGCTCGGCGCGCAGCGCGGCCATGCGCTCGCGCACCGTGCCCTGGCTGCGGCCCAGGCCTTGGAGCACCTGGTCCATCTCGGCTTCGATGCGCGCCACCTCGCGCAGGCCCACGGCGTGGATCTCCTCGGCCGTCATGCGCGTGGTGGTGTTGGCGGCCAGGGCCTGGGCATAGGCGCGTTCGCCGTCCGGCAGCCGCCACAGGCCGGCATCGGCGGTGGTGCGGGGGTGCAGCTCGTTCAGCAGCGCCAGCGCGCGTTCGAAGGCCGGGCGCACGCCGCCGGCCACCAGCGCCTGCGCCTGCTGCAGCGCGGCGCTGCGGTCTGCTGCCGGCAGGCCGGCCATCTTCTCGGTGCGGCTGGCCAGGGCGGTGACGAACAGGTTGTCCGCCGGTGCGGGCTGCAGGAAGGCCTCGATCTGGCTGCGGCCGCGTTCCAGGATGAAGCGCGGCGGCAGCACGCCGCGGGCGGCGCTGGCGCGGGTGCGCTCGATGGCCTCGTCCACCCGCGCCGGCAGCTGCGACAGGCGCGACAGGTAGGTCTGCACGTCCGCTGGCCGGCGCAACGGGTGGCTTTGCGTCAGCAGGTTGACGCTGCGCACCTGCACGCCGCCCAGCTGGTTGAAGGCGAAGCCCAGGTCGTCGAAAGCCGCACCGTCCAGCTGGCGCTGCAGGCTCCACTGCATCGTCAGTGCGGCGGTGCGTTCGTCGGCACTCAGCGGGCTGGCCAGGTAGCGGCCCAGCGCGTCCAGCCCCTGGCGCGCCAGTGTCTGTTCGCGCTGGCGGCGCTCGGGCCCCAGTGTGCTGAGCTGGCCGTCCAGCGCTTCCTGCTCGGCGCCCTGGAAGTACTGGCTGAAGGTGGCGCGTTCGGGCGACAGCCGCACCCAGTCGGCCGCGAAGCTTTCGCTCCAGGTGGCGAAGGGCTGGGCCGGCGGCGGGCTGGCACAGCCCGCGGCCAGCGTGACGACGAGGGCTGCTGCCAGGCGGGCGAGGCTGCGGGGGGCAGAGGCAGAGATGAACGGATGCATGCAGCCGAGTCTAGGCGCGCCGCTATCGTTGCAGCCTCTTCCACCACCGAAGGCAGGCCGCGATGGGCTGGTTCTCCAAATCCGACGATGACTTCTTCCTGGCCACCATCGTGCCCGGGCCGGACATGGGCGGGGTGCGCATCGAGCGTTTTCTGGGCCTCGTCAATGGCGAAGCCATCATCGGCGCGAACATCTTCCGCGACATGTTCTCGTCGGTGCGCGACGTCGTGGGCGGCCGTGCCGGCGGCTACGAACGCGCTTTGGCGGGCGCGCGCGAAGCCGCGCTGAACGAGCTCAAGGCCGCGGCGCGCGAACTCGGCGCCAACGGCGTGGTCGGCATCGACTTCGACTACGAGGTGATGGGCGAGACCAACGGGATGATGATGGTCTGCGTCAGCGGTACGGCGGTGAAGGTGGCGTAGTGGGTCTCAAGCCAGGCGCAGCGGCAGGCTGCGCAGGCGCTGCCCCGTCAGCGCGAACAGCGCGCTCGCCACGGCCGGGGCGATGCAGGTCATCACCGGCTCGCCCACGCCTTCGGGCGGGGCCGCGCTGGGCAGGATCACGGTCTCGACCTCGGGCGCCTGCGCCAGGCGCAGCTGCGGCTGGTCGTGGAAGTTGCTCTGCTGCACCTGGCCGCGCACGATGTCCACGCCGCCGTAGAGCGCGGCCGACAGGCCGAACTGCACCCCGCCTTCCATCTGCTGGCGGATGAGGTTGGGGTTGACGGGCGTGCCGCAGTCGATGGCGCAGGCCACATGGTGCACGCGGATGGTCTTGTCCGGCCCGATCGACACCCGCGCCACCTGCGCCACCACGCTGCCAAAGCTGTGGTGCAGCGCGATGCCGCGCGCCTGCGGCGCGCCGTCGTCGGTGGGCTGCAGCGCCGTGCCCCAGCCGCCCAGCCTTGCCGCGGCCTGCAGCACCGCCAGGTGGCGCGGGTGCTGCTGCAGCAGCGCGGCGCGGAAGGCCAGTGCGTCCTGCCCGGCGGCGTGGGCGGCTTCGTCCAGGAAGGCTTCCTTGAAGAACGCCTGGTGCGAATGCCCCACCGCGCGCCAGAAGCCCACCGGCACGGGGCTGTCGGCGGCGGCGTGGGCGATGCGCGCGGCCGGCCATTCGTAGGGCTGGTCGAATGCGCCTTCCTGCGCCGTCTTGTCCGGCGACAGCGCCACCAGCCCGGCTGGCAGGCCGAAGTGCCGCTGCATCAGGCGCGGCAGGATCGTCGGCCCGGCCGACACCTGCTGCCAGGCCACCAGCCGCCCCTGCGCGTCCAGCCCGGCCTGCAGCCGGGCCACCGCGGCCGGGCGGTAGAAATCGTGGCGCGTGTCTTCCTCGCGGCTCCAGAACAGCTGCAGCGGCCGGCCGGCCAGCGCCGGGTCGGCCCGCGCGGCGTCGCGCGCGATGGCGGCGGCCTGGGCGATGACATCGGCCTCCAGCCGGCGGCCGAAGCCGCCGCCCAGCAGGGTCACGTGCACCGTCACGCGTTCGGGTGCGATGCCCAGCACGCCGGCCACGGCGGCGCGCGCGATGCCGGGGATCTGCGTCGGCGCCCAGACCGTGGCGCTGCCGTCGGTGGCGATCTGCACCGTGCAGTTCTGCGGCTCCAGCGTGGCGTGGGCCAGGTAGGGGGCGCGGTACTCGGCCTGCAGCGTGCGCGCGGCCGTCTTCAGTGCGGCGGCGCTGTCGCCGCGGCTGAAGAGTGCCGTGCCGCGGTCGTCGTCCAGCTGGCGCGCCAGCGCGTCCAGGCCGGCGCTGCTGCTGTAGGCCGCGGCCGGCGTGCTGGCGGCGTCGTCCTGCCATTGCACGGGCAGCAAGCGCAGCGCCTTCAGCGCGCGCCAGGGCGACGTCGCCACCACGGTCACGCCGGCCGTGCCGCCCTGGTGGCCAGCCACTGCCAGCACCTGCTTCACGCCCGGCAGGGCCTGCACCGCGGCGGCGTCGAAGCCGGCCACGCCGCCGCCCAGCGTGGGGCACATCACCACGCTGGCATACAGCATGCCGGGCAGCTGCACGTCCAGCCCGAAGACGGCGCTGCCGTCGCTCTTGGCCTGCGCTTCCAGGCGCGCCAGGGGTTGGCCGATGAGGGTGAACTGCGCCGCGGTCTTGAGCGGTGCGTCGGCTGCCAGTGGCAGCGCGGCGGCGGCCGCGGCCAGGCTGCCGTAACCGGCACTGCGCCCGCTGCCGGGGTGGCTGACCACGCCGCGCGCCACCTGCAGCTGCGCCACCGGCACGCCCCAGGCCTGGGCGGCGGCGGCCAGCAGCATGGCGCGCGCGCTGGCGCCGGCCTGGCGCAGCGGTTGCCACAGGTCCTTGATGCTGCTGCTGCCGCCGGTGAGCATCTCGCCGGCCTCGCGCATCGCCTTGGCCGTCAGCCACTGGGCGCTGCGCTTGACGAAGCCGTCGTCGTCGGGGTGGAAGGGCAGGCTGTCCACCACCGTGGCCTGGTTGGCGTAGATGCGGTCGATCGGGGCTTCGATGACCGTGACGCGGGCCCAGTCGGCATCCAGCTCATCGGCCAGCAGCATCGCCAGGCCGGTGTGCACGCCCTGGCCCATTTCCGACTTCGGGCCCACCACCTGCACCTGGCCGTCGGCGCTGATCTTGAGCCAGCCGCCGAACACGCTTTCGCCCGCGCCCGCCGGCAGCGGCCGCGCGGGCTGCAGGCGCTGCCGCGGCGGCAGCACGCCCCAGCCGATGACCAGCGCGCCAGTGGCCGCCAGCGTGCCGAGGAAGAAGCGGCGGCCGACGGCGCGGCGTTTCGGGCGGGGCGGGGGTGGCGACGGCATGCGCGGCATTCTGTGCCCCGCCTTCAGGCCGCGGCTAGGCAGGGTTGCCCATCCCACGCGACCGTGACAAGGGGGTGACCACGTTTCAGTTCGTGGACAAGCCGGGCGCCGGCAGCACGGAAAGCAGCACGCCCTTAAGCTCGCGCCACCGGGCCTATGCCCTGCCTTCCGTAGGGCGTCTGCACCCAGCGCCCCCCGACCCTGCCCCCGACCCCGCCTCCGATCGCTTCATGACGCTCCAACGACGACTGCAGGCTCTGCCGGCCGAGCGCCTGCGCGCCATGCGCCGCGGCATTGAAAAAGAGAGCCTGCGCTCACTTCCGAATGGCCAGCTGGCGCTGACGCCACACCCGGCCGCGCTGGGCGCGCCGCTCACGCACCCGCGCATCACGACCGATTTCAGCGAAAGCCAGCTCGAGCTGATCACCGGCGTGCACGCCGGCGTCGACGATTGCCTGGACGAGCTCACCCGCATCCACCAGTTCGTCTACCGCTGCCTGGCCGACGGCAACCATGGCCAGGGCGACGAACGCCTGTGGGTCAGCAGCATGCCCTGCGGCCTGCCCACCGACGAGACCATCCCGCTGGGCCGCTACGGCAGCAGCAACGTGGCGCGCGCCAAGAGCGTCTACCGCATGGGCCTGGGCCACCGCTACGGCCGCCGGATGCAGACGATCAGCGGCATCCACTACAACTGGTCGCTGCCGGGGCTGAGCAACGAAGAGCATTTCGCGCTGATCCGCAACTTCCGTCGCCATGCCTTCCTGCTGCTGGTGCTGTTCGGCGCCAGCCATGCGGTCTGCCCCAGGTTAGTGGACGGGCGCGAGCACGCGGTGCAACGCTTGAGCGACAGCGCGCTGGGCATGCCCTACGCCACCAGCCTGCGCATGGGCCGGCTGGGCTACCAGAGCGACGCGCAGGCGGCGCTGGCCGTCAGCTACAACAGCCTGGACAGCTACGCCGCCAGCCTGCACGGCGCGCTCACGCAGCCCTACGCGCCCTACGAAAAGATCGGCGTGCGCAACCTGGGCGGCGAATACAACCAGCTGGCCACCACGCTGCTGCAGATCGAGAACGAGTTCTACGGCACGATCCGCCCCAAGCGCGTGATCCAGACCGGCGAGCGCCCGCTGCACGCGCTGCGCGAGCGCGGCGTCGAATACGTCGA
>JAIXZR010000282.1 GCA_027489455.1 Rubrivivax sp. | reverse complement strand
GCGACGCACGAGTTCGTGGTGCCGAGGTCGATGCCGATGATCTTGCCCATTTTTCTTCGCTCCTGTGGAGTGGATCTGAATGCCTTGAACTTGTGGATAACCCGCCGCCTTTCAAGGCGCGCAGGCTGTGAACTCTTCTATTTGGATGCGGCCACCGTCACCAGCGCCGGGCGCAGCACGCGGTCGGCGATGAGGTAGCCCTTCTGCAGCACCGCCACCACGGTGTTGGCGTCCTGTTCGGCCGGCACCACGCTGATGGCCTGGTGCTGGTGCGGGTCGAACTTGGTGCCCGGGGGCGGGGCGATGGCCAGCACCTTGTTGCGTTCCAGGGCCGCCGACAGCTGGCGCAGCGTGGCGTGGGTGCCTTCGAGCAGCTGTTCGTTGGTGGCGCCTTGCAGGGCGATGGCGGCTTCCAGGCTGTCCTTCACCGGCAGCAGGCTGTCGGCGAACGACTCGACGGCGAACTTGCGCGCCTTGCTCATCTCTTCTTCGGCGCGGCGGCGGGTGTTTTCGGCTTCGGCCTTGGCGCGCAGGAAGGCGTCGTTCAGCTCGTTGTGCTTGGCCTGCAGCTCCGCCAGCTGGGCGGCCAGATCAGGGGGGCTGGGCTGGGCGGGGGCTTCAGCGGCGCTGTCGACGGGGGTGGGCTCGTGGGGAGTGTGTTCTGTGTTCATCGCGGTAGACGCCTAGGACAAGAAAGACATGGGGTCGTTGCCCAGGACTTCAAGAGGGCTTTTGTCACGCATCTGCGGCCCGGTGCGGCCACGGGGGTGGCGGGGCTGCGCGGCGCCTTCAGCCCAGGTCTTCGCTGCTGGCGCTCCAGCGCTGCCAGTCGGCCAGCTGCCGGCGGTCGCGCTTGGTGGGGCGGCCGTGGGCCAGGCTGTCGGCCGGCTCCACACCCATGCGCCGGCGCGCAGCGGCGGCTTCGCGCGCGGCCAGGCTTTCCGGCGTTTCGGCATACAGCGCCTGGGCCATGGGCGCCGGGCCGCGCATCGCGCTCAGGCCCAGCACGCGCAGTTCGCGCTGCACCGGGCCCTGGCGCAGCGTAAGGCTGTCGCCGGGCTTCAGTTCCCGGCCCGGCTTGGCGGGCTGGCCGTTCACGGCCACGCGGCCCAGGTCCACTTCCTCGGCGGCCAGGGCCCGGGTCTTGTACAGGCGGGCGGCCCACAGCCATTTGTCCAGACGCAGGCGCTCCAGCGGGGCCTTGGGGGTGGTTTCAGGCTTGGCGGGCATCGGCCCGATTGTCTCAGCCACCGGCCAGCGGCAGGCGCACGGTCGCGTCCAGCCCGCCGCTGGCGCGGTTGTTCAAGCCCAGGCTGCCGCCCAGCGAACGCACGATCTCGTCGCAGATCGCCAGCCCCAGCCCCGACCCATGGCGCGCCTCCGCCCCGGCGCCGGCCGCCAAGCCAGAAGCGAAGGGCTGGAACAGCCGCGCGCGCTGCGCCGGGTCGATGCCCGGGCCGCTGTCGGCCACCGTCAGCACGGCCATCGGGCCGTCGCGCACCAGGCGCAGCGCCAGGCCGCCCCCGGGGGGGCTGAACTTCACCGCGTTGTGCAGCAGGTTGCGCACCAGCTCGCGCAGCGCCCAGACATGGGCCTGCACGGGGGCAGGCTCGGTGCTGATCTCGAAATCGATGCAGCGGTCGGCGATCAGCGGCGACATGTCCAGCGCGATGCTGCGCACGATCTCGTCCCAGCGCTCGGTGGCGGCGGCTTCGCGCAAGCCCTGCTGGCGCAGCTGTTCGACCTTGGCCAGGGCCAGCATCTGGTTGGCGAGATCGGTGGCGCGTTCCACCGTGGTGGCGATCTCGGCCAGCGCCTGGGCAGGCTCGACATCGCCGCGCCGGGCCGATTGCACCTGCGTCTTCAGCACCGCCAGCGGAGTGCGCAGCTGGTGCGATGCGTCGCGCACGAAGCGCTTCTGGTGGTCCAGCAGCTGCGACAGCCGGGCCATGACCTGGTTGCTGGCTTCCACCACCGGCTGCAGCTCGCGCGGCACCTCGGCGGTGGGCAGGGGGCGCAGGTCGGTCTCGGCCCGCGCCTGCAGCTGGCGGCTGAGCTGGCGCACCGGCGCCGTGGCGCGCTGCACCACCAGCACTACCACGCCGGCGATCAAGGCCAGCAGCAGGGCCTGCTGCCACAGCATGTCCTGCAGTAGCTGGCGCGCCAGGGCGTGTCGCAGTTCCAGCGTTTCTGCCACCTGGATGGTGGCCATGCCGTAGCCCTGCGGCCCGGCCACCGGCTGCAGCAGCACGGCCATGCGCACTGGGTCGCCGCGGAAATCGTCGTCGTAGAAGTGCACCAGGGCGGCGTAGGGCGCGGCCTGGCGGTCGCCCTGGGCGCGTGGCGGCGGCAGTTCGCCGAAGCCCGAGACCTGTTCCTGCGCCAGGCCCAGCACGCGATAGTAGAGGCGGCTGCGGTTGTCGGCCTCGAAGGCTTCGAGCGCGCTGTAGGGCAGGTCGGCCTGCACCTGCAGGCGGCCAGCGGCATCCTGCACCTGCAACCGTTCGCCGATGGCCTTGGCCGTGGCCAGCAGGGTGCGGTCGTAGGCCGTGTTGGCCGCCGCCAGCGCCGACATGTACAGACTGGCGCCGGCCAGCCCCACGAAGCCCAGCACCGGCACCAGGATGCCCAGCAGCAGGGTGCGCCGCAGCGACAGCTGGCGGCGCTTCACGGCAGGGCTGCAGGGTTGCCGGCGCTGCCATCGGCCCCGCTGTCCGGGCTGGCGCGTCGCAGCAGGTAGCCCAGGCCGCGCAGCGTGACGAGCTGGGCATCGGTGGCCAGGAGCTTCTTGCGCAACCGGTAGGCCACGACTTCGATCGCGTCGGCATTGACGCTGTGGTCGCCGGCAAACACGGTGTCGGACAGCCTTTCCTTGGCCACGGCCTGCCCCGGCCGGGCCAGCAGGGCACGCAGCAGGGCGGCTTCGCGGGCGCTCAGCTCCATCGGCTGGCCATGCAGGCAGACGGCGTCGCTGTCGGCGCTGCAGCTCAGGCCGCAGAAGTCGGCTGGCGGGGCGTCGATCCGGCGCGCACGGCGGGCCAGTGCACGCACGCGGGCCTCGAGCTCGTCCAGGTCGAAGGGCTTGGCCAGGTAGTCGTCGGCACCGGTGTTCAGGCCCAGCACGCGGTCGCCCACGGTGCCGCGGGCAGTGAGGATCAGCACCGGCGTCGCCAGGCCCGCGGCGCGCGCCGAGGCCAGCACCTGCAGGCCGTCCTGCCCGGGCAGGGTGAGGTCCAGCACTACCACGTCGGGCACGCTGGCCTGCCAGCGGGCCAGCGCCCGGTGGCCGTCGCCACAGACCACCACCTGCATGCCGCGGCGCTCGAAGCTGCGCTGCAGCGACAACTGCATGGCCGGGTTGTCCTCGATCAACAGCAACTTCATGGGCGCGCCGAGCTTATCGGCAGACGGCCCCGCGGCCACGCCCGGCCCGGGTTTCCACCAAGCCGGCTGACAGCCAGACGACAGCGCCGCCTTCGAGCATCCGCCCTGAGGGTCGGGTTGAGGCCGGGTTCAGGCCAGGTTTGGGCCGGGTTGGATCCGGTGCGGGCGGGTGCCGATGGGCACCATGATCAGCGCCGTGGCCCGACCGACCGACGGGCCCCGTGCACCGACCCGCTGAACGACATCTGATCTGTACGAGGAGACACCACCATGCGACGCGACACCTTCATCAAGACCCTGGCTGCACTGGCCGCCAGTGGTGCCCTGCCTCAGGCGGCCCTGGCATCGCCGCCGAACCTGAAGATGATGCTGCCGGCCAACCCCGGCGGCGGCTGGGACACCACGGGCCGCGCCCTGGGCAAGGCCCTGCAGGATGCCGGCGTCGCCGCCAGCATCACCTACGAGAACAAGGGCGGCGCGGCTGGCGCCATCGGCCTGGCGCAGTTCGTCAACGCCTCCAAGGGCGACCCGAACGCGCTGATGGTGATGGGCGCGGTGATGCTGGGCGGCATCATCACCGGCAAGCCGCCGGTGACGATCACGCAGGCCACCGCCATCGCCCGCGTGACCAGCGAATACAACGTCTTCGTGGTGCCGGCGGCATCGCCGTTCAAGACCATGAAGGACGTGGTCGAGCAGCTCAAGCGCGACCCGGGCAGCGTGAAGTGGGGCGGCGGCTCGCGCGGCGCCACCGAGCACGTGGCCGCGGCCATGCTGGCGCGCGACGTGGGCGTGGATGCCGCCAAGATCAACTACGTGCCCTTCCGCGGCGGCGGCGAAGCCACGGCCGCGATCCTGGGCAACAACGTCAGCATCGGCGGCAGCGGCTACAGCGAATTCCAGCCCTACATCGAAAGCGGCAAGATGCGCGCGATCGCCGTCACCTCGCCAGCACGGCTGCCCGGCATCGCGGTGCCGACGATGAAGGAGCAGGGCTACAACGTCGAGATCGGCAACTGGCGCGGCGTCTACGCCGCCCCGGGCATCACCCCGGCCCAGCGCCAGGCGCTGGTGGACATGGTGACGGCCGCCACCCGCAGCAAGAGCTGGGCCGAGGCCATCACCAAGAACGGCTGGACGCCCGCGCTGCTGACGGGCCAGGCCTTCGAGGACTTCGTCGATCGCGAGTTCGCCAGCCTGCGCGCGACCATGGTCAAGGCCGGCATGATCTGACCCAGGGGCCCGCGATGAAGCACCCAGCCCAGCCCGACGCCGACCTGGCGGCAACCGCGCCGCGCGACGCGCAGCGTCACCAGACCCTGATCGGCGCCGCGGCGCTGGTGCTGGCCGGCTTGCTGGCCTGGGGCGCGGCCGGCATCCCGGGGCAATCCGGCTACGCCGGGGTGGGGCCGAACTTCCTGCCCTGGCTGGTGTCGGGCGTGCTGGCGCTGTGCGGGTTGCTGCTGATCTTCGAGGCCCGCACGGGGGGTTGGCGCAACCTGGAAGCCCCCTCAGGCGCTGCGCGTGGCGATTGGCCGGCGCTGGCCTGGGTGGCTGCCGGCATCGCGGCCAACGCCTCGTTGCTGGACGTGCTGGGCTTCCCGCTGAGCTGCACGCTGTGCTTCATGCTGGCGGTGCGGGGCCTGCGCATGGCCGAAGGCAAGCCGCATGGCGGCGGCCGCGGGCTGCTGATCGACGCCGTCACCGGGCTGCTCATCGCCACGCCCACGTTCTGGCTGTTCACCCTCGGGCTGGGTCTGAACCTGCCGGGCCTGACCAAGACAGGGTGGCTGTGATGGACATCTGGACACAGCTGCTGGGCGGCTTTGCCACCGCCGCCACGCCCGTCAACCTGATGTGGGCCTTCGTCGGCTGTGCCATCGGCACGGCCATCGGCGTGCTGCCCGGCATCGGCCCGGCGGTGACGGTGGCGATGCTGCTGCCCATCACGTCGCAGGTCGAGCCCACGGCCAGCATGATCTTCTTCGCCGGCATCTACTACGGCGCGATGTACGGCGGCAGCACCACGTCCATCCTGCTGAACACGCCTGGCGAGACCGGCACGATGGTGACGGCGCTGGAAGGCTTCAAGATGGCCAAGAGCGGCCGCGCCGGGGCGGCGCTGGCGACATCGGCCATCGGCTCCTTCGTGGCCGGCACCATCGCCACCGTGCTGGTGACGCTGTTCGCGCCACTGGTGGCCGACTACGCCGTGCAGCTGGGCCCGCCCGAGTACTTCATGCTCATGCTGCTGGCCTTCACCACCGTCAGCGCCGTGCTGGGCCGCAGCACGCTGCGTGGCCTGACGGCGCTGTTCATCGGCCTGGCGCTGGGCCTGGTGGGGCTGGACCAGATCACCGCCCAGGTGCGCTACACCGGTGGCGTGCCGGAGTTCCTGGACGGCATCGAAGTCGTGCTCATTGCCGTGGGGCTGTTCGCGATCGGCGAATGCATGTATTCGGCCCTGTACGAAGGCCGCGAGCGGTCCTCGATGAACGCCATGGGCTCGGTGCACATGACGCGCAGTGAGTGGCGCCGCAGCTGGCCGGCCTGGCTGCGCGGCACGGCCATCGGCTTCCCGTTCGGCACCATGCCAGCGGGCGGCTCGGAGATCCCCACCTTCATCAGCTACGGTGTCGAACGCAAGCTCAGCCGCCACAAGGAAGAGTTCGGCACCACGGGCGCCATCGAAGGCGTGGCCGGGCCCGAGGCGGCG
Organism: Rubrivivax sp.; assembly: GCA_027489455.1. Lineage (GTDB taxonomy): Bacteria > Pseudomonadota > Gammaproteobacteria > Burkholderiales > Burkholderiaceae_C > Rubrivivax. Next base: position 3,307 of record JAIXZR010000282.1, on the reverse strand, counting down.
AACAACTCCGCCGTCACCGCCACCCTGGTGCCGCTGCTGACACTGGGCATCCCGACGTCGGTGACGGCCGCCATCCTGCTGAGCGCACTGCAGAACTACGGCATCAACGCCGGCCCGCAACTGTTCCAGACCAGTTCCGCCCTGGTCTGGGCGCTGATTGCCAGCCTCTACATCGGCAACGTCATGCTGCTGGTGCTGAACCTGCCGCTGGTGGGGCTGTGGGTGAAGCTGCTGAAGATCCCGCGGCCGCAGCTCTATGCCGGCATCCTGGTGTTTGCGACGGTGGGCGTCTACGGTATGCGCCAGAGCACCTTCGATCTGTTCCTGATGCTGGCCGTGGGCCTGGTGGGCGTGGTGATGCGGCGCTTCGACTTCCCCACCGCACCCATCATCGTGGGCCTGATCCTGGGGCCGATGGCCGAGGCGCAGATGCGCAACGCGCTGTCCATCGGCGAAGGCCGCTGGACGGTGTTCCTCGAGCGGCCGGTGTCGGTGGTGCTGATGGTGGCCGTGCTGCTGGTGCTGGTGCTGCCGCGCCTGGCGGCGTTGCTGCAGCGCCGGCGTCTGGCGGCCCAGGCCCGGGCTGCCTGAGCGGCCGGGGCCGGCTTCAGTCGGCCGCGCCCAGCGCCAGTGCTTGGTCGCGCTGCAATGCCAGCGTGGCGGCGTCGGGTGCGGCGCGGGTGTCCCAGCCCTGAAGGTGCTTTTCGGCCAGGGTCGCTAGCGCGTCGATCCAGCTTGGCTGCGTGTTCAGGCAGTCGATGTAGCTGAAGCGCTCGCCGCCGGCTTCGATGAAGGCCTCGTGGGCTTCCTGCGAGATCTCTTCCAGTGTTTCCAGGCAGTCGGCGACGAAGCCCGGGCACATCACGTCCACCGACTTCACGCCCTGCGCGGCCATCGCCTTGAGGGTGGGTTCGGTGTAGGGCTCCAGCCACTTGGCCTTGCCGAAGCGGCTCTGGAAGGTGACCAGGATCTCGTCTTTGCCCAGCCCCAGCGCCTGCCCCAGCAGCCGGGCCGTCTTGTAGCACTGGCAGTGGTAAGGGTCCCCGCGCGTGAGGGACCGGTGCGGCACACCGTGGAAGCTGAGCACCAGCCGCTGGCCGCGGCCCTGGGCGGCCCAGTGCGCGCGCACTCGCTCGGCCAGGGCGGCGATGTAGCCCGGGTCGTCGGCGTACTCGTTGATGAAGCGCAGCTCGGGCATGCGCCGGGTCTGCGTGGCCCACTGCAGCACCTTGTCGGCCACGCTGGCGGTGGTGGCTGCAGCGTATTGCGGGTACAGGGGCAGCACCAGCACGCGCGTGGCGCCCTCGGCACGCAGGGCGTCCATGGCACCGGGGATGCCCGGGTTGCCATAGCGCATCGCATGGCGCACCAGCAGATGGTGGCCGCGGGCCGCCAGGGTCTGCGCCACGGCTTCGGTCTGGCGCTGTGTCCACACCGCCAGCGGGGACCCTTCGGGCATCCAGACCGTGGCGTACTTGGCGGCCGACTGCGCCGGCCGCGTGGGCAGGATGATGCCGTACAGGATGGGCATCCATACCAGCCGCGGGATCTCGACCACCCGCGGATCGCTCAGGAACTCGGCCAGGTAGCGGCGCAGTGCCGCTGCCGTGGGCTCGTCGGGCGTGCCCAGGTTGACCAGCAGCACCGCGGTTTTCGCAGGCTGGCCGTGGCGATAGGGCGGTTCGGGCTGGAAGCTCACGACGCGGCGCCCGTGCTGGCGTTGCGGCGGGTGAGCTCGTCGATCACGGCCTGTAGCTCCACTGGCTTGGTCCAGCAGTCGTCGAAGCCGGCTGCGCGTGCTGGCGCCTGCACCAGCGCGATCTCGTCGGCCGTGCAGAGGATGGCGGGCAGATGCGGCGCCGCCAGCCGCTGGCGCAGCGCGGGCAGCAGCCGGTAGCCATCGGTGTCGGGCAGGTGCAGGTCGATCACCAGCAGGTCCGGCACCCAGCTGTCCACCAGGTCCATCGCCTCGGCCCCCGTGACGGCGGTTTCCACGTCCACGCCGCCGGCGACGCGGCAAGTCTCCACGAACAGCAGGGCGTTGACACGGTCGTCGTCGACGTAGAGCACACGCATGGAAGGGCGCTTTCGGTGCCGGTCTGGATCAGCGGAAATCGATGCCGACCTGCTGCGGCTGGGTGTCGGCGAAGCGCAGCACCTCGAAGCTGACGCAGGCCGATGCCGGGTCCGTGGGCGAACTGCCCAGCCCGATGGCGCCGCTGCCATGCAGGGTGCAGGTGCCGCGCCGCAGACTGACGATCTCGCCGTCGTTGAAACGAACATAGGTGCCGTTGTAGCTGAGGTCTGTGAGTTGGAAGCTGCCGCCGTGCCAATCCACGCGGGCATGAGAGCGCGATACACGGGAATCATCGACACAGAAGCTGGCCTGCGGGCTGCGCCCCAGCACCACCGGCATCTGCTCGTTGGCATAGACGCGATGCAAGTCGTCCCACATCAGCCGCAGGCCATCGGGTTCCAGCACCGTGGAGACATCGCCGAACTGCGTTGCCGCCTGATCATTCTGGCGCCTGCCGCCCATCACGTGCACGCGTACGGGTTCCACGCGGCCGCGCAGTACCAGTTTGTCCAGCGCCCGAAAGCGGGCTGCCAGGTCCTGGTGCAGATCCTGCAGCACCTCGGCCGTCACCAGCGTCTCGTTGTCGCTGGCGTGATCGATCAGCCGCGCCGCGACGTTGACTGCGTCGCCGTAGCAATCGCCGGCCATCTCGACGACTTCGCCCCGGGCCACGCCCACCTGCAGACGAAGCGCCCGCAGGCCGGCAGAAGCGCCGCGTTCCTGCCCGCGCGAGGCGATGCCGTCCAGCACGTCGTGCATCAGCATCGCACTGCCGACCGCGGACGGCGGATCGTCGAACACGGCCATCAGACCGTCGCCCAGCGTCTTGATGACGCGCCCGCCATGGGCGGCGACCGGCGCGCCCAGCGCATTGACGCAATGGGTGACGACACTGGTGGCCTCGGCATTGCCCAGGGTCTCGAACAGCGACGTGCTGCCGCGCAGATCGGCGAACAGGACGGTGCGGTCGGAGATGCGCGTCATCGAGCGGGAGTTTAAGTTCGGGCCTTCAGCACGGGGCCTCCGGGCATCGGCCCCACGCCGGCGCGACCTACAGGTTGTCCAGGTAGGTGCGCAGCTTGTCCGAACGGCTGGGGTGCTTGAGCTTGCGGATCGCCTTGGCCTCGATCTGGCGGATGCGCTCGCGAGTGACGTCGAACTGCTTGCCCACTTCTTCCAGCGTGTGGTCGGTGCTCATCTCGATGCCGAAGCGCATGCGCAGCACCTTGG
>JAIXZR010000315.1 GCA_027489455.1 Rubrivivax sp. | reverse complement strand
GCCATCATGCGCAAGAGCATCCCCAGCACGATGCAGGACGTGGTGCTGGTGTTCGTCACCGTCAGCGGCATGAAGGGCGGCTCGCTGGTGCAGGAAGTGTTCGCGCGCAAGATCTTCGCCGACCGCAGCGAAGCCAACCCGCTGTCGGCCATCCAGATCACCACCGCCGCCGGCATCTGCGCCGCGGTGGACCTGTTCCGCGAAGGCGCCCTGCCGCAGCAGGGCTTCATCCGGCAGGAACAGGTGGCCCTGCCGGCCTTCCTGGCCAACCGCTTCGGCCGCGCTTACCAGCAAAGCCGACAGGTCGAAAGCATCGGCTAAGGGGTGGGCCGGCCATCGGCGAAACTCGGCCGATGAGCCCGCCCCGCCGACCTGATCGCACCGCCCTGCCCCCCCTGGACATCGCTACCTTGTGGCGGCTGCATCGCCTGGGCGTACCCAGCCTGTCGCCCGACGGGCAGCACGTGGTGTGCACTGCCACGCGCTACGACATGGACGCCAACCAGGGCCGCAGCGCGCTGTGGCGCTTGCCCACCGACGGCAGCGCACCGCGCCAGCTGACGCATTGCGGGGACAAGGACGGCCAGCCTGCCTGGTCCCCGCGGGGCGACCAGATCGCCTTCATCGCCCGGCGCACGCAGGCCGGCGAGAAGGACGACACGCCGCAGCTCTACACCCTGCCCGCCGCGGGCGGCGAGGCCCGGCGCCGGAGCCACTTCGCGCCCGGCATCGACGCCTTCAAATGGCTGCCCGATGGCCGCGGCATCGTGCTCAGCGCCTGGGTCTGGCCCGAGCGCCGCGGCGCAGCCGGCCAGGCCGCCGCGCACAAGGCCTTCAAGGCGCGCCGGCACAGCGGCTATGCCACCAGCGAAGCGTTCTATCGCTACTGGGACCGCAACCTGCCCGAAGGCCGCCGCCTGCACCTGCTGCTGCTGGATCTGGCCAGCGGCCGCGTGACCGATCTCTTCGAAGGCACGGGCCTGGAGCTGCCGCGCGACGGCAGCGGCAACGACGCTTTCGACGTCCACCCCAGCGGGCGTGTTGTCGCCTTCCACCACGATCCAGCCGCCGTGCCGCTGCTGGGCAACCGCTGCGTGATCAGCGAGATCGAACTCCGCACGCGCCAGACGCGGCCGCTGGCGGCGCATGCCGATTGGGACCTCACCGCCCCGCGCTACAGCCCTGACGGCCGGCAGCTGGCGCTGGTGGCTGCACACGTGGGCCGGCACTACAACGCCCTGGGCCAGCCCGCCGTGCTGCCGCGGGGCACGCCGTTCACCCCCGCGGCCGTGCAGGCCCCGGGCTGGGACCGGCAGGTCCATGCCCCGCTGCGCTGGGCGGCCGATGGCGCGAGCCTGCTTTTCACGGCCGAAGACCGCGGTCGCTGCCTGCTGTGGCGCCTGCCCCTGGGTGCGGCCGCGCCCGAAGTGCGGGTGCCGGGCGGCTGGGTGCAGGCCTTCGATACGGCCGGCGATGCCGTCGCTACCCTGGCCGACAGCCAGCAGCACCCCGCGCGGGTGCACCTGCACCGGCCCGGGCAGCCGGCGCAGCGGCTGGACCGCTTCAACGACGCTGAACTGGCCCGGGTGGCATTGGGCCCCGTGCGGGAAGTGACGATCACGGGCGCGCAGGGTGCGCCGGTGCAGATGTGGCTGACCTTCCCGCCCGGCTTCACGCCGCGGCGCAAGCATGCCTTGCTGCAGGTCATCCACGGCGGGCCGCATGCGGCGGCGGGCGACACCTTCTCCTGGCGCTGGAACGCGCACCTGCTGGCCAGCCAGGGCCATGTGGTGGCGCAGGTCAATTACCACGGCTCCAGCGGCTTCGGCTTCGACTTCAAGACCAGCCTGGTGGGCCGCCAGGGCGAGCTGGAGCTGCAGGACATCGAGGCCGCCACGGATTGGCTGCTGACCCAGCCCTGGGCCGACGCGAAGCGCGTGTTCGCCAGCGGCGGCAGCTATGGCGGCTTCCTGGTGGCCTGGATGAACGGGCATGTACCGCCCGGCCCCGACCCGAAAGCGCCCCGCTACCGCGCCTACGTCTGCCACGCCGGCGTCTTCGACCGCGTGGCCACATTCAGCGCCGATTCCTGGCCCGTGCGCCCCAAGGACCTGGCGGCCCGCTACTGGCAGGACATGCCGCGCGTGCTGGCGCAGAGCCCGCACGCCTTCGCCGCGGCCATGCGCACGCCCACGCTGGTGATCCACGGCGCGCAGGATTACCGCGTGCCCGATTGCAACGGCCTGGCCTACTACAACACGCTCAAGGCACTGGGTGTGCCGGCCCGGCTGCTGTGGTTCCCGGACGAGAACCATTGGGTGCTCAAGCCGCAGAACTCGCGCCAGTGGTACGCCGAGTTCCTGGCCTGGCTGCAGCACAACGATGTGCCCGCACGGCGTGGGCGCGCCGCGGCATGACGACGCGCAGCACCGTGCCCGGCCTGGCCTTCGACGCGGCCATCATCGACCTCGACGGCACGCTGATCGACACCGTCGGTGATTTCGAAGTCGCGCTGCGGCTGGCCCTGGCGGACCTGGGCCTGCCACCGGTGGACCGGGCCTTCATCACCCGCACCGTGGGCAAGGGCAGCGAGCACCTGCTGGCGCAGACGCTGCAGCACCTGGGCGCGCCGGCCCCCTTGCTGGCGCAGGCCTGGCAGCGCTACCAGCACCACTATCTGGCCATCAACGGCCAGCATGCCAACGTCTACCCCGGCGTGCCCGAAGGGCTGCAGGGGCTGCTGGCCCTGGGCCTGCGATTGGCCTGCCTGACGAACAAGCCCGGCGCGTTTGCCCGCCCGCTGCTGGCGGCCAAGGGCCTGGCCAGTTACTTCGAGCATGTCTTCGGCGGCGATGCCTTTGCCAGGAAGAAGCCCGATCCGCTGCCGCTGCTGGCCACCTGCCAGGCGCTGGGCAGCCGGCCCGAGCGCACGTTGATGGTGGGCGATTCACGCAACGACTGCGAAGCCGCCCGTGCCGCCGGCTGCCCGGTGGTGCTGCTCAGTTACGGCTACAACCATGGCGAGCCAGCGGCGAGTGCCCAGCCCGATGCGGTGTTCGACAGCCTGGCCCAGGTACCGCCGTGGGTGGCGGCCTGGCCGCGTCAGCGCTGACGCGAGTAGGCGGCGGGCGCGGCCTGGCCCAGCAGCGCCTGCTTCAGGGCGGCGTCGGCTGGGTTCGGCCCCAGCCAGATCGCCATCAGGGCGCGGAAGAACTCGGGTTCGGCGATCGGCTCGCCGGCGGGTTTGCCGTTCACCAGCACCTGGGTGCCCACGCCCGGCACGAAGTCGACGCTGAAGTTTTCGCCCTTGGCCAGGCGTTTCTTCTCGGAAAAGATATCGGCCATGCGCAGCGTGCCGGGGACGGACTTGCTGAATTCCTCCTTCGGCGCGTTGTCCTGCATGCCGCGGGTGAACAGCCGGCCCAGTTCGCTGGCGTCGATGTCGCGCAGCATCACCACGTGCAGCCGCTTGGCGCCGGGGGCCGCCAGCACCGCTTCAGGCGTGTCGGCCCTGGCGCCCAGGTACAGCCCGGCGGTGTAGACCTGCACCACGAAGCGCGTGCGGATGCCCGCGCCATTGAGCCGCAGCGTGCTGCTGCCGACGCTGGCGGTGGGCGCATAGCGCACGCCTGCTAGGTCGATCGCGGTTGCGCCCGCGGCCGCCGGTGCGGGGCTCTGGGCCCGGGCGGGGGTGTGGATGGCGGCGATCGCCACCATGCCGGCAAGAATGAGTTTTTGCATTGCTTCGAGCGGCCCGACCCTGGCGGGGCCGGGCTCCATGCCATCCGAGGGGCGCAAAGTCTGCCACGCGGCAATGGCCCCAGGGTGCCGCTGCTAGACTGCCGTCCGTCATGACACCGACCTTGCACGATCACGGCTCCCGCAGCCCGGGCCCTCGCGGCCAGGGAGCCTGGCCCTGGCGACCCTGAGCCTGCACGTCTGAACCTTCTCAGCGCGCGCCGGCGCCCCCAGGGGCAGCCTGGCAAGTTCAACCGGCCCCGGCATCCGCCCGGGCCCGTGCCCGGACCGGGCAACAAGGTCAAATCATGATCACCGAACTCGAATTCAAGAGCCTCGCGGCCGAGGGCTACAACCGCATCCCGCTGATGGCCGAAGCCTTCGCGGACCTGGAAACCCCGCTGTCGCTGTACCTGAAGCTGGCCGGCGGCCGCCCGCACAGCTTCCTGCTGGAAAGCGTGGTGGGCGGCGAACGCTTCGGGCGCTACAGCTTCATCGGTCTGCCGGCCCGGACGCTGCTGCGCGCACGCGGGTTCCACACCGAAGTCGTCACCGACGGCCAGGTCGTCGAAGCCGTGGACGGCAACCCGCTGGACTTCCTCAAGGCCTACCAGCAGCGCTTCAAGGTGGCGCTGCGTCCGGGCCTACCGCGCTTCTGTGGCGGGCTGGCGGGTTACTTCGGCTACGACGCCGTGCGCTACATGGAACCGAAGCTGGCGCGCACCTGGAAGACGGGCGGCATCGACACGCCCGACATCCTGCTGCTGCAGACCGAGGAACTGGCCGTCATCGACAACCTCAGCGGCCGCCTGTACCTCATCGTCTATGCCGACCCTGGCGCGCCCGAGGCCTACTTCAAGGGCAAGAAGCGCCTGGCCGAACTGGCCGACCAGCTGCGCTACAGCGTCACCGCCCCGCCCGTGAAGCGCGGGCCCAGCTACGCGGTCGAGCGTGAATTCGAGAAGGCCGACTACCTGGCTGCGGTCGTCAAGAGCAAGGAACTCATCGCCGCCGGCGACATGATGCAGGTGCAGATCGGCCAACGCCTGAAGAAGCGCTACACCGAAAGCCCGCTCAGCCTGTACCGCGCTTTGCGTTCGCTGAACCCCAGCCCGTACATGTACTTCTACGACATGGGCGACTTCCAGATCGTCGGCGCCAGCCCCGAGATCTTGGTGCGCCAGGAAGCCACGGCCGAAGGCACCAAGGTGACGATCCGCCCGCTGGCCGGCACGCGCCCGCGCGGCGCCACGCCCGAGCAGGACAAGGCGCTGGAACAGGAACTGTCCAGCGACCCCAAGGAACGCGCCGAGCACCTGATGCTGATCGACCTGGCGCGCAACGACATCGGCCGCATCGCCACCACCGGCAGCGTGAAGGTGACGGAAGCCTTCGTCGTCGAACGCTATTCGCATGTGATGCATCTGGTCAGCAACGTCGAAGGCCAGCTGCTGCCCGGCCTGAGCAGCCTG
>JAIXZR010000222.1 GCA_027489455.1 Rubrivivax sp. | reverse complement strand
GTGGTGCCCTGCACCAGGTCGGCATAGGCCTGGCGGTTGATGAGCGCGAACACCCGCTTGGCACCCATGCGCTTGGCCAGCAGGCAGGCCATGATGTTGTCTTCGTCGTCGCTGGTCAGGGCCAGGAAGAGGTCCATCTCGCGGACGTTCTCGTCTTCCATCAGGTCTTCGTCGGTGCTGTCGCCCTGCAGCACCAGCACGTCGCTACGCAGCTGGCTGACGAGGTATTCGCAGCGCTTGCGGTCGGTCTCGATCAGCTTGATCTGGTAGCGGTCCTGGATCTCGCGCGCCAGGCGCAGGCCCACTCGCCCACCGCCGGCGATCATCACGCGCTTGACCGGGTCGTCGCGCTTGCGCAGCACGCTCAGCACGCTGCGGATGTGCTCGGTGGCGGCGAGCACGAAGACTTCATCGCCCGGCTCCACGCGCGTGTCGCCGCGCAGATCGGTGACGACGCTTTCGCGCCCACCCTGCTGGCGGTAGATGGCCACGATGCGCAGGTCGATGTCGGGCAGCAGCTGCGGGATCTCGGACAGCGTGTGCTGCACCAGCGGCCCGCCGGCCACGGCGCGCACGGCGATCAGGCTCACCAGGCCGTGCGCGAACTCCAGCACCTGCAGGGCTTCGGGGTACTCGACGAGCTTGCGGATGTAGGCGGTGACGCTCTGCTCGGGGCAGATCACTTCATCGACGGCGAAGCCTTCCTTGCCCAGAAGCGGGCTGCCGTTCTGGAACTCGGGGCTGCGGATGCGGGCGATCGTGGTGGGCACGTTGAAGAGGTCGTGCCCGACCTTGCAGACCACGAGGTTGGTCTCGTCCATCGGCGCGCACGAGATCAGCATGTCGGCGTCTTCGATGCCGGCTTCGCGCAGCACGCTGGGCTGGATGCCGTTGCCGACCACGCCGCGCAGGTCCAGCCTTTCCTGCAGCGCGTGCAGCCGGGCGGGGTCGGTGTCGATGACGGTGATGTCGTTGCGCTCGGAGACCAGGCTCTCTGCCACGCTTTCGCCGACGCGCCCGGCACCGAGGATGACGATCTTCATGCGGCGCGATTATGGTCGGCCGCCGGGTACAGCCGCGCCAGCATGGCGTGCATCGCCGCGGCCAGCAGGGGCTGCAGCGCGGCAGCCAGCGGGGCGGGGTCGGGCTCGGCGGCCTTGGAGTCGCGCGCCGCCCACAGCGCCTGCAGCGCGGCCTGATGCGGCGCCAGCGCTTCGGCCAGCGTGCCGGGCCAGTGGCCTGGCGCCTCGCCCTGCACCCACTGGCCGCGGCCGCGGCCGAAGTGGGCCACCGCCAGGTAGCGCAGCAGGGCCTGCTCGACCAGGCCGGGCATGGCCTCGTCGGCCACGCGCAGCCAGCTCTGGTCGGTGCCGCGCACCACGTTCACCAGCCGCGCCAGGCCGCCGGCGCCCAGCGCACCGATCACCCCGCCCGCCAGCATGCCGCCGCCCAGCGTCAGGCCGCCGCTGGCGATGTCGGCCTTCAGCCCGGTGAGCAGGCCGCCCACCACGCCGGCCAGCACCGAGACCTTCTTCTCGTCCACGCGCGCGCGCAGCGCAAACATCTCCGGCGCGCGCTGAAGGAACTCCTCGCGCGCTGCGCCGCCGATGCCGTGCAGCGCCAGCAGCGCGTCGGTCAGCGCGCGCAGCTGGGCCTGCAGCTGCGCGGCCAGCGCCTGCTGTGCGGCCTCGGCCGTCTGGCCCGCACCCTGGCCTGCACGCGCCAGGGCCATGCGTGCCAGGGCCTGGGCCAGGGCCAGCATCGCGGCGTCGAAGCGCTGCCGGTTGCGCGCCTCCCAGGCCTGGGCCAGGCGCTGCATCGCGGCCGCCTGTGCGGCCGGCAGCTCGGCCTGCACGGCGCGCAGCAGGTTCTGTTCGTGCACCCAGCAGCGGGCGAAGGCGTCCAGCGGCAGCACGCCGCGCACCCGCGGCCAGCGCGCCAGATGCTCGCGCCAGGCCTGCACGTCGGCGGCTTCGCGCTCGGGCGCCTGCGGCTCGCCCAGCTGGTTGAGCAGCACCAGCACGGGCTTGCCGACCCAGCCCAGCAAGTCCATCTCGGGTGCCACGTAGCCGGCGCCGGCCGGGCTCTCGCTGGCGTTGACGAGGTACAGCACGACATCGCTTTCGGCCTGCACGTGGCGCATGGCCTGCTGGCTGGCCCAGAAGCCGCGGTCGGTCCAGCGGTCCCAGACCTGGCTCAGGAACCAGCCGATCGGGTTGCTGCTGCCCAGCAGCCGCTTGGCCAGGCGCGCGCTGTCGCCGAAGCCGGGGGTGTCCCACAGGCGCAGGCGGTCGCCCTCGGCGGTGGCCATCAGCTCGTGGCCGTCGGCGAATTCGGTGACGTGCGGCGCGTCGCGCACCTCGCCGACATCGGCCCCCAGCAGCGTGCGCGCCAGCGTCGTCTTGCCGACGTTGGTGTGGCTGACCAGGCTCAGCGTGATGGTGCTCATCGCTGCAGCGCGGCCTGCAGGCGCGCCTCGGCCTGGGCGATGTCGGGGTGCTCCAGGTCCAGGCCCAGGTAGCCGGCGCCGTGCCGGGCGGCAAAGGCCTGCCAGGCGGCGCGGCGTTCGGCCAGGCGCTCGGGCAGCTGGGCGAAGCGGCGGCGGAAGGCGGCCTCGTCGGCCAGCACCAGCAGCGCGGCGCCGGGCGCCTCGGGTTGGGCCTTGAGCGTGGCCAGCAGGCGGCCCTGGGTGTCGTCCTCGGGCGTGCTGCCCAGGTCGACGAGCAGCACGCGCAGCGTGGTGCCGGGCTCGGCAGCGGTGGCGCGTTCTTCCTGGCCGTAGGGCGTGGGCTCGGCCAGGCGCAGCTGCAGGCCTTCGCCGCAGGCCGCCGCCAGCCATTCGCGCAAGGCCAGCGTGGCCTGCGGGCTGGGCGCGGCGCCATGGGGCAGCACCTGCACCACGGCCCGGGCGTCCTGCAGGTCGCGCAGCAGGCGCTGGAAGTACGGGTCCTGCAGCGGCAGGCTGATGTGGCGCGCGCGCCAGGCCGCGCGTGAGCTGGCCACCAGCGCCAGCACGGCCCGCGGCGCGATCACGAACAGCGCGAGCATCGCCGCATACAGGTGGATCCACTCGGCCGCGCTGGCGGTGGCCGCAGTGCCCGGGGTCAGGCGCAGGGCCTCGATGCCGGCAACGTCGGGGACTGAGAGGCCGGTCACGGTCGTGGCCGGCCACAGCAACCCCGCCAGCGCGGCGCGGACCGCGGCGGGATCGAGGAAGGTGCTCTCCCAGCCGGCGCGGTAGTCCAGCACCAGGCCACGCACATAGAGGCCCGCCACCAGCCCCAGCGCCAGCGCCGCCGCCGCCACGTGCAGCAGCACCGCAGCGCGGGCAGCCGCCAGCGGCAGGCTGGCCTGGGCCCAGGCCGTGCCGTACGCGCGCAGCGGCGCACTGCCGCCGCTGCCGCCCGCCAGCCGCCGCGCCAGCAGCGCGCGCAGGCCGCGGGGTGCCGCCGGCCGGGGCACCAGCAGGCCGAGGTAGACGACCAGGTTCCAAAGGATCACCACCCACACCGGCGGCGCCAGCAGGTTGATGCGCTGGGTGCCGCCGATGGCGTCCACCGCGATGCCGGCCGCGAACGCCAGCCCCAGCACGAAGGGCACCCAGGCCGTGTGCCACATGCGCAGGCCCAGCCGCTTGGGCACGGCCGCATCACGCGGGGCCAGCCGCTCCAGCGCATGGCGGGCACGCTGGTCCAGCGCCTGCGCCGGCCGGGCCGTGGTGGCCCCGGTCTCGCGCGCCAGGCGCGTGGCCCAGGCGCGGTCTTCGGCGGTCCACAGCGGGCTGTCGCTGCCGGCGGTCTCGAAGGCCTGCAGCATCAGCACGCGGCGGGCCGCGTCTTCGTGCAAGGTGTCGCTCACGCAGGCAGCATCACGCCAGCGCGCGGCCGATCAGGATCTTCTGCACCTCGGACGTGCCTTCGTAGATCTGGCACACACGTACGTCGCGGTAGATGCGCTCGACCGGGAAGTCGCTGACATAGCCGTAGCCGCCGAAGACCTGGATCGCGTCGCTGCACACGCGCTCGGCCATCTCGCTGGCGTAGAGCTTGGCCATCGCGGCTTCCTTCAGGCAGGGGCGGCCGGCATCCTTCAGCGCCGCGGCGTGGTGGATCAGCTGCCGCGCGCATTCGATCTGGGTGGCCATGTCGGCCAGCTTGAACTGCACCGCCTGGTGCTGGAAGATCGGCTGGCCGAAGCTCGTGCGGTCCTTGCTGTAGGCCAACGCCGCCTCGAAGGCCGCGCGCGCCATGCCCACGGCCTGGCTGGCGATGCCGATGCGCCCGCCTTCCAGGCCGCTCAGCGCGATCTTCAGGCCCTGCCCTTCCTCGCCCAGGCGGTTGGCGGCCGGCACGCGGCAGTTCTCGAACACGATCTGCGCCGTGTCGCTGGCGTGCTGGCCCAGCTTGTCTTCCACGCGCGCCACGGTGTAGCCCGGGGTGGCGGTGGGCACGATGAAGGCGCTGATGCCCTTCTTGCCGGCGGCCTTGTCCGTGACGGCCATGACGATGGCCACATCGCCGTTCTTGCCGCTGGTGATGAACTGCTTGACGCCGTTGAGCACGTAGTCGTCGCCGTCCCGCACGGCGGTGGTCTTCAATCCGCCGGCTTCGCTGCCCACGTGCGGCTCGGTCAGGCAGAACGCGCCCAGCATCTGCCCGCGTGCCAGCGGCACCAGGAAGCGCGCCTTCTGCTCGGCATTGCCGAAGGCCATCAGGATGCTGCAGACGGGGCAGTTGTTGACGCTGACGATGGTGCTGGTGGCGCCATCGCCAGCGGCGATCTCTTCCAGGATCACGGCCAGCGCCAGGTAGTCCAGCCCGGCGCCGCCGTCCTCGGCTGGCACGGCCACGCCGTAGCAGCCCAGTTCAGCCAGGCCGCGCAGCGCGGCCTTCGGGAAGGTGTGGCCCTTGTCCCAGCCCGCGGCATGCGGGGTGATCTCGGCCTGTACGAAGCCGCGCACGGCGTCCTGCACGGCCAGGTGGTCTTCGGAAAGCAGCATGGTCGGGTCCTGCGGTTCAGGTCGGGAAGGAGGGGCCGGGCCGCGCAGCGCCCGGTGTCATGCCGCGTGCGATGCCGATCGCGACACCAGCACCGTGCCGCGCGCCACGACGCAGGGCCGGCCGGCCACGCTGGCGGTGCCGTCGAGCTGCCCGATGTAGCCCCCGCGCTTGGTGTTGCGTTCGACTTCGCTCACACGCCAGGCGATCAGGATGTCCTGCTCGGCGAAGATCGGCGCGCGGAAGGCGAAGTTGAAGTTCAGGCACAGCAGCTCGCGCGGCACGCCGTCGGCACGCCGGCTGAAGTGGCTGGCCACGGCCCCCATCATCTGGCTGGCCGTCTGCTGGCCGCTGGCGATGATCTCGCCGAAGCTGGCGCGCTCGGCCGCCTGCCGGTCGTGGTGCAGGGGGTTGGCATCGCCGGTCAGGCGGGCGAACTGCACGATCTGCTCGCGCGTGTAGCGCACGTGGATCTGGAAAGCCTCTCCCGCGCGGATCAGCGGGGTCTGTTCTTCGTTCATTGTGGGTACTGCTGTGGAACCGGCTTCCTCGAGCCGGGGTGGGCGGGTGGCCTGGAAGGCGGCCCGCCGGCGGAACAGGGTGGTGAGCTTCATGCGGCCTGCCCGCGCGGGGCCAACAGCCGCCACGCCAGGCCCAGGAACAGCGCCCCTCCCAGGCCCGCTGCCATGCGCTGCACGAAGGCCGGAGTCTGCCAGCGCCGCACCTGTGCTGCCAGAAGGGCAAGCGCGGACATCAGCGCCAGGTTCTGCAGCACGAACCAGGCGCCGAGCAGCAGGAAGCTCACCGTGCGATGCGGGCTGTGGGCCGGCACGAAGGGGGGCAGGAAAGCCAGGAAGAACAGCGCGACCTTGGGGTTGAAGACGTTGGTCAGCAGCCCGGCGCGGAAATCGGCCCCGTAGCGACTGCTGGCGGCCCCGGCAGCACCGCCAGGCCCCAGCGCTGGCGGTGCCGCGGCGCCAGGCGCCGGGGCGGCCACAGGGCGCAGGGCCTGCCGCAGAAGACCCCAGCCCAGCCAGGCCAGGTAGGCCGCGCCCAGCACCTGCAACAGCGCAAATGCCCACGGCACCAGCGCCAGCAGGGCCGCCAGGCCGAAGGCGGCCGCCAGGGTGTGCAGCACGCAGCCGGCATTCACGCCCGCCACCGTGGCCAGCCCCGCGCGCGGGCCGCCCTGCACGCTGCGTGACAGCGTCAGCAGCATGTCCGGGCCCGGCGTGGCATTGAGCACCAACACGGCCAACCCAAAAGCGGCAGCCTGGGCCGGGCCCGGCAGCAGATCGGTCACGACCGGGTCGGTCGCGCGCCCGACGGCATCGGGTCGAGGTTCACAGAAGCTCGACCGCCATCGCCGTCGCTTCGCCGCCGCCGATGCACAAGGCCGCGACGCCACGCTTCTTGCCGTGCTTGCGCAGCGCACCCAGCAGCGTGACGACGATGCGCGCGCCGCTGGCGCCGATGGGGTGGCCAAGCGCGCAGGCGCCGCCGTGCACGTTGACGATCTCATGCGGCAGCTTGAATTCCGTCATCGCGGCCATGGTGACGGCGGCGAAGGCTTCGTTCACTTCCCACAGGTCCACCTGGCCGGCCTGCCAGCCGGCCTTCTTCAGCACCTTCTGGATCGCACCCACGGGCGCGGTGGTGAACCAGTCCGGCGCCTGCGCGTGCACGGCATGGCTCGCGATGCGCGCCAGCGGCTTCAGGCCCATCTGCACGGCCGTGCTTTCGCGCACCAGCACCAGGGCGGCGGCGCCGTCGCTGATGCTGCTGGCGTTGGCCGCGGTGATGGTGCCGTCCTTCTTGAACGCGGGCTTCAGGCCCGGGATCTTGTCCAGCTTGGCCTTGAAGGGCTGCTCGTCGTGCTTGACCAGCGTTTCGCCGCCCTTGCCCTGCAGGGTGACGGGGGCCATTTCCCAGTCGAAGCTGCCGTCTTCGTTGGCCTGCTTGCTGCGCGTGGTGCTGGCAATGGCGAAGGCGTCCTGCGCTTCGCGCGTGAACTGGTACTTGGCCACGCACTGCTCGGCGAACACGCCCATGGCCTGGCCGCGCACGTAGGCGTCTTCCAGGCCGTCCAGGGCCATGTGGTCGAACATCTGCGCGGCGCCGTAGCGCACGCCCTTGCGCGCGAACATCAGGTGCGGGGCGTTGGTCATGCTTTCCATGCCGCCGGCCACCATGGCGCTGGCGCTGCCGGCGGCCAGCATGTCGTGCGCGAACATCATCGCGCGCATGCCGCTGCCGCACATCTTCGTCAGCGTCACCGCGCCCACGCTGTCAGGCAGGCCGGCGCGGCGCATCGCCTGGCGCGCCGGGGCCTGGCCCTGGCCGGCCATCAGGCAGTTGCCCAGCAGCACTTCGTCGAAGGCGTCGCCCGGCACGCCGGAGCGCTCCACCGCCGCCTTCACGGCGACGGCGCCCAGCTCCCAGGCCTGCAGGCCGGAAAAATCGCCCAGCAGGCCGCCGATGGGCGTGCGGGCAGCGGAAACGATGACGATGGATTCAGTCATGGCGGGCTCCTTCAGGGGGTGGTGGTGCAGAGGGTGGGGGCGCCTGAATGTTCAGATGCCGGGGGCCGCAGCGCGCCGGCGCTGCGCGATGAAGCGCTTGTGGGGCTCGTACGGAAACACATCGTGCACATGGCCCGCGGCAATGCGCTCCTTGTGCAGCTGCCAGAAACCGGCGTCCAGCAGGTCGGCATGGTGCGCCATGAAGGTTTCACGAACCTGAGGGTTGCCCAGAAGAAAGGGGCCGAAGGTCTCCGGGAACACGTCCTTGGGGCCGACGGAATACCAGATCTCGCCGCTCATCTCGTCTTCCTCGTTGCGCGGCGGGGGCACGCGGCGGAAGTTGCAGTCGGTGATGTACTCGATCTCGTCGTAGTCGTAGAACACCACCTTGCCGTGGCGCGTGACGCCGAAGTTCTTCCACAGCATGTCGCCCGGGAAGATGTTGGCCGCCACCAGATCCTTGATGGCGTTGCCGTACTCCTGCACCGCGTGCGCCATCTGCTCGGGCGTGGCTTCCTGCAGGTACATGTTGAGCGGGATCATGCGCCGCTCGATGTACAGGTGCTTGATCAGGATCATCTCCACGCCGTCCTGCAT
>JAIXZR010000117.1 GCA_027489455.1 Rubrivivax sp. | reverse complement strand
TTCCGCATCACCATCGGCAGCGCGCGCACGGGCTGCACCGCGCCCTATAGCGCCAGCGTCTTCAACATCTCGGCAATGAGCTTCGGTGCGCTCAGCGCCAACGCCATCCTGGCGCTGAATGCCGGCGCGGCGCGCGGCGGCTTCGCGCACGACACCGGCGAAGGCTCGATCAGCCAGCACCACCGCGTGCACGGCGGCGACCTGATCTGGGAGATCGGCAGCGGCTACTTCGGCTGCCGCGACGAGCTGGGCCGCTTCAGCGAGGAAGCCTTCGCGCGCAATGCCCGCGACCCGCAGGTGAAGATGATCGAAGTCAAGCTCAGCCAGGGTGCCAAGCCCGGCCACGGCGGCGTGCTGCCCGGGGCCAAGGTGACGCCCGAGATCGCCGCCGCGCGCGGCGTGCCGGTGGGGGTGGATTGCGTCAGCCCCGCGCGGCACAGCGCCTTCGATTCACCGCTGGGGCTGCTGCAGTTCATCGACCGTCTGCGTGGCCTGTCGGGCGGCAAGCCGGTGGGCTTCAAGCTTTGCATCGGCCACCCCTGGGAGTGGTTTGCGATCGTCAAGGCGATGCTGGAAACCGGGCTGCTGCCGGACTTCATCGTCGTCGACGGCGCCGAAGGCGGCACCGGCGCGGCGCCGCTGGAGTTCACCGATCACGTCGGTGCGCCGCTGCAGGAAGGCCTGCTGCTGGTGCACAACACGCTGGTCGGGCTGGGCCTGCGCTCGGCCATCCAGCTGGGCTGCGCGGGCAAGGTGACGAGCGCCTTCGACATCGCCCGCGCGATGGCGCTGGGCGCAGACTGGTGCAATGCCGCGCGCGGCTTCATGTTCGCGCTGGGCTGCATCCAGGCCCAGACCTGCCACACCGGCGCCTGCCCCACGGGCGTGACGGCGCAGGACCCGCTGCGCGCCAAGGCCCTGGTGGTGGGCGACAAGGCCGAGCGCGTCTGGCGCTTCCACGACAACACGCTGAAGGCGCTGAAGGAGCTAGTGCAGGCCGCCGGGCTGCAGCACCCGGGCGAGATCACGGCCGCGCACATCGTGCGCCGCCGTGCCGACCACGACGTGCGCCTGCTGGCCAATCACCTCACCTTCCTGCAGCCGGGCCAGCTGCTGCAAGCCGTCGCCGGCCGCGAGCCCTGGCCGCACAAGGTGTTCAGCCTGTACTGGCCGCTGGCCCGCAGCGAAAGCTGGCAGGCCGCAGCCTAGGGGCCGCTAGGCCGGTGGCGCCGTGTCCACAAAGCTCGGGCGCGCTGCGAGCTTGTCGTAGAGCTTGCCCAGGTTGGGGTGGTCGCCGCGCCAGTCGATCTCCGCGTAGCGGAAGTTCAGGTAGCCCAGGGCGCAGCCCACGGCGATGTCGGCCAGGGTGAGGTGGTTGCCCACGCAGTAGGGCTTGTCGCCCAGCCCCAGCGCCATGGCCTTGATGGCCGCGTGCACACGGCTCATCTGGCGGTCGATCCAGGCCTGCGAGCGCTGCTCGCTGCTGCGGCCCGTCCAGTGCGCTTCCATGCGCGCCAGCACGCTGGCGTCCAGCACGCCGTCGGCCAGGGCTTCCCAGGTGCGGACCTCGGTGCGTTCGCGGCCCGAGGGCGGGATCAGCTTGCCCACCGGGCTGAGCGTGTCCAGGTACTCGACGATCACGCGCGAATCGAAGATCGCCTCGCCGCCGTCCAGCACCAGGCAGGGCACCTTGCCCAGCGGGTTGCTCTTGAGGATGGCGTCGGAGCCCCAGACGTCTTCCAGCACCAGCGGGGCTTCGAGCTTCTTTTCCGCCAGGACGATGCGGACCTTGCGCACGTAGG
This sequence comes from Rubrivivax sp., assembly GCA_027489455.1. Lineage (GTDB taxonomy): Bacteria > Pseudomonadota > Gammaproteobacteria > Burkholderiales > Burkholderiaceae_C > Rubrivivax. The sequence goes on along the minus strand of JAIXZR010000117.1, from coordinate 10,644 downwards.
GGCTGGTGAGCGAGGCGATCAGTTTCATGGCGTGCCGGGGGAGCCGGTAGAAGAGGTCGAATTCATTCTAGCCAGGGGGCTGTCGCGTGAAGTCCACTGACGCGGGGCGCCCTGGCAAGGCGAGTTCGGCCGTGGCCGGGGCCATGCGGGCGACGACGGCCCCGCCGCGCACGACGGCAAGGCGCTGGGCGCGCAGGCGGATGGCTTCTTCCGGCGTGCGCGCCTGCAGCAGCACGGCGTCCGCCCGGCCACCCACCGCCAGCCCGTAGCCGGGCAGGCCCAGCACGCGCGCGGCATTCACGGTCACGGCATCGAAGCACTGGCGCTGGCCCAGGCTGCTGGTCATCTGCGCCAGGTGCAGGCCCATCGCCGCCACCTCCAGCATGCAGGCCGAGCCGAAGCTGTACCAGGGGTCCATCACGCAGTCGTGCCCGAAGGCCACGTTCACGCCCGCGGCCAGCAGCTCCGGCACGCGCGTCATGCCGCGGCGCTTGGGGTAGTGGTCGTGCCGGCCCTGCAGGGTGATGTTGATGAGCGGGTTGGCCACCACGTGCACCTGGCTTTCGGCGATCAGCGGCAACAGCTTGCTGGCGTAGTAGTTGTCCATCGAGTGCATGGACGTGAGGTGCGATCCCGTCACCCGCCCCTGCAGCCCCAGGCGCTGGGTGTGGAAGGCCAGGGTCTCGATGTGGCGCGACTGCGGGTCGTCGCTCTCGTCGCAGTGCATGTCCACCGGCAGGCCGCGCGCGGCCGCCAGTTCGCACAGGATGCGCACGCTCTCGGCGCCTTCGGCCTGCGTGCGTTCGAAATGCGGGATGCCGCCGATCACGTCCACGCCCAGGTCCAGCGCGCGCTGCAGGTTGGCCAGCGCGCCGGGGCTGCGCAACAGCCCGTCCTGCGGGAAGGCCACGAGCTGCAGGTCGAGGTAGGGCGCGACCTGGCGCTTGACGGCCAGCAGCGCGCGCACGGCCAGCAGCCGGTCATCGCAGATGTCGACATGGCTGCGGATCGCCAGCAGCCCGCGCGCCACGGCCCAGTCGCAATAGGCCAGTGCGCGTTCGGCGATCGCTTCTTCCGTCAGCAGCGGCTTGAGCTCGCCCCACAGCGCGATGCCTTCCAGCAGCGTGCCGCTGGCGTTGACACGCGGCAGGCCGTGGCTGAGCGTGGCGTCCAGGTGGAAGTGCGCATCGACGAAGGGCGGGCTCAGCAGCCAGCCCTGGGCGTCCAGCCATTGCGCGCCGGCAGGCAGCGGCTGCGCCGCGGCAGCCGGCCCGATCGCGGCGATGCGCCCGTCCAGCGCCAGCACGCGCATGCCGCGCCGGCCATCGGGCAGGGTGGCGTTGTCGATCACCAGGGGGGCGGTTGCGTTCATGCCGGCAGTTTCAGGGCAGCGGGGCGGTTCGGGTCGACAGGTGCGCCCCGCTGTAGCAATTTCACCGCCAGGCCGGGCCCGGCCCCGGCGGGTGAACAAACGCACGGCCCCGACCCTGGCGGGGCCAGGGCACCCGCTTGTCACGCGCCTGCAACGGGCGCACACTGGACCTGACCGCAGCCCGCCGGCGGCGGCCCGGCCCCTGCGGCCACCGAGACAGCCTGCCTCCCCGCCCCGCCCCGCTAGCCGCCTTTCCGCCGGTTTTGCCCCTGCAGCCTCCCACTCTCCCACGCCAGCCAGGCCCCGTCCTGCGCCTCCGGTCTGCCCGAATTCGAAGCACCCGTCCCTGCCTGCTTTCCCCCTGCCGGCCTTGCCCGGCCTTTTCCCACCCCTCGCAAAGGAGGTTCTGATGAACTTGACGATCAGCGGCCATCACCTCGACGTCTCGCCCGCGTTGAGAGAGTACGTGCTCACCAAGCTGGACCGCGTCACGCGCCATTTCGACCAGGTGGTCGATGTGAACGTGCTTCTCAGCGTGGAAAAGCTGCGGGAAAAGGAACGAAGGCAGAAGGCCGAGGTGACGCTGCACGTGAAGGGCCGCGACATCTTCGTCGAGCAGGCCCACGAGGACATGTATGCCGCGATCGACCAGCTGATGGACAAGCTCGACCGCCAGGTGGTGCGCCACAAGGACCGCCTGCAGGACCACCACCACACCGCGCCCAAGCGCCTGGACGCCGGCCAGCCCTGACCTGCCGCCGCCGCTGTGGACTGACGGCCCCGATGGGGCCGTTTTTTTCATCTGCCGGAACGGCGCTGGTCGGTCTTGTTGCCGCCATGCCGAAACAGCGCCGTGACCCAGCGTTTGAGGGTGACCGCTCTAGACCCTAGGGCGAACCCGATGAGTATGATGCGGCGCTCTCAACACAACCGTGCCTGCCAGACCCCGATGTCGGGGCCATGACGGCGGCACCGGGGGTCCTGCCACGATGAACCGCCTCACCGCCATCCTGCCCGTTGCCAACGTGCTGGTGAATGTGGATGCGACCAGCAAGAAGCGCGTCTTCGAGCAGGCCGGCCTGTTGTTCGAGAACCAGCACGCGATCGCCCGCGGCATCGTGACCGACAACCTCTTCGCCCGCGAACGCCTGGGCTCCACCGGCCTGGGGCACGCGGTGGCGATCCCGCACGGCCGCATCAAGGGCCTGAAGAACCCGCTGGCCGCGGTCGTGCGCGTGCAGCAGCCCATCCCCTTCGACGCCCCCGACGACGAGCCGGTGGCGCTGCTGATCTTCCTGCTGGTGCCCGAAGCGGCGACGCAGCGCCACCTGGAGATCCTGTCGGAAATCGCCGAGATGCTGTCCGACCGCGAACTGCGTGAACGGCTCAAGACCGAGCCCGAAGCCGCCGGCGTGCACAAGCTGATCTCGGACTGGGAACCGCTGAAGTCCGTGGCCTAGCCACCGCCCGTGAAACCGTCTTCCATCAGCGCCGAGGCGCTGTTCGAAGCCCACCGCCAGACGCTGCGCTGGCGCTGGATTGCCGGGCACGCCCACCCTGAGCGCCGCTTCGACGATGCAGCCGTGCGCGACGCGCGCTCCGCCGCCGATCTGGTGGGCTACCTGAACTACATCCACCCCTACCGCGTGCAGCTGGTGGGGCGGCGTGAAGTGGCCTACCTGCTGGCCGCCTCGCCGGAGGACCAGGAACGGCGCATCTCGCGCATCGTCACGCTCGAGCCCCCGGTGCTGGTGGTGGCCGACGGGCAACTGCCCCCCGAGCGGCTGGTGGCGATGTGCGACCGGGCCGAGATCCCGCTGTTCGTCACCGAGGAATCGGCCGGCCACGTCATCGACGTGGTGCGCGGCTACCTGGGCCTGCACTTCGCCGACCGCATCACGCGCCATGGCGTGTTCATGGACATCCTGGGCCTGGGCGTGCTGCTGACGGGCGAATCCGGTCTGGGCAAGAGCGAACTGGGGCTGGAGCTCATCAGCCGCGGCCACGGCCTGGTGGCCGACGACGCGGTGGACATCTACCGCATCAGCCAGACTGCCCTGGAAGGCCGCTGCCCCGAGCTGCTGCAAAACCTGCTGGAAGTGCGCGGCATCGGGCTGCTGGACATCAAGGCCATCTTCGGCGAGACGGCCGTGCGCCGCAAGATGCGGCTCAAGCTCATCGTGCACCTGGTGCGCCAGGAAGTGCTGGACCAGGAGTTCGAACGCCTGCCCTACGAGCCGCTGTTCGAGAACGTGCTGGACCAACCGGTGCGCAAGGTCGTGATCGCCGTCGGCGCCGGCCGCAACCTGGCCGTGCTGGTGGAAGCCGCGGTGCGCAACACCGTGCTGCAGCTGCGCGGCATCGACACCTACGCCGATTTCGTGGCGCGGCAGGCCAAGGCGATGGCGGCCGGCTCTGACGGCGCGGGGCCGCGTTCTTCGGGTTCCAAGGGCTGAGCTACAGCTCGGGCATCTGCGTGTGCCCTGGCGCGCAGGCCAGCCGGGCGATGTCGGCGGCGCGCTGCGGCCAGCCGGCCAGCAGCACGCTGGCGGTGCCGCCTTCGAACATGCGGCTTTCGAAAGCCGGTGCCACGGCACAGCCGAACAACGCGTAACCCCGCTGCCCGCCCGGCAGCCAGTGCCCGGCCTGCCAGCTGCCCGCCGGCACGACGTGCTGCAGCCGTTGGCCGCCGGCGATGTCGCTGCCCAGCAGCACGTCTTCGCAACGGCCGCCGGGGTGCAGCAGCACCAGGCGCAGCGCATCGCCGCCCTGGTGGTACCAGACCTCGTCCACCGGCAGCCGGTGGAACAGCGACAGGCTCAGCGGCCCGGCCGGCGGCTCGCAGTACAGGCCCAGCATGCTGCTGCAGCCCGCGCCGCGGTAGACCGGGCTGAACAAGGTGCCTTCCACCGGCAGCGGCTGCAGGCCCAGCTGGGCGATCAGGTCCCCGGCGCCACTGGCCATGGTGCAGCGTCTTCAGCTGGCAGGGCGCAGGCTGGCCCAGGCCGCATCCAGCAGCGCCTGCGTGCGCAGGCTGGCCTGCCGGCTGGCAGCAGCCGCCGCGCCGGCCGGATCGCGCGCCAGCGCGGCAAACTGCTGCGCCATGCGCACGTTGGCGGGCAGCTCCGATGGCACCGGCACCCAGGCGCGGTCGCCGGCATGGGCCATGCCGCTGTGCTGGTGGAAGCCGGCCACGAAGCCCGGCCGCGGCAGCATGTAGCCCTGGGCCCAGTCGAGCACGAAGTCGTCGAGCGTGATCACGCCGCGCTCGCCCAGCAGCTGCAGGTCCTGCAGGCAGGCGTCGGCGTCGTAGCCCACGTCCCAGGTGGCGGTGGCGCCACCTTCGAAGTGCATCAGCCCGGCGCCGCGCACGGCTGCGCCCGTGGCGGGGTCGCGGTGCAGCACACCGCTGCTGTGCAGCAGCGCGGCCTCGGGCGCCAGGTATTCGGCGATCGCGCGCATCGCGTACCAGCCCATGTCGCCGATCGCGCCCCAGGGCTCCTGCGCTGTGTCGTAGCGCATGTTGCTGCGGTCGCCGGTGGGGAAGAAGAAGCTGCAGCGCAGCGCCTGCACGCGGCCGATGCGATCAGCCAGGCTGGCCTTCAGCAGCCGATGGCGTGGGTGGTGCACGAAGTGCGTGCCGTCCAGGAAGGCCACGCCGCGCTGCTGGCAGGCCAGCGTGATGACGCGCAGGGAAGCCATGCTCGCAAACGGCTTTTCCGCCAGCACATGCTTACCCTGCCGCGCCGCCTGCAGCGCGATCGGTTCGCGTGCCGCGGTCGGCGTGGCCACGTAGACGGCATCGATCTCGGGCGATGCCAGCATCGCCTGCCAGTCGTCATAAGCCGCAGCCAGGCCATGGCGCGACGCGAAGGCCAGGGCCGACGCCTGCCGGCGCGACGACACGGCCACCGGCACGCAGGCGCCCGAAGCCGCCAGCGCGGTGGTGGTGAAGCCGGCGATCAGGCCGGTGCCCACCACCCCTACGCGCAGCCCTGGCGTGGTCATTTGTTGCGGTAGTCGCACTGCGCCTTGGTGCAGCGCGCGTACAGGGCCAGCGAATGCTCCTGCAGGTCGAAGCCGCGGGCCTGGGCGATGGCGTGCTGGCGCTGCTCGATCTCGGCGTCGAAGAATTCCTCGACCCGGCCGCAGGTCAGGCACACCAGGTGGTCGTGGTGCTGGCCTTCGTTGAGTTCGAACACGGCCTTGCCGCTCTCGAAGTTGCTGCGTGTCAGCAGGCCGGCCTGCTCGAACTGCATCAGCACGCGGTAGACGGTGGCCAGGCCGATGTCGGCGCCTTCGCCCAGCAGGGCCTTGTAGACGTCCTCGGCCGTCATGTGCCGGCGCTGCGTGCTCTGGAAGACTTCCAGGATCTTGATGCGCGGCAGCGTGGCCTTCAGGCCGCTGCTCTTCAGGTCGTCGGCGTGGTTGCCCATGGGGATGGCCTTGGTGTCGTGCCGGCGTGGCGGGGGCGGGGGCAAAGGTGCGTGGCAGGCGGCGAAGGGGGTGCACCGCTAAAATGCAAAGATCATACCGAGACACCCGTCCCGGCCCCTCCGTGCCCCCACCTGCCGCCCGAGCCCGCCGCCCATGACGCGCACCCCCTTTTCCCAGCGCCGCCTGGGCCTTGCCGCCGTGCTGGCCGCCACGCTGGCGCTGGCCGGCTGCGAATCGCTGCAGCGCACGGACAGCCTGTTCGGCCTGATCACGCCCTACCGCATCGACATCGTGCAGGGCAATGCCATCACCAAGGAACAGGCAGCCCTGGTGCGCCCCGGCATGACGCGCCTGCAGGTGCGCGACGTGCTGGGCACGCCGCTGATCAGCGACCCCTTCCACGCCCAGCGCTGGGACTACCTGTTCACGCTGCGTCGGCCCAACACGTCCGTGCAGCGCCGCAGCGTGGTGGTGACTTTCGAAGGCGATGTCGTCAAGAGCATCGAAGCCGGCGACCTGCCTTCCGAGCGCGAGTTCGTCGCCTCCATCAGCCGCTTCAAGGACCTGCGCGCTCCCAAGCTCGAATTGAGCGAAGACGAGCGCAAGGCGCTGCCGATCCCGCCGCGGCCGCCCGCGCCGCCGGTGGAAGAAACCGGCCCGGTGCGCAGCTACCCGCCGCTGGAAGCCAGCTGACGCGCCGCATGCCGCGCATCGCCATTGCCGGCGGCTCCGGCCGCATGGGCCGCATGCTGATCGAGGCCGTGCTCGCCAGCCCGGACGGCCAGCTCAGCGGCGTGCTGGACGTGCCCGGCAGCCCGGCGCTGGGGCAGGACGCCGGTGCCTTCCTGGGCCGCAGCACGGGCGTGGCGATCACGGCCGATCTGCACCAGGGCCTGGTCGACGCGCAGGTGCTGATCGACTTCACGCGCCCCGAAGGCACGCTGGCCCACCTGGCGGCCTGCCAGGCGCTGGGCGTGCGGGCGGTGGTGGGCACCACCGGCTTCAGCCCCGAGCAGAAGGCCCGGCTGGGTGCCCATGCACAGCAGCTGGCGCTGGTGTTCGCGCCCAACATGAGCGTGGGCGTGAACGTGGTGCTGCAACTGCTGAAGCAGGCCGCGCTGGCGCTGGGGCCGGACTACGACATCGAGGTGCTGGAAGCGCACCACCGGCACAAGGTGGACGCGCCCAGCGGCACCGCGCTGGCGATGGGCGAGGTGCTGGCACGCGCCCGCGGGCGCGATCTGGCACGCGACGGCGTGTTCGCGCGCCACGGCCATACCGGCGAACGCGATCCAGGCGCGATCGGCTTTGCCACGCTGCGCGGCGGCGACATCGTCGGCGACCACACGGTGATGTTCTGCGGCACCGGCGAGCGCATCGAGATCAGCCACAAGAGCAGCAGCCGCGCCAATTACGCCGAAGGCAGCCTGCGCGCCGCGCGCTACCTGGCCGCGCTGCCGCCCGGCAGCACGGGCCTGTATGGCATGAACGACGTGCTGGGCCTGTGAGCCTGTGACACGGCGGCGATGACGGGCCTGGCCACCTTCTGGAACGCCACCGACACCATCGGCCGCGCCGTGGCGGTGCTGCTGCTGGCGATGTCGGTGCTGGCCTGGGTGCTGATCTTCTGGAAGAGCTGGGTGCTGCGCCGCGCGCAGACCGACATCGCCCGCGCCGTGCCCGCGTTCTGGGATGCCCCCACCCTGGCCGACGGCCGCGCCCGCCTGGCCGGCCTGGACCGCGAACGCCTGCTGCTGCCGCTGCTGGACGCCGCCACCGCACGCGCGCCGGCCGGTACGCTGGACCAGCACGCCGGCCTGCAGGCGCAGCTGACGCGCCGGTTGCGCGACGCGCTGCACCGCGGGCTGGCACACCTGCAATTCGGCCAGGTGTTGCTGGCCTCGATCGGCAACACCGCGCCCTTCGTGGGCCTGCTGGGCACGGTCTGGGGCGTGTTCATGGCGCTGACGGGCATCGCCGACAGTGGCAGCCTGAGCATCGACCGCGTCTCCGGCCCGATCGGCGAAGCGCTGATCATGACGGCCGCCGGCATCGCCGTGGCCGTGCCGGCGGTGCTGGCCTACAACATCTTCGGCCAGCGCGTGGCAGCCTGCGAGGCCGAGCTCGAAGGCTTCGCGCACGACCTGCTGCACAGCGCGCTGCAGCCGCCGGGCGGGCCACCGGCATGACGCCGCGGCAGCCGCGATGAGCTTCGGCCGCCTGGAGCGCCGCCCTGGCGCGCAGCCCATCAGCGACATCAACATGACGCCGCTGATCGACGTGATGCTGGTGCTGCTGGTGATCTTCATCATCAGCGCGCCGCTGATGGCGCGCAGCCTGCAGCTGGACCTGCCCGCCACCGATGCCGGCAGCAGCAGCGCCGCGCCGGCCAGCCTGGCGCTGGCCATCGATGCGCAAGGCGGGCTCTACATCGGCGAAGACAAGCTCGACGCCGCCACCGCCCAGGCCCGCATCACCGAGCAGGCCCGCGCCGCGGCGCAACGCAACCCGCTGACGGAAGTGCAGCTGCGCGCCGACAGCGCCGTGCCCTACGGTCGCGTGGCTGAACTCATCGGCTGGGTGCAGCAGGCCGGGCTGTCACGCATCGGCCTGGTGACGGATGCGCCTGCGGCGCCGGCAGCACCCGCCGCTACGCCAGCGTCGCCGGATGCGCCGGCACGGCCGGCGCCAGGCTCAGCAGCGCCTGCGCCGCCTCGGCCCGCAGCGGGCGGCTGAGCAGGTAGCCCTGGCCGAAGCACACCCCCAGCTGGCGCAGCATCGCCAGTTGCTCGGGTGTCTCCACGCCCTCGGCGATGATCTGCCGGCCCAGGCTCTGGCCCAGGTTCTGCACCGCGCGCACGATCTCCACGTTCTGCGGCGCCTGGTGCAGGCCCATGACGAAGCTGCGGTCGATCTTCAGGCTGTCGATCGGCAGCGTGCCCAGGTAGGCCAGCGACGAATAGCCGGTGCCGAAGTCGTCGATCGAGAAACCCACGCCCAGCGTGCGCAGCTGGTTCATGGTCTGCAAGGCCACGTCCAGCCGGTCCATGAGCGTGGTTTCGGTGATCTCCAGCGTCAGCGCGCGGGCCGGCACGGCATGGCGGTCCAGCGTCTGCTGCACGTGCTGGGCCAGGCTGGCGCGCGCCAGGTCGCGGCCCGAGATGTTGACGTGGATGCCCAGGTTCTCCCACCCCGGCAGCTGCCGCCACAGCGCCAGCTGCGCCAGCGAATGGTCGATCACCCAATCGGTGACGGCTTCGATGTGGCCCGATTCCTCGGCCAGCCCGATGAACACCGCCGGGCTCACAGGCCCGCGCACCGGGTGCACCCAGCGCGCCAGGGCCTCGAAACCGTGCAGCTGGTAAGGCTCGAGCCGGTAGATGGGCTGGAAGTGCACGCTCAGCTGGCCTTCGCCGATGGCGTGGCGCAGATCGGCCTCGAGCGCCAGCTTCTCGGCCACCTTCTCGTGCATGCTGCTGTCGAACAGCGCCACGCGGCCACGGCCGGCGGCCTTGGCCTCGTACATCGCGAGGTCGGCGTCGCGCAGCACCTCGTCCACGGTGCGGTAGCCCAAGTCGCTGAAGGTGATGCCGATGCTGGCCCCCGGCACCACTTCCGTGCCGTTGACGGCCAGAGGCTGGCTCAGGGCCGTCAGCACGCGCTGCGCCAGCTGCAGGCCCACTTCCGGGTCGTTGACGTCTTCCAGCAGCACGGCGAACTCGTCGCCACCCAGGCGCGCCACCAGGTCGCGCGGCCGCACGCAGGCGCGCAGCCGCTGCGCCACCTCCTGCAGCAGCAGGTTGCCGGCCAGGTGGCCCAGGCTGTCGTTGACGATCTTGAAGCGGTCCAGGTCCAGGAACAGCACGGCAAAGCGCTGGCGCGCGTCGATGCGGCTGCGCTCGACGGCCACTTCCAGGCGCTCGTTGAAGCAGTTGCGGTTGGCCAGATCGGTCAGGCCGTCGTGGAAGGCGATGTGCTGCAGCCGCGCCTCGGCCAGGTGGCGCGAGGTGATGTCGTGCAGCTGGTAGATCAGGCAGCCGGCCTCGCTGCCCAGATCGATGTGCGGGCTGCAGTGCAGCACCACCCAAAGCTCGCGCCCGTCGGCACTGGCCACACGCAGCTCCATCGAGAAGCTGCGCTCGCCTGCCGGCGCCCCGCCCGGCGCCTGGCGCGGCACCACGCCGCCCTGCGCCGCCAGCGCGTGGCGCTGCAGCAGCGCCAGGTCGCCCTCGTGAAGCAGGCTGCCGAAGGGCTGGCCCAGCAGGCCTTCGGGCGTGCGCCCCAGCAGATCGCACAGCGCCTGGTTGACCTGCAGGATGCCGCCGTCAGCGCGCACGATGGCCATGCCCACGGCGGCGTGCGTGAAGGCGGCGGTGAAGCGCTGCTGGCTGAGCTCGGCCTCGCGCTGCGCTGCGTTCACCAGCGCTTCCTGCTGGCTGCGCTCGGCTTCCTGGCGCCGCAGGCTGGTGCGCAGCAGCGCCACCAGGCCCAGCATCATCGCCACCGAAACGAGGATCACCCCGGCCCCAAAGCGCACCGCGTTCAGATGCACCAGGCCAGCGACAAAGGCCGAGCCCAGGCCCACGGCGGCCACCCAGGGCGCGCTGCCCAGCCAGGCCAGCGGCTGCAGCGCCGCCCCGCGCTTGACGGCCATCATGCCCACCAGCGCCGTGCAGGTGAGCGCGTAGTTCAGCAGCGCCGCCAGGCACAGGCCGACCAGGGCCGCCACCTCCGGGGCCAGACCCTGCGCGGCTGCCAGGCGGCGCAGGGCTTCGAACAAGGCACCCGCCGCGGCCATCGCCGCCATCGCCGCCGCCGGGCTGCTGAGCCAGCTG
>JAIXZR010000097.1 GCA_027489455.1 Rubrivivax sp. | reverse complement strand
TCGGGTTCGTCCATCTCGCCGTCGCCGCAGAACACCCAGACCTTGCGGTCCTTCGTGTCGGCGATGCCGCGCGCTTGCAGGTACTTCAGGAAGCGCGCCTGGTAGATGGCCATCAAGGGCCCCAGGCCCATGCTGACGGTGGGGAACTGCCAGAAGTCCGGCATCAGCTTGGGGTGCGGGTAGCTGCTCAGGCCCTTGCCGCCCACTTCCTGGCGGAAGTTCAGCATCTGCTCTTCCGTGATGCGGCCTTCCATGAAGGCGCGGGCGTAGATGCCCGGGCTGCTGTGGCCCTGGATGTAGAGCAGGTCGCCGCCGCGTTCGGGGCTGTCGGCATGCCAGAAGTGGTTGAAGCCGGCAGCGAACATATGCGCCAGGCTGGCAAAGCTGCTGATGTGGCCGCCCAGGTCGCCGCCGTCGGCGGGGTGCAGGCGGTTGGCCTTGACCACCAGGGCCATGGCGTTCCAGCGCATGTAGGCGCGGAGGCGGCCTTCGAGCTCCAGGTTGCCGGGGCTGCGCTCCTCCTCGGCAGGCTCGATGGTGTTCACGTAGCCGGTGTTGGCGGAAAACGGCATGTCGACGCTGGCTTGCCGCGCCTGCTCGAGCAGCTGCTCCAGCAGGAAGTGCGCTCGTTCCGGGCCTTCTGCGGCAATGACGGCCGACAGCGCGTCCAGCCATTCACGGGTTTCCTGGGCGTCCGTGTCGTTGGCGCTGCTGGCGTGGCCAAGAAAGGACTCGGGGAGTGCGGACATGCGTGTCTCCTGAAAGCTCTGTTTTGCGGCGGGCCGCAGTTTGTCACAGCTCGCCGATTTTTCAAATAGTGCTGTTGAACTTCACAATGTGGAATCTACGTAGCCTTCGGCTGGCACAGGCGGCGCGCCACGGCCGGGATAATCACGCGATGCCCGCCGCCACGCCGAACCGCCCCCGCACCCCGCTGCTGCCGGCCGTGCAGCGGCTGTTCAACGGCTGGTGGCGCCGCCAGTCGCCCCAGCGGCAGGACCGCTACGCCACCCTGGGGCCGCTGCTGTCGGTGCTGCTGTTCCTGGCGGCGATCATTTCGGCCTTCTGGACGCTGCGCAACGAGGAAATCGAGCGGGAGACTGATTCCGTCCGACGTGATACCGAGATCACCCAGCAGCAGATCGGCCTGCGACTGATCCAGAACGAGGAAGCCCTGGTGCGCATGGCGCGCGAACTGCTGGCGCGCCAGATCACGGCCGAGGAATTCACCCTGCAGGCCGCCGCCTTCGTGCGCGAGCGGCCCGAGGTCACGCACCTGAGCTGGGTCAACGCCGCGCGCGAGCCGCGCGCCAGCCTGTGGGGCGTGGCCTTCCTGCCGCTGGCGCCCGAAGGCGTGCCGGTGCCGACGCTGCCGCAGCAAGGGGCCGGCACGGAATCCGAGAAAGCCTTCATGGCCGCGCGCAGTGCGCGCCAGCCGGTCTATTCGCGCGCCATGCAGGCCGCTGGCGGGCTGGCCGTCTTTCAGCTGCAGGTGCCGCTGATCGAGCGCGGCAACTTCAGCGGCGCACTGATCGCGGAGTACGACGTCCAAGGCCTGCTGCGGCGCTTCGTGCCGGTCGAGGTATCGCGCCGGCACTCGATTTCCATCGTCGACGAACGCCAGGTCCTGCTGGCCAACACGCTCACCCAGATGCCCGGCGAGGCCGCCCGCGGCCGCGACCGCCCCCAGATCACCAGCGACGCCCCGCTGAGCCCGGCGCTGAACGGCCTGGTGCTGCGCGGCCATGGCTACCGCACGTCCATCGGCCTGGTCGACAACAGCCTGTTCTGGATGGTCGTGGCGCTGTCGGTGCTGACGGTGTGGATGCTGCTGGGCACCTGGCGCCACATGCGCAGGCGCGGGCAGATCCAGGGCGCGCTGGTCCAGGAAACCAATTTCCGCCGCGCGATGGAAAACAGCATGCCCACCGGCATGCGCGCGATGGACCTGGAGGGCCGCATCACCTACGTCAACGCGGCGTTCTGCCAGATGACGGGCTTCTCGATCGCCGAGCTCGTCGGCGCCCTGCCGCCCTACCCGCACTGGCCACAGGACCGGCTGGAAGAAAACGCCCGGCTGCTGAAGCAGGAGCTGCAGGGCCGCAGCCCGGCCGGCGGTATCGAGGTCAAGGTGATGCGCAAGGACGGCAGCGTCTTCGACGGCCGCATGTACGTCAGCCCGCTGATCGACCCCAAGGGGCAGCAGACCGGCTGGATGACGAGCATGACCAACATCACCGAAGCCAAGCGCATCCGTGACCAGCTCACCGCCAGCCATGAACGCTTCACGACCGTGCTGGAAGGGCTGGACGCATCGGTCTCGGTGCTGTCGGTGCAGCCGGGCGAGCTGCTGTTTGCCAACCGCAGCTACCGGCTCTGGTTCGGCAACGACACCCGCGGCCACCAGATGATGGCCGGCGGCATGGCACCCGACCAGCCGCAGACGCCAGGCTATGCCGACGACGACGGCGACGAGGTCGATGCGCTGTCCGGCCTGCCCACGGAAGCGCTGACGGAAAGCGGCGCCGACACGCGCGAGGTCTACATCGAATCGATGCAGAAGTGGTTCGACGTGCGCTCGCGCTACCTGCAGTGGACCGACGGGCGCCTGGCGCAGATGCTGATCGCCACCGACATCACCGCCCGCCTGCGGGCCGAGGAACAGTTCGCGGCGCAGGCCGAGAAGGCGCAGGTCACCAGCCGCCTGGTGACGATGGGAGAGATGGCCAGCTCGGTGGCGCACGAGCTCAACCAGCCGCTGACGGCCATCACCAACTACTGCAACGGGATGGTCACGCGCGTGAAGGCCGAGAGCATCACGCAGGACGACTTGGTCACGGCGTTGCAGAAGACCGCCCGGCAGGCCGATCGCGCCGGCCAGATCATCCGGCGCATCCGCGCCTTCGTGAAGCGCAGCGAGCCGCAACGCCAGCCCGCACAGCCAAGGCAGATCGTCGACGACGCGGTCGAACTGGCCGGCTTTGAGCTGCGGCGGCGCAATGTCGCGATTCACACGTATGTGGCGCAGCGCCTGCCGGTGATCCAGGTCGATCCGATCCTGATCGAGCAGGTGCTGCTGAACCTGCTCAAGAACGCGGCCGAGGCCATCGACAGCGCGCAGCTGCCCACGCCGCGCCGCCACATCGAGCTGCGCGTGGTGCCCAAGCACACGCCCGAGGAAGGCGGCGTGATCGAGTTCAGCGTCACCGACATGGGCCCGGGCCTGCAGGACGAAGTGGCCGAACGTCTGTACGAGGCCTTCTTCTCCACCAAGCCCGAAGGCCTGGGCATCGGCCTGAGCCTGTGCCGCACGATCGTCGAGTCCCACCAGGGGCGGATGCGGGCCCAGAACATCTACAATGGAAAGCAGGCCGTGGGCTGTCGTTTTTCGTTCACCGTGCCGGTTGACGTCGCAGCGCGCGGTGATTCTTCCTTCGGCGGCCTGGACGGCGATTTCGGTACCGAGGCGGCCACCGTCTCCGGCCCGGGCCCCCGCCCTGGCGCCGCAGCCGGCCCAGCCACCGGGGCCGCCAGCCCCCCGCCCCCACCCCGCCCAACCAGCGCTGACCGCGTTTCATCCGAATGAGCCTGATCCCCAAGAAGGGCACCGTCTACGTCGTCGACGACGACGAGGCCGTGCGCGATTCCCTGCAATGGCTGCTCGAAGGCAAGGACTACCGCGTCAAGTGCTTCGATTCGTCGGAATCCTTCCTGAGCCGCTTCGATCCGCGCGAAGTCGCCTGCCTGATCGCCGACATCCGCATGGACGGCATGAGCGGCCTGGAACTGCAGGACCGGCTGCTGGAACGCAAGAGCCCGCTGCCCATCGTCTTCATCACCGGCCATGGCGATGTGCCGATGGCCGTGACGACGATGAAGAAGGGCGCGATGGATTTCATCGAGAAGCCGTTCAAGGAAGAAGAACTGCTCGGCCTGGTCGAGCGCATGCTGGACCAGGCCCGCAGCGCTTTCAGCCAGCACCAGGAGCAAGCCAGCCGGGATGCCCTGCTCAGCCGGCTGACCACGCGCGAGGCGCAGGTGCTCGAGCGCATCGTCGCCGGCCGCCTGAACAAGCAGATCGCCGACGACCTGGGCATCAGCATCAAGACGGTCGAGGCGCACCGCGCCAACATCATGGAAAAGCTCAATGCCAACACTGTGGCCGATCTGCTCAAGATCGCCCTCGGCGCCCAGGGCAAGGCTTGACCGCCCGGCAGCACACCGTACCCCCACAGGCCGCCTTCGACGCGGCCTTTTTCTTGGCACCCGCCTGCACCTCCCATCTCCTCCGGCCCGCCGGGCCCCACTGACGATGACTGCACAACTGATCGACGGCGTGGCGCTGTCACGCGACATCCGGGCCCAGGTGGGCCAGCGGGCCGCGGCCATGGCTGCAGCCGGGCGCCGCCCCGGCCTGGCGGTGATCCTGGTCGGCGACGACCCCGCCAGCGCCGTCTACGTGCGCAACAAGGTCAAGGCCTGCGAAGAGCATGGCCTGCACTCGGTGCTCGAGCGCTACGACGCCAGCCTGAGCGAAGCCGCGCTGCTGGCGCGCGTGGCAGCGCTGAACGCCGACCCCTCGATCCACGGCATCCTGGTGCAGATGCCGCTGCCGCCGCACATCGATGCGCACAAGGTGATCGAGGCCATTGCCACCGCCAAGGACGTGGACGGCTTTTCCGTGCATTCGGCCGGCTGCCTGATGGCCGGCCTGCCCGGCCTGCGCCCGGCCACGCCCTATGGCTGCATGCAGCTGATCGACAGCACCGGCCGCAGCCTGCGCGGCCAGCACGCGGTAGTGATCGGCCGCAGCAACACGGTGGGCAAGCCGATGGCGCTGCTGCTGCTGCAGGCCCATGCCACCGTCACGGTCTGCCACAGCGCCACGCCCGACCTGTCGGTGCACACGCGCCAGGCCGATGTCGTGGTGGTGGCCGTGGGGCGGCGAGACACGCTGCGGGCCGACATGGTCAAGCCCGGGGCCGTCGTGATCGACGTCGGCATGAACCGCAACGACGCGGGCAAGCTGTGCGGCGACGTCGATTTCCCGGCCGTGCGTGAAGCGCTGGGCTCGAATGGCTGGATCACGCCCGTGCCGGGCGGCGTGGGCCCGATGACAATCACGATGTTGCTCGTCAACACCCTTCAAGCCGCGGAAGCCACGCCATGAACGCCAATCCCCTGCTCGCGGGCGGCGACCTGCCGCCGTTCGATGCCATCCAGCCCGAGCACGTGGCGCCCGCCATCGACGAGTTGCTGGCCGCTGCCGATGCCGCGCTGGAGCAGGTGGTGGGCCCGGACGTCCCAGCCGACTACGACGCCATGGCCCGCGTGCTGGACGTGGCCGTCGAGCGGCTGGACGCCGCCTGGGGGCATGTGAGCTTCCTGCAATCGGTGGCCGACACCCCGGCCTTGCGTGCGGCCCATGCCGACAACCAGCCCCGCATCGTCGATTTCCACACCCGGCTGGGCGCTGACGAGCGCCTCTACGCCAAGTACAAGACCCTGGCGGCCAGCCCGGCCGCCAGCCAGTTGGGCAGCGCCCGGCGCAAGGCCCTGGCCGATGCGCTGCGCGATTTCGTGCTGGGTGGCGCCGAGCTCCAGGGCCCGGCCCGGCAACGCTTTGCCGCGATCCAGGAACGCAGCGCCGCGCTGTCGCAGACCTTCGGCAACCACGTGCTGGACGCAACCGATGCCTACCAGCGGGTGGTGCCCGAAAGCGATCTCGCCGGCGTGCCGGCCGACGTCGTGCAGGCTGCCCGCGCCGCAGCCGCAGCGGCCGGGCAGGAAGGCTGCCTGCTGACGCTGAAGGCGCCGTGCTACATCCCCGTGCTGCAGTACGCCGACCGGCGCGATTTGCGCGAAGCGCTCTTCCGCGCCTACAACACGCGCGCCAGCGAACTGGGCGACCCGGCCTACGACAACACCGCCGTCGTGAGCGAGTTGCTGGCCTTGCGTCAGGAAGAAGCCGCGCTGCTGGGCCAGGCCAGCTACGCCCACCTCTCGCTGGTGCCGAAGATGGCGCCGTCGCCGGCCGACGTGCTGAAGTTCCTGCGCGATCTGGCGCGGCGCGCGCGCCCGCACGCCGACCGCGAACTGGCCGAGTTGCGCGAGTTCGCGCATGGCGCGCTGGGCTTGCCCGATCTGCAGGCCTGGGACCGCCCCTACGCGAGCGAAAAGCTCAAACAGCTGCGCTACGCCTTCAGCAGCAGCGAGGTCAAGCAGTACTTCACGCTGCCGCGCGTGCTGGAAGGCCTGTTCCGGCTGGTGGAAACGTTGTTCGGCGTGGCCATCCGCGAAGAACCCGCGCCGCGCTGGCATGACAGCGTGCGCTTCTTCCGCGTCAGCCGCGGCAGCCAGGCCATCGCCGGCTTCTACCTGGACTTGCTGGCCCGCCCTGGCAAGGGCTCGGGCGCCTGGATGAGCGATGCCCGGCAGCGCTGGCAGCGCCCGGACGGCGCCCTGCAGCTGCCGCTGGCCCAACTGGTGTGCAACTTCGCCGCGCCCGTGGGCGACAAGCCCAGCCTGCTGACCCACGACGACGTGATCACGCTGTTCCACGAATTCGGTCACGGCCTGCACCACATGCTGACGCAGGTGGACGAGCTGTCCTTGTCCGGCATCGCCGGCGTCGAATGGGACGCCTGCGAGCTGCCGAGCCAGTTCATGGAGAACTTCTGCTGGGAATGGGAAGTGCTCCAGCGCCTCACCGCGCACGTGGATACCGGCCAGCCACTGCCGCGCGCGCTGTTCGACCGCATGGTGGCGGCGCGCCACTTCCACAGCGGCCTGCGCATGGTGCGGCACTGCGAGTTCGCGCTCTTCGACATGCGGCTGCACCTGGAGGCGGGCAGTGAATCGCGCGTGCTGGATCTGGCGCGCGAGGTCAGCGCCGAGATCGCCCCCACCGCGCCGCCGGATTTCATGCGCTACCCCTACAGCTTCACGCATCTTTTCGACGGCGGCTATGCCGCGGGCTACTACGGCTACGCCTGGGCCGAAGTGCTGTCGGCCGATGCCTACAGTGCTTTCGAGGAAGCCGGCGTGTTCGACCCCGCCACGGGCGAGCGCTTCCGCACCCACATCCTGGAAACCGGCGGCAGCCGTAGCGCGATCGACAACTTCAAGGCCTTCCGCGGCCGCGAACCGCAGCTCGATGCCCTGCTGCGCCACCAGGGCCTGGGCTGAGCGGCCGGTACGCTCGCCGATCGCCCCACCCTGCCCCCTGGCAACCCACCGGCACCTTGCTAGCCCGTACGGAGGCCCCTCGATGAAGCTGCCTGCCTTCACGCCCGCCGGCCCGGCCGCGGCCGCGCGCCGCCCCGCCCCGCTGCGCACCCTGGCCGCGGTGCTGGGCCTGCTGGCCTGCGCCCTGCCGGCCGGGGCCCAGTACAAGATCTTGGGCGCCGATGGCCGCGTCACCTACACCGACCGCCCGCCAGCCGACACCAGCCTGAACGTCACGCCCATCGGGCGCACGCCGGGTGCGCGGGCGGCCGCGGCCCAGCCCGCGGCCAACCTGCCGATCGAGCTGCGGCAGCTGGCGCAGCGATTCCCGGTGACGCTGTACACGTCGGACGACTGCCCGGCCTGCGACAGCGGCCGGCAGTGGCTGCAGCAGCGGGGCGTGCCCTACCGCGAAAGGCGCATCGGCACCGAAGCCGACGCCCAGGCACTGACGGGTCTGGTCGGCGGGCGCACCGTGCCGGCGCTGACGATCGGCGCGCAGGCGCTGCGGGGCTTTTCCGAAACCGACTGGGGTGCGTACATCGACGCCGCCGGCTACCCGCGCGACAACAGGCTGCCGCGGGGCTGGCAGCCGCCGGCGCCTACCGCGCTGGTGGAGCAGCCGCCGCGCCCGGCAGCGGCTGCTTCGGCGGTGGCCAGCAACGCACCGGCCGCGCGCCGCCCGGCACCACCCCCACCCCCGCCGCCACCCGTGCCCGAAGGCGGGTTGCGCTTCTAGCGCTGCGCGCGTCGCGCCAGGCCAGGCTCAGGGCCCGAAGGGCCTGTAGGGTCAGGCCAGGCTCAGGGCCTGAAGCGCCCGGCCAGCCAGGCCCCGCTGCCCACGGCGGCACCCACGGCCCAGAACAGCACGCCGGCGCCCACCACCGCCCCACTGGCACCGAACACCAGGGGCATCACCGTGCTGGATGCATTGATCGCCATCGACCGGAAGGCCAGCGCCTCGCCATGGCGCTGGTCGGGCGTCAGGTGGTGCAGGGTGTTCATCACCACCGGCTGCACCGCGCCCAGCGTCACCCCCAGCAGCACGGCGCACAGGCCCATCCAGGCCGGCGTGGCCGCAAAGGGGTAGGCCACGAACACGGCGGCCGTGCCCAGCATCGCCGCGGGCAGCACCCAGGGGGCGTGCATGTGGCGCGCCAGCGCCGGCACCACCATGCGCACCGCGGTGACGGACAAGGTGAAGCTGCCCAGCACCAGGCCGATGGTGCTGGCCTGAAAGCCACGCTCATGGCCCAGGATGGGTACGGCGAAGGCATGCACGTCCCAGCACATGGACAACAGCCAGTTCACCAGCAGCAGGCGCTTCATTCCCGGCGCGTCCAGGATGTCCCAGGCCCGGCGCCCGGGCACCGCGGCCGCTGGCGCCGGCCGGGGCCAGTGCGGCACGCTGCGCACGCTCAGCACCGTGGCCAGCGGCAGGCCCAGCAACAGCAGGTAGGCTGCGCTGAAGCCCTGGGCGTCGATCATGAAGCCCGCCGCCACGGGGCCCAGCACGTTGGCGAACGAGGGCGCGATCCCCAGCCAGCTGAAGATGCGCACCCGATCGGTGTCGCTGCGGGCCGCCAACCCGGCCGTGCGCTGCGTGGCCAGCATGCCCAGGTTGGCGGCGCTGCCGGCCAGCGTGGCGGCCAGGCACAGCAGCGCGAAGTGGCCTGGCCCCGTGATGCGGCTGGCCAGCACCGCCATCAGCATGCCGGCCAGGGCGATGGCCGCCGACAGCCGCAACGGCCGGTGGTAGCCCCAGCGGTCGGCCAGCCGCCCGGCCTTCAGCGCCAGCACCACCGGTGCGGCGGCAAACAAGGCCAGCAGCAGACCCACGGCCCAGGCACTGTAGCCCTCGCGCAGGGCCTGCAGCGGGGCTGCCAGGCGCAGGCCCGACATCGCCGCGTGCAGGCCCAGCTGGCCCACGATCAGCGCCAGCAGCACGCGGCCGTCCAGCGCGGGCGGCGTGCCGCTGGCCGCGTTGGCGGCGCCCTGCCCTGCCCCGGCGCCTTCAGCCAAGCCCGCGGCCCCCTTCGTCGGCCGGATCCGGCAAGGCGTCGGCAGCCGCCAGGCCAGGGATCAGCCGGGCCACCTGCGCTTCAGGCAGCGCTTCCACGCCCTTCAGGCGCCGTTCCATCGCGCGCGTACGCACCGCGGCGGCGTCCAGCGTCTCGCTGGCTTCGCCCAGCTTCTTCTTCGTCTTGGCCAGCACATCGCCGAACTTGCCGAACTCGGTCTTCACGGCGCCCAGCACTTCCCACACCTCGGCCGAGCGCTTTTCAAGCGCCAGGGTGCGGAAGCCCATCTGCAGGCTGCTCAGCGTCGCCAGCAAGGTGGTGGGCCCGGCCAGCATCACCTTGTGCTCGCGCTGCAGGGCTTCCAGCAGGCCAGGCCGGCGCAAGGCCTCGGCGTACAGGCCTTCCGTGGGCACGAAGAGGATGCCGAAATCGGTGGTGTGCGGCGGCGCCACGTACTTTTCGCGGATGCTGCGCGCTTCCAGCCGCAGGCGGGTCTCGATCGCCTTCGCGGCGGCTTCCACGGCCTGCGGGTCGGCGCGGTCCTGCGCGTCGAGCAGACGCTCGTAGTCTTCGCGCGGGAACTTCGCGTCGATCGGCAGCCACAGGGGTGCGCCGTCGCTGCGCTGGCCGGGCAGGCGGATGGCGAACTCCACGCGCTCGTTGCTGCCCGGCACGGTGGCCACGTTGGCGGCGTATTGCTCGGGCGTGAAAACCTGCTCCAAGAGGCCGGCCAGCTGCATCTCGCCGAAGATGCCGCGCGTCTTCACGTTCGTCAGCACGCGGTTGAGCGAGCCCACGTCACGCGCCAGCGTCTGCATCTCGCCCAGGCCCTTGTGCACCTGCTCCAGCCGGTCGGCCACCTGCTTGAAGCTTTCGCCCAGGCGCGTTTCCAGCGTGGCGTGCAGCTTCTCGTCCACGGTGGCACGCATCTGCTCGAGCTTCTTCTCGTTGCCTTCCTGCAGCGCTGTCAGGCGCGTCTCGACGGCCTGGCGCATCTCGGTCTGACGCCGCTCGTTGCTGTCCGACAAGGCGCGCAGTTGTTCCGCCAGGGTGTCGCTGAAGCGGCGCAGCGCCGCGTCCTGCTGCTGCTGGGTGGCGGCCAGCTGCACGCGGAAGGCGTCGATCTGCTCGTTCTGCGTGCGCGCCACGTCACCGCTTTGCGCCAGCACCATCTGCTGGAAGCTGGCCAGGTCCTTGCGGGCAGCCAGGCCCTGGCGTGCGAGCTCGTCGCGCAGCTCACGCTCCAGGCGTTCGATCTGCAGGCGGGTCTGCGCAGCCGTGCTTTCGGCCGCGCTGCGGGCAGGGCCGCCTCGCAGCAGCAGCCACAGCAACAACAGAAGTTGGACCGACAGCAGCGCCACCACCGCGGCGGGGGTCCATGCAGGCATCCAGTCAGGCATCGCAAGGCGGCATCGGCGGGATTGTCGCAGGCGCCCTGCCAGGCGCCCGGGGGCGGCACGACCGGCTGCAGTGCGGCGCCCCGATGAGCGTCAGCGCGTGATGCGGAACTCCCAGCCCGGGCAGGCCAGCGTCATCCCCTTCAGGGCATTCAACGCTATCGGGGCGGCGGGCGGCGCCGTGGCCCCGGGCGCGGCCAGCGCCTTCACGTCGTGCAGCATCAGCTGCGTCCGGGCTTCGTAGCGGCCAGGCGTGCGCAGATCGAACACCTGGGCAAGATCGAAATCGGCCTGGCGCTGCTCACCCGGGGCCAGCCGCAGATACTCCGCCGGCCGGGGCGGACCGCGCTTGACGCTGGGCCCGCCATAGGCCAACAGCGCGCCATCGCGCCGCAGCTCCAGCCAGGCACCGAACCAGCCGCCCTCGAAGGGCGTGGCCCAGACCAGCACCTCCAGCGGCTGGGGCCCGGTATTGCGCAGGCTCATCGTGAACCGGGCCGCTTGCCCGGGCGCGACCGTGCCCGGGCCCTGCACCGCGCACACCAGCGCGCTGCCTGAAGCTGCTGCGCCGGCCGGAGTTGCCGGCATCAGCGCGCAGGCCAGGATGGCGGCAGCTGCCGCATCAAGGCAGCGCTGGGGTGTTCTCCGCAAAGTACTCGTGGCTATCGGCATTGCGCAGGGCCAGGGCAGGATTGTTGAGCGCCAGGTTGACACAGGCAGACTGGCCGTAGGCGTTGTCATCCGTGTTGGCCACCACCGTGAAGTGGCTCATCTCGTGGATCAGCGTACCGGCCTTCGAATCGGTACCCAGCGCCGGCGCCGCCCAGAAAGCGTTGCAGAGATAGATCTTGTAGGGCTGGTTCCTGAACACGTAGGCATAGGCGCTGGCGTTGGGGCCGGCCGGGCAGGTGCTGCAGTCGTATTCGATCGTCTGGGTGGCGAAGGCGTCGGAAATCTTGGTGAAGTTGGTGCGGATCGTGCCCCAGCTCGAGCGCGAGCCCGGGCCGAACCAGCGGGTAAAGCGCTGCGTGGCCGCACGCGCGCTGTTCTGGTAGGCCAGCGCCGCGTTGGCGTAGACCAGCGCGTTGGCCGTGGCGGTGGTCAGATCGGTCTGGCGCGATGCACTGCAGCCAGTGAATATCGGCGTGGCACGCTGGCCGGCTGCCGCAGCCGCTGGCGACCGCGTCAGCTGGGCCAGCGCGGTGCGCGCCTCCAGCCACATGTAGGCCGGCTCGGACCGCAGGCTCACGCCGTCGCGGGCGCCGCTGCTGGCAAAGGCCACGGTGTAGGTACCGCTGCGCGACAGGTCATAGGCCGAGCTCAGCTCCACCTGCACGTCCAGCGTCTGCCCGGGCTGCATGAGCACGTAGTCGTCGGCCGTAGGCGCCCCGCGCTTCACGAGCTTGCCGGTGTAGGCCACGGGCACGCCGTCACGTTCGATGCTGAAGAGGGCGTTGTCGTGGCTGGCCGACGGCAAATCCCAGCGTAGAACGCTCAGCGCTTCGCGCGTGGTGTTGGTGACGCTGACTGTGACCTGCACGTCGACGTCGCCCTTGAGCACCGGGGTCATGGGCGTGACCCGCACCGCCAGACCGGCGGGCGCAGCCATGGCGACAGGGGTGAGCCCGAAGCTGGCGACGATGGCCGCGGTGGCGGCCCAGGAATGCATGCACTTCATCGAAGACTCCTCGTTGTGATGACGGCATACCAGCCCGCAGCTGACATTCGCACTCGCGGATTCGCGCGACCCGGCGCCGCGATGAATTTAACCCTTAACCGCGTGGGTGAATAGAGATCTTCGAGGGTCCGATCGTGGGGCCCCCTCGCGGCGCACCCGGGCTGCCGCGCCGCTGGGTGTGGGGCTCAGCCCGCGGCGGTTTCGGCCACCACTTCGGCAGCGGGCGCCAGCTCGGCGTGGGCACTGGCGCGGCCCCAATGCGCCTGCAGGGCGTCGCAGCGCGATTGCAGGTCGGCCTCGGCGGGGATGCGCTCGCGGTAGCGCGTGAGCGTGGCCGCTGCGCTGTGCAGCAGCTTGGCGTTGTGCGTGGCCTCGGCGTGCAGCAGCAGCTGCTCGACGGCCCGCTGCGGCTCACCGGCCAGCACCTGGCCCAGGGCAGCCTGGGCCATCTCGGCAATCTCGGCATGGGCCTGGCGCAGCAAGACCCCGTGCTCGGGATGCGCCTGCGCGGCCTGCGCCAGCACCTCGGTGGCATGCCGGCTGATGCAAAAGCGCAGCCCCAGCTTGCGCACCCAGGCCCCGTCACCCGACAAAGGCGCGCCCGCGGCGTGCAGTTCGGTCAGCAGCGACAGCAGGTTCGTCGCCGCCTCGATGTCGAAATCGGGCTGTGTGGCTTCGGCCGCCAGGCCGGCGGCTTGCGCGGCGGCTTCGGCCAGGCGGCCCTGCAGGCATTGCGCCAGCGCGTCGATGGTGCGGCCAAAGCGCTGCAGCCGTCGCTGCGTCGCGGGCGCGGGCGGCTCGGGCAGCGCCGCCAGCGCTTCAGCCACGCGCAGCTGGCAGGCCTGCAGGGCGTCGGCTTCGCGCCGGCGGTAGTGCAGCACGGCCAGCAGCAGCAGGGTCTGCGGATCGAAGTGGCGGCTGTCGGCGCCCAGCGCAGCGGCGCGCTGCAGGGCGGCCTGCGCGGCGTCGGCATCGCCAGCGTAGTAGGCCAGGATGCCGTACTTCTGCGCCCGCGGCACCGAAGCCGGGGTGATGGCGCTGGCCTGGCGGTAAGCCGTGAGCGCAGCCTGCAGGTTGCCCTGCTCGGCGTGCAGCTTGCCCAGCACGTCGTAGGCGTCGACGTAGCGCGGCTCGGTCGCCAGCAGCTGTTCGACGGTGGACAGGGCCTGCGGCGCCTGCCCGCGCGCTGCCAGGGTGCGGGCGATGCCCAGCCGCGCCCAGGGCACGGCCTTCACGCCCAGCACCGATTCGAACAGCTCCGACGCCAGCGCCGGCTTGTCCAGGCGCAGCGCCAGCTCGGCGCCCATGCGGGCCGCGTGGGTCCAGTGCGGCGCGCGCTGCCGGTAAAGGGCTTCGCAGAGCTGCAGGGCGTCGCGATGCCGGCCGGCTTCGACGGCGTCCAGGATCGGCGCCAGCGCCTGCTTGCGGCGATGGGCCGCGATCAGCCGGTCTTCCAGCCCGCCCGGGCTGTACGGCCGGATGACGTAGCCGTCGACCGCCGATTCAGCCAGCTCGGCCACGGTGTTGTACGAAGCATCGGCCGAGATCACCATCACCACGGTGCGCAGCGACAGCGCGGCCGTGCGGCGCAGCTCCTCGATCAGGTCCTGGCCCAGGGTGCCGTCGGCGAGCTGGTGTTCGCACAGCAACAGGTCGAAGCCCAGAGCGTCGATCTCGCGCAACGCCTCGCGGGCACGCGCGCACTGCACGACCTGCCCGATGCCCAGCATGCGCAGGTGCGAAGCCAGGATGTTGCGGGTCGTGATGTGGCTGTCGACGATCAGCGCGCGGGTGCGTTGACCGTAGCGCGGCGTGATCGCCAGCGGGTGGGAAAGGCTCAAAGGGAGGACCTGCGGGCAACGCAGATCGCTTTATCGGCAGCCTTGACGCCAGCTTGAGCCCGGGCGGGGCAGCGTCACGCCCCTGCGCGCCGCGCCGCGCCGTAGCTGCGGAAGCGCTCGATCACCTCCGCCATCTGGGCGCCGGACAGCAGGATCGGCTCACCCACCGCCAGGGCCTGCAGGTAGATGCCGCACAGCGCCTCGATCTCCACCGCCACCTTGGCCGCATGGGCCAGCGACCGGCCTGCGGCCACCAGCCCGTGGTTGGCCATCAGGCAGGCGTGGCGGTCACGGAAGGCATCGGCCACGGCCAGTGACAGCGCCTGCGTGCCGAACAGGTGGTAGGGCGTGCACGGGACGCTGTCGCCACCAGCCACCGCCACCATGTAGTGGAAGGCCGGCAGCCCGCGCCGCAGGCAGGCCAGGGCCGTGGCGTGGGGCGAGTGCAGGTGCACCACCGCCTGCAGATCGGGCCGGGCCGCGTAGATGGCCCGGTGGAAGGGCCATTCGGTGGAAGGCGCCCAGGCGCCGGCCAGCACCTGGCCATCGGCATCGCCCTGCAGGCTCATCAGCACCAGGTCGTCGGCCGTCATCTCGCCCGCCGGCATCCCGGTGGGCGTGACCCAGAAGGCGCCGGCTGCTGCCGCTGCCCCCGGCTGCACCGCAGCGCGCACGCTCAGGTTGCCGGTGCTGCCGCGGTTCAGGCCCTGCGCGTCCAGCTGCCGCGCGGTGGCGACCAGCGCCTGGCGCAGCGGCAGATCGTCTTGCGGGCGCAGGGGCGTCACGGGCGGGGGTCCATCAGGCGGCGCAGCGCGGCTTCCTGGGCCGGCACCAGGCCGCGCTCGGTGATGAGCCCCGTCACCAGCCGCGCCGGCGTGACGTCGAAGGCCGGGTTGGCTGCCGCCG
This sequence comes from Rubrivivax sp., assembly GCA_027489455.1. Taxonomy (GTDB): domain Bacteria; phylum Pseudomonadota; class Gammaproteobacteria; order Burkholderiales; family Burkholderiaceae_C; genus Rubrivivax. The sequence goes on along the minus strand of JAIXZR010000097.1, from coordinate 19,527 downwards.
TGCCATCCGGGGTGACCTGCACCTCCACCAGCGCGCCGCTGGCGCTGCGGCCGGACAGGTGCGTGACTTCACGGCCGCTGCGTTCCTCGATCGGGATCTCGGCCAGACCGTCGGTCAGGCTCAGGTCCAGCGTGGAGGTCGGCATCGCGACATAGAACGGGATGCCGTTGTCGCGCGCCGCCAGCGCCTTCAGGTACGTGCCGATCTTGTTGCAGACGTCGCCGCGCGCGGTGACGCGGTCGGCGCCGACGATCACCAGGTCCACCTGCCGGTGCTGCATCAGGTGGCCGCCGGCGTTGTCGGCCACCACCGTGTGCGGCACGCCGGCCTGGCCCAGCTCCCAGGCCGTGAGGCTGGCGCCCTGGTTGCGCGGGCGGGTCTCGTCCACCCACACGTGCAGCTTCATGCCCAGCGCGTGCGCCATGTAGATGGGCGCGGTGGCCGTGCCCCAGCCCACCGTGGCCAGCCAGCCGGCGTTGCAGTGCGTCAGCACCTGCAGCGGGCCGCCGCCGGCAGCGCTGCGCCGCGCCGCCAAGGCCTGCAGCAGCGGCAGGCCGTTGCGGCCGATGGCGGCGTTGACGGCGATGTCTTCCTCCGCCACGGCCAGGGCTTCGGCCCAGCAGGCGGCGGCGCGGTCGGCCACCGGCAGCGCCAGCCACCGGCGCTGCATGCGCTGCAGCGCCCAGGCCAGGTTCACGGCCGTGGGCCGCGCAGCCTGCAGCGCTGCCGTGGCGGCCTGCAGGGCAGCGTCCCTGGCCTCGTGCTGCGCCTGCAGGGCCACGCCGAAGGCCGCGGTGGCGCCGATCAGCGGCGCGCCGCGCACGGCCATGTCGGCGATCGCCAGCGTCGCGTCGGCCGCGGTGCGCAGCGTGGCCATCCGCAACGCATGCGGCAGGTGGCGCTGGTCGATGATTTCCACACCGCTGGCGTCCGGCAGCGCGCGCAGCGGCCGCAGCCGGTGCGGTGGCTCGGTGGGCCCGGGGGCATTCATCGGGTCTGCCCTTGCGCGTGGGGCTTCATGGCGCGGGCGCCTCGGGGCCCAGCACGCGCGCCGCGATGCAGCGCAGCCGCGCCACCTGCGCCGGGTCGCGGGCCTCGGGGGCGGTGATCAGGGCGTGCTGCAGCGCGGTGCGGCAGCCGCAGGCCGGGCCGGCGGCGTCGGCGCTGATGGGCCCGGCCAGGCCCGCCACCAGCGTGCGCGCGGCACTGGCATTGGCCAGCAGCACCTGGATGATGGCGTCCACCGTCACGGCGTCGTGCGCCGGGTGCCAGCAATCGAAATCGGTGACCATGCCGACGCTGGCATAGCAAAGCTCAGCTTCACGCGCCAGGCGGGCCTCGGGCATGTTGGTCATGCCGATGACGCTGCAGTTCCAGCTGCGGTAGAGCTCGCTTTCGGCCCGGGTGTTGAACTGCGGGCCCTCGATCGCCAGGTAACAGCCGCCGCGCACATGCGGCACGCCCTGCTGCTGCAGCGCGGCCTGCACATGGCGGCCCAGGCGCGCGCACACCGGGTCGGCCAGCGAAACGTGGGCCACCAGCCCGGTGCCGAAGAAGCTCTTGGCCCGCGCATGCGTGCGGTCGATGAACTGGTCGACGATCACGAAGCTGCCCGGCGGCAGGTCGGCGCGCAGGCCGCCCACGGCCGACAAGGACAGCACGTCGGTGGCACCCAGCATCTTCAGCGCCGCGATGTTGGCGCGGTAGTTCACCTCGCTGGGCGGGATGCGGTGCCCGCGCCCGTGCCGCGGCAGGAAGGCCAGCTCGGCGCTGCCCCCGGCGTGCTGCAGCCGGCCGCGGAAGATCTGGTCCGAAGGCGCGCCCCAGGGCGTTTCAACGGTCTCCCAGCGGGTATCGACCAGGCCGGGCAGGTCGTACAGGCCGCTGCCGCCAATGATCGCGAGCAAGGCTGGGGTCATGCCGATGTCTCCAGGGCAGGCACAGGGGTCGGGCTGCCCGCAGCGCCGCCTTGCGCCATCCGGGCCTGGGTGGCCTGCCGGGCCAGATCCGGCACCGGCAAGAGCTTGAGTCGGTGATCCGACCACACCTGGCGCCAGCGGCGGGCGCCGGGCGTGCCGTTCCACAGCCCCAGCATGTGCCGCGCCGCAGGGGCCCAGGGCTGCCCGCTGGCCTGCAGGCGCGACAGATAGCCCAGCATGGCGTCTTCCAGGGCCTCGCGCGAAGCCACAGGCGCCGGGGTGCCGAAGAAGCGGGGGTCCCAGTCGACCATCGACCAGGGCTCGTGGTAGGCGTGGCGGCCGACCATCACGCCGTCGACGGCCGCCAGATGGGCGGCGATCTGCTCGTCGCCGGCAACGCCCCCGTTCAGCACGAAGCACAGGTCGGGGAAGTCAGCCTTCAGCCGCGCCACGAAGTCGTAGCGCAGCGGCGGCAGCTCGCGGTTTTCCTTCGGGCTCAGGCCTTCCAGCCAGGCGCTGCGCGCATGGACGATGAACACCCGGCAGCCGCCGCGCCGGGCCACGGTGCCGACGAAATCGCGCACGAAGTCGTAGCTGTCCTGCCGGTCCACGCCGATGCGGTGCTTCACCGTCACCGGCAGGCTGCAGGCATCGCGCATCGCGGCCACGCTGTCGCCCACCAGGGCGGCTTCGCTCATCAGGCAGGCACCGAAGGCGCCGCGCTGCACCCGCGGGCTGGGGCAGCCGCAGTTGAGGTTGACTTCGTCGTAGCCCCACTGCTGCGCCAGCCGGGCGCAGGCGGCCAGATCGGCCGGCTCGCTGCCGCCCAGCTGCAGCGCGACGGGGTGCTCCTCGGGGTTGAAGTCCAGGTGGCGGGGCACGTCGCCGTGCAGCAGCGCGCCGGTGGTCACCATCTCGGTGTAGAGCCGGGTATGGCGCGTGATCAGCCGGTGGAAATAGCGGCAGTGGCGGTCCGTCCAGTCCATCATCGGCGCGACGGCCAGCCGCCATCTGGCGGCGGGCGCAGGGGCGAAGGCGGGATCGGGAAGCAGGGTCATGGGCAGGCGGCGCGCCGGCAGTGGCAGGGGCGCGCGGTGGGGGGGCCGATGCCCTGGCGCGCGGCGCGATCGTACCCAATGCCCGCCCGCGCCCACGGCCACTGCTTACCATCACCCGCCGGCTCGGCCACCTGCCCCACCGAACTTCGTGAACAACAGCACCCCCGCTGCACCTGCGAGCGCCGCTGCATTGCCGCTGCGCTATGGCGGCGATGAAGCCTTCGCACCCTATGAATCCATGGCGGCGCCGGGCCGCCCGCAGGGCTTCCAGATCGACCTGCTGGCCGCGCTGGCCCAGCGCCTGGGCTGGGCGCTGGACGTCCAGCTGCGCCCGTGGCCCGCGACCGAGGCCGCGTTCCGCGCCGGCGAAGTCGATCTGGTGGCCATGGTGCCCACAGCGGCCCGGCGCGGCTGGGCCCGGTTTGCACGCGGCCACGCCAGCCCGGTGCTGGGCGTGTACCGCCGCGCCGATCTGCCCGAACCCCAGGGCCCGCAAAGCCTGCAGGGCCTGCGCCTGGCGGTGCTGGAAGGCGAAGCCATGCGCGACACCCTGGCCACGCAGCTGGGTGCCCTGCCCGCCCCCGCTGTGCTGGCGGACACGCCACAAGATGCACTGCAGGCCGTGGCCGACGGCCAGGCCGATGCCGCCGTGCTGTTGCAGGCCTATGGCGACGCTTTGCTCGCCAGCGGCCAGATGCCGCGCCTGCGGGCCAGCCGGCTGCCGCTGGCGGCGCAGACCTACGCCTTTGCCGTGCTGCCGGGGCGCGAAGCCTTGCTGGCGCAGGTGCAGGCCACGCTGGACTTGCTGGAAGCCGACGGCAGCCTGGAAGCCCTGCGCCTGCGCTGGCTGCCCAGCCACCGCAGCCTGGCCCAGGCGCACCAGCTGCAGGCCCGCCTGGTGCAGGGTGAGCGCTGGACCTGGGCCGCAGCCGGGACGGCTGCCCTGGCCGTCGCCGGCCTGGCCTGGGCGCTGCAGCGCCGTGCACGGGCCGCACGCGCGGCCGATGCTGAACGCGCGCTGCGCCTGCAGACCGAGGCCGCACTGCAGCGGGCTGCGGACCTGCTCGAACGCAGCTTCACCCAGAACCCCGAAGCGATGCTGCTCGTCGAGCGCGGCAGCGCCGTCGTGCGCGACGCCAACCCGGCGGCCCACCGCCTGCTGGGCGTGCCGGCCGGGGCGCTGATCGACCAGCCGTTGGCACGCCTGCAACAACATCTGCCGCCCGACCTGCTGCAGACACTGGCCGGCGTGCTGGACACCGCGGGCGAAATCACCGCCGCCCCGCTGCAACTGCGCAGCGCCGACGGCAGCCTGCGCGATTGCCTGCTGAGCGCCGACGAGATCAGCGTGGGCGACGGCGTGCAGGTGTTCTGCCTGCTGCACGACATCACCGACAGACTGCACCGCGACGCCGAGCTGCGCGCGGGCTACGACAGCCTGCTGGCCGAGCTGCGCCGCACCGAAGGCGCGCTGGACGACGCGCGAGGCGCCCGCGCCCGCGCCGAGCAGCGCCTGGAGGACTTCACCCAGGCGGTGTCGCACGATCTGAAGGCCCCGCTCAGGGCGCTGCAGGGCCTGACCGGGCTGCTGCGCGCGCGCGTGCAGGCCGGCCACACGCGCGAGGCGCTGGCCTACACGCACCACATCGAACGCGCGGGTGAGCGCATGAGCGCGATGGTCTCGGCGCTGGGCCGGCTGGCCCAGGTGACGCGCCAGCCGCTGCAGCGGCTGCCGGTGGAGATGACGGCGCTGGCCCGCAGCAGCTGGGCGCTGCTGGTGATGGCCAACCCGGGGTGGACATTGCGCTGCGAAGTTGCCGACTTGCCGGTGGCGCAGGGCGACGCCAGCCTGCTGGGGATCGTCTGGCAGAACCTGCTGGACAACGCCGGCAAGTTCAGCCAGGGCGTTGTGCATGACGACGGGCGGCAGCTGCGCTTGCGCGTGGACAGTCACCGCGACGAACGCGGCACCTGGTACCGCATCACCGACAACGGCCGCGGCTTCGACATGTCGCGCGCGGCCGGGCTGTTCCAGCCCTTCGTGCGCCTGCATCCCGACCCGCGCTTCCCCGGCACGGGCATCGGGCTGGCGCTGGTACGGCGGATCGTCGAACTGCACGGCGGGGACGTGCGCGTGCGCAGCGCGCCGGGCGTAGGCACGGTGATCGAGTTCACCCTGGACGCGGCTGCGGCCGGCCCCGCCGCCGCATAGCCGCGCGGTGGCCGCCGACGCAGCTGCAGGGGCGCCCGTACACTCGGCGCTTGAAGTAGCTTTGCCTGCGCGCCCCTGCCCCTTGTCCCTGCCCTCGAGTTCGGCCCTACCGCTGCAGACGCGCGCCCTGGCTGGCGAGCGCGGCGACCGGCGGCTCTTTCAGGGCCTGGACCTGCAGCTACCCGCCGGCAGCGTGACCTGGCTGCGGGGCCGCAACGGCCGCGGCAAGACCACGCTGCTGCGCATCCTGGCCGGGCTGTCCAGCCCGGCCGAAGGCGAAGTGCTGATCCAGGGCCGGACGCTGCAAGCGCTGGGCGCCGAGGGCCGGCATCTCTGGGCCTACGTCGGGCACCAGAACGCGCTGAAGGACGACCTCACCGTTACCGAGGCCCTGCAGTTCCTGGCCCGGTTGCACGGCCTGCCCGCGGATGCGGCTGCACTGAAGGCGGCCTTGCAGTGCCTGGGCATGGGCCACCGCCAGCAGGCCGCTGTGCGCACGCTGAGCCAGGGCCAGCGGCGCCGCGTGGCGCTGGCGCGGCTGGTGCTGTCGGCACGGGCGCCGCTGTGGTTGCTGGACGAGCCCTACGACGCGCTGGACGCCGATGGCATCCAGGCGCTGAACAGCGTGCTGGAAGACCACGCCGCCCGCGGCGGCGCCGTGCTCCTCACCAGCCACCAGGCGCTGAGCCTGCGCCGGCCGGAACCGGCAGTGCTGGATCTGGAACCCCATGCCCCGCCGCCGGCGGCCAGCCGCCGCAGCGCCGCCACGCCCGCGGCCGCGCCATGAGGCAGGTGTTCTGGTGCGTGCTGATGCGCGATCTGCGTCTGGCGTCGCGCCGGCGGATCGACGCACTGCTGCCGCTGGCCTTCTTCCTGGTCGCGCTCAGCCTCTTCCCTCTGGGCGTGGGGCCGGAGCCCAAGACGCTGCGGGAGATCGCACCGGGCATCGTCTGGGTCTGCGCGCTGCTGGCGTCGATGCTGTCGGTGAACCAGCTGTTCGCAGGCGACATGGCCGACGGGTCGCTGGAGCAGATGCTGCTGGCGCCCGCCTCGGCCGTGGCCGTGGCCGCGGCCAAGTGCACGGCGCACTGGCTGCTGACGGGGCTGCCGTTGATCGTGGCCACGCCGCTGGCCGGGCTGGCTTTCAACCTGTCCACGCCCGCGCTGCTGGCCCTGCTGGCCAGCCTGCTGCTGGGCACGCCCATCCTCAGCCTGCTGGGCGCCCTGGGCGCGGCGCTGACGCTGGGGCTGCGCAGCGGCGGCATGCTGCTGATCCTGGTGGTGCTGCCGCTGGCCACGCCGGCGCTGATCTTCGGTGCCGGCGCGGTCGGCATGGTGGAAGCGGGCCTGTCGGCATCCGGGCACTTCTCGCTGCTCGGGGCGCTGCTGGTGGCCACCACCGTCGGCGCGCCGCTGGCCACGGCCGCAGCCCTACGCATTTCGACAGAATGACGGCTCTGTCAGCATCCGCGCCAAAAGGCCGAACCCGGCCCTAGACGCCCCTGCCACCCACGCCCGACCGAGCCTGCCGTGCCCTTGCGCTTTTTCAGCTTTGCATCACCGCCGCGCTTCTACGCACTGACGCGCTGGCTCGTGCCCCTGTGCTGGGCCGTGGCCCTGGGCTTCACGGCCGTGGGGCTGTTCATGGGGTTCTTCGTCGCGCCCACCGACCGCACGCAGGGTGACGCCTACCGCATCATCTTCATCCACGTGCCGGCGGCCTGGATGTCGATGCTGCTGTACCTGGTGATGGCTTTCTGGGCCGCCATTGGCTGGGCCTTCAAGGCACGCCTGGCATCGATGGTGGCGCAGAGCCTGGCGCCCACTGGGGCCATGTTCACCTTCCTGGCGCTTTGGACGGGCGCGCTGTGGGGCCGGCCGACCTGGGGCACCTACTGGGTCTGGGACGCGCGGCTGACGACCGAGCTGATCCTGCTCTTCCTGTACCTGGGCTACATCGCCCTGGTCAACGCCATCGACGACCGGCGCCGCGCCGACGCCGCCAGCGCGCTGCTGGCGGTGGTGGGCAGCATCAACGTGCCCATCATCTACTTCTCGGTGAAGTGGTGGAACACCCTGCACCAGGGCGCCAGCGTCAGCCTGACCGCGGCACCCAAAATGGCCAGCACCATGCTGACGGCCATGCTGCTGATGACCATCGCCTTCTGGGCTTACGCCTTCGCGGTGGTGTTCATGCGCACACGGGCCCACATCATCGAGCGTGAAGCCCATGCCGGGTGGGTGGCCGAGCTCGTCCGCGGGAGAATCAAGGCATGAGCTGGGGCGCGAACTGGGGCAGTGCGGCAGAGTTCTTCCACATGGGGGGCTACTGGTTCTATGTCTGGGGCTCCTACATCGTGACGCTGGCACTGATGCTGGCCGAGCCCCTGCTGGCACGCCAGCGCCACCGCCAGGCGCTGCGCGACGCGGCCCGGCAAACCGACCATCCCGAGGACGAGACATGAAACCAAGACACAAACGCCTGGCCCTGGTTGGCGGCCTGCTGTCGGCCGCGGGCATCACGGTGGCATTGGTGCTCAATGCGTTCCAGAGCAACATGGTGTTCTTCTACTCGCCCACCCAGGTCGCGGCCCAGGAAGCGCCGACCAACCGCACCTTCCGCGTCGGCGGCCTGGTGGAAGCCGGATCGGTGCAGCGCGAGGGCCTGAAGGTGAACTTCGTCGTCACCGACACCGCCAAGACGGTGCCGGTGCGCTATGAAGGCATCCTGCCCGACCTGTTCCAGGAAGGCAAAGGCGTGGTCGCCCAGGGCCAGCTGAAGGACGGCGTGTTCGTGGCGCGCGAGGTGCTGGCCAAGCACGACGAGAACTACATGCCGCCGGAGGCGGCTGACGCGCTGCAGCGCGCGCAGAAGGGCCAGAGCCGGCTGGACCAGTCGCTGGTCCAGCAAGGCACCGCGGAGAAGCAACCATGATCGCCGAACTCGGACACTTTGCCCTGTGGCTGGCAGTGGGCGTGACCCTCGTGCTGGGCACGCTGCCACTGATCGGCGCCCAGCGCGGCCGGGCCGACTGGATGGCCCTGGCGCGCCCCACCACGCACCTGCTGCTCGGGCTGATCGTCTTTGCCTACGGCTGCCTGATCCTGAGCTTCGTGCGCAACGATTTTTCGCTGCTGAACGTGGCTTCGCACTCCAACAGCGCGCTCCCGGTGATGTACCGCATCGCAGCCTCGTGGGGCAGCCATGAAGGCAGCCTGCTGCTGTGGCTGCTGATGCAGGCCGGCTGGGCCTGGGCCGTGGCCACCTTCAGCAAGAACCTGCCGCAGCCCGTGCTGGCGCGCATCCTGGCGGTGATGGGGCTGCTGACGCTGAGCTTCCTGCTCTTCGTGCTGTTCACGTCCAACCCCTTCGACCGCCTGTTCCCGGTGCCCGCCGACGGCCGCGACCTGAACCCGCAGCTGCAGGACCCGGGGATGATCTTCCACCCGCCCATGCTGTACATGGGCTACGTGGGCATGTCGGTGGCGTTCTCGTTCGCGGTCGCCGCGCTCATCGGCGGCAACCTCGATTCGCAGTGGGCGCGCTGGTCGCGCCCGTGGACGACGGTGGCCTGGGCCTTCCTGACTTTCGGCATCGCGCTGGGCAGCTGGTGGGCGTATTACGAGCTGGGCTGGGGCGGCTGGTGGTTCTGGGACGCGGTGGAGAACGCCTCGTTCATGCCCTGGCTCGTGGCCACGGCGCTGATCCATTCGCTGGCCGTGACGGAAAAGCGCGGCAGTTTCAAGAGCTGGACGGTGCTGCTGGCCCTCATGGGCTACTCGCTGGCATTGCTGGGCACCTTCCTCGTGCGCTCGGGCGTGATCACGTCGGTACATTCCTTCGCTTCCGATCCCACCCGCGGCGCCTTCATCCTGGTGATGATGGCCATCACGGTGTGCGCCGCGCTGGCGCTGTACGCATGGCGTGCGCCCACGGTGGGCCTGGGCGCGCGCTTTGCCAGCCTGTCGCGCGAAAGCATGCTGCTGGCCAACAACGTGCTGCTGGTGGTGGCGATGCTGGCCGTGATGCTGGGCACGCTGTACCCGCTGATCCTGGACGCGCTGGGCCTGGGCAAGATCAGCGTCGGCGCGCCCTACTTCGACGCCGTGTTCGTGCCGATCATGGCCGTGCTGGTGTTCTTCATGGGCATCGGGCCGCTGGCGCGCTGGAAGAACGACGAGGTACCCGCGCTGGCCCTGCGCCTGCGCTGGGCCGCCGGCGTGACGGTGGTGAGCGCGGCCCTGACCGCGTGGATCGGCGGCACCATCACCTTCGGATCGGTGCTGGGCCTGCTGATGGCCTACTGGATCCTCTACACCGTGCTCACCGAGCTCTGGGAACGCGTGAAGCCCGCCGGCGGCATGCAGGCCAACGTGCTGCACCGCCTGGCGCAGGTGCCGCGCGCCACGGTGGGCATGATGGTGGCGCACGTGGGTGTGGCGGTGTTCGTCTTCGGCGTCACCATGGTGGGCACCTACGACATCGAGCGTGACGTCGCGATGTCGCCAGGCGACAGCACCACCGTCAATGGCTACACCTTCACCTACATGGGCAGCCAGCCCGTGCGCGGGCCCAACTACGAGGCCATACGAGGCCACCTGGTGGTCACGCGCGACGGCCGACAGATTTCCGACATGTACCCCGAGAAGCGGGTCTACAAGGTGCAGCGCAACCCGATGACGGAAGCCGCCATCGACAGCCGCATCCACGGCGACCTGTACGTGCAGCTGGGCGAGCCGATTGCCGGCGACAAGTGGCTGGTACGCATCTGGGTCAAGCCCTTCGTGGCCTGGATCTGGGTCGGCTGCCTCTTCATGGGCCTGGGTGGCATGTGGGCCGTCACCGATCGACGCTACCGCGTGCGCGCCACCCGCGGCGCCGCCAGCGGCGCTAGCCTGGGCGCGATGGCGTCGTCCACTGGCCGATGAAGTCGCTGCGTTTCCTGCTGCCGCTGGGCATCTTCGTCGCGGTACTGGGGTTCCTCTTCGTCGGCCTGGGGCTGAACCCGCGCGAAGTGCCTTCGCCCCTGATCGGCAAGCCGGCGCCAGCCTTTGCACTGCCGCGGCTGGACGATGCCGCGCAGACCTTGCGCCGCGACGATCTGCTGGGCAAGGTGTGGATGCTCAACGTCTGGGCCAGCTGGTGTGCGCCCTGCCGCGAGGAGCACCCGCTGGTGATCGACATTGCGCAGCGCAAGCTGCTGCCCGTCTACGGCCTGAACTACAAGGACCAGGGCCCGGCGGCCCGCAACTGGCTGGCGAACCTGGGCGACCCCTACACCGCCACCCTGGTGGACGCCGATGGACGCGTGGGCATCGACTACGGCGTCTACGGCGTGCCCGAGACCTTCATCGTCGACAAGCAGGGCGTGATCCGCTTCAAGCACACCGGGCCACTGACGGCCGAAGTGGTGCGCACCCGGATCGAACCCCTCGTCAAGGAGCTCCAAGGTGCAAGCTGACCCCGGCACGCCGCGCCGCGGCACGATCGGGCCTTCCCTGGCCCAGGGCCTGCGGATGGCCCTGGCTGGCCTGGCGGCCGCAGCCGCGATGCTGGCCGCCGCGCCGGCCACGGCATCCGAAGCCGCGCCCGCCACCGCCGATCCGGCGCTCGAAGCGCGTGTCATGAAGGTCTCGTCGGAGCTGCGTTGCCTGGTGTGCCAGAACGAGACGATCGCCGCGTCCCACGCCGACCTGGCCGTGGATCTACGCAACCAGGTGCGCGAGATGCTACGCGCCGGCAAAAGCGAGCGCGAGGTCTACGATTACATGACGGCCCGCTACGGCGATTTCGTTCTCTACCGCCCTCCACTCAAGAGCACCACCGTCCCGCTGTGGTTCGGGCCGCCCATCCTGCTGGGGGTGGGCCTGTTGGCCTTGTGGCTGCTCCTGCGCCATCGCAGCAAGCTGCCCCCCGAGCGCTTTGAGCCCGACGAAGCCGAGCTGCCCCCCAAATCGCCCCCATGAGCACCGATGTCGACACGCTGCGCCAGCAGTTGCAGCAACTCAAGGCCCTGCATGCCGAAGGCACGCTGGACGATGCCGCCTACGCCACGGCCAAGGCCCCGCTGGAGCGCCAGCTGCTGGACAGCGTGCTGGCCGCCCCGCCGGCGGCGGCTGCAGCCGCTGCGCCGCGGCCTTCGGGCCGCCTGCTGGCCCTGTTGTTGGCCGGCGTGCTGGGCCTGGCCGTGGCGGGCTATTCCTACACCGGCGCGCCTGGGGCCACGGTGCTGGCCGGCAGCGGCCAGGCACCGGGTGTCGATCCCACGGCCAGTGACGAAGCGCAATTTGCCGCCGCCGTCGAGCAACTGGCGCAGCGCCTGCAATCCGAGCCCGGCAACACCGAGGGCTGGGCGATGCTGGCGCGGTCCTACGCGCGGCTGGGCCAGCACGAAAAGGCCCTGCCAGCCTTCAAGAAAACCGGTGCGCTGCTGGAGACCGATGCCCGGCTGATGGCCGACTATGCCGACACCCTGGCCGTGCTGAACAACCGGCAGCTGGCTGGCGAGCCCATGCAGTGGATCGAACGCGCGCTGAAGGTACAGCCCGACAACCCGAAGGCCCTGGCACTGGCTGGCACCGGCGCCTTCGAGGTGAAGGATTACGCCGGCGCCGTGCGCTACTGGGAACGCCTGGTCGCCAACACGCCACCGGGCGCGGAGTTCCTGCCGCAGCTGCAAGCCAGCATCAACGAAGCCCGGCAGCTGGCGGGCATGCCGCCTGCGGCCCCGCTTGCCCCTGCCGTTGCGACGGCGCCCGCAGCCAGCGCCGCGCCCACCGCCCCGCTGGCGCAGGCGGCCCCTGGCGCCAGTGCCGCCGCCAGCGCAGCCCGCGTGCAGGGCAGTGTGCGGCTGGCTCCCGCGCTGGCCAGCCAGGTGCAGCCGGGTGACACCGTCTTCATCTTCGCCCGTGCTGCGCAGGGCCCGCGCATGCCGCTGGCCATCGTGCGGCACGAGGTGCGTGAATTGCCGCTGAACTTCTCGCTCGACGACAGCCAGGCCATGGCCCCAGCGATGCGGCTGTCGCTGCACCCGCAGGTGGTGATCAGCGCCCGCATCAGCAAGAGCGGCCAGGCGACGCCCGCCCCGGGCGATCTGATGGGCCAGTCAGCACCCGTGGCCAACACCGCCAGCGGCGTGTCCATCGAGATCAACGAAGTCGTCAAGAACTGAGCGGCGGGGCGCCGCCGGGTCAGCCCTTGGCGCGTGCTGCGTTGCGCAGCACGGTCTGCGCGAAGCGCGACAGCAGCGCGTCCGGCAGGTCGTGGCCCATGCCAGGCACGATGTCCTGGAGGGCACCCGGAATGCGCGTGGCCAGGTCGCGGCCGGCGGCCACCGGGATCAAGGGATCGGCGTCGCCGTGGATCACGCAGCTGGGCACGCGGATGCCCGCCACCAGCGCACTGCGGTCGCCGTCGGCGGCCACGGCCAGCAGCTGGCGTGCCGTGCCCTGGGGCCGCCAGGCGCGCGCCACCTGGGTGTGCAAACGCTGGCGCAGCTGGGCAGGATCAGGCCGGTAGGCCGGGCTGCCGATCACCGACAGCAGGCCCTCCAGATGCGCCACCACAGCCTCGGGGTGCGCCGCGGCGGGCCGCGACAGCAGCGCCGCGCGCACGCGCAGCGAAGGCTGCGGCAGATGGCGCGCACCGGTGGTCGTCATCATCAGTGTCAGGCTCTTGCAGCGCGCGGGCTGGCGCGCGGCCAGGTGCTGCGCCACCATGCCGCCCATCGACGCCCCGCAGACATGCGCACGCGCGATGCCCAAGGCATCCAGCACGCCCAACGCATCGGCGGCCATGTCGGCGATCGTGTAGACCGGCTGCAGTGGCAGGCGCAGCCCGTACTTCAGCCCGGCCCAGGCCAGGTTGGGCACGCCGGCATCGTCGAAGCCCTGGCTCAGACCGGCATCGCGGTTGTCCATGCGGATAACGCGGAAGCCCAGCGCCACCAGCTGATCCACCAGCGCCTGCGGCCAGGCGCTGAGCTGCATGCCCAGGCCCATGATCAACAGCAGCGGATCGCCGCCCACCGGGCCCTGGTCGTCGACCTCGATGCGCAGGCCGTTGGCGACGATCTGCATCGCGCCTGTCAGCGCAGCGTGGGCTTGACGAACCAGCGCAGCGCCCCGCTGGCGTCGAAGCGCTGCCAGGCCTTGGGGTTCTGCGCCAGGCGGTCGGCCACGGCGTACAGCGCCAGCGGGTTCAGCCCCATGCCGATGTGGCTGGCCTGGACTTCGATGTTCTCGGTGTGTGGCGCGTCGTCGTTGATGCTGCACTGCCAGGCCACCACGCCGTCGCTCTTGCTGTAGATGGACGTGGTGGGACAGGCCGGCGGCACACGCAGGCCTTCGATCAGCGCCTCGTCGTGGGCCGTCTGCCCGCTCACCAACTCGAAGAAGCGCCAGGCGTTGGTGGCGCGCGGATGGCCGGCGAAGGGCGTGCCCAGGGTGACCACGCAGCGCACCTTGGAAGGCATCTCCTTGGCCAGCTCGCGGGCGTAGATGCCGCCCAGGCTCCAGCCCACCAGGCTGAGTTTTTCGCGGTGGCGCTTGTGCAGCGTGTGCACGAGATCGCGGCAGGCATCGAGCACGCCGTTGCGCGGGCCCAGGTTGAAGCCCTGCTCCCAGGGGTAGGTGGTGTAGCCGCGTCCGCGCAGGAAATTGCGCAGGGTCAGCGTGCTGATGTCACTGGCGCCCAGGCCAGGGAAGACGAGGACCGGGTGGCCGTCGCCCACGGGCATGCGCGCCAGCCAGGGCGTGGCGGCCAGCATGGCGGCGAACTCCCAGGGCGCGCGGGCTTCCAGCAGCATCTGCCAGGCGCCGGGGGCCGCCAGGGCATCGGGCAAAGGGGCGGTGGCGGGTGGGCGCAAGGGGTCGGCAGGCGTCATGGCGCGATTGTCAGCGCCCGGCAGGCCGGCGCCCCGCTGCCTTCGCCGCCGCCTTCCCCGGCGCTGCCCGCTGGCGGCTGGACGGCCGGCCCCCCGTACCGGCCGCCCGGCTGGCGGCCGCCCCGCTCAGCACGCCGGCCACGGCGCTCTTGACGGCGCCCGCTACCGCCTTCGTGACCGTGCTCTTCACCGCCTTGGACACGGCCCCGCCGGCCTGCCGCCCGGCCTGCCCGGCACGGCTGGCCAGGCTGCGTGGCACGGGCGTATCCGGGTGCCCTGCCTCGCCTGGCTGCGGCAGCGCGGCCAGATCGTCCAGCGCGATCAACAGGGCATCGGCCAGTTCGCGCACCTGCGGCATCGCCGCGGCGTCGGCCATCAGGCCGAAATCCAGGCTCTGGTCGTAGCTCTGCACGGTGATGTTCAGGGCCATGCCGTGCACGACGATCGACGCCGGATAGTTGGTCAGCATCCTGGCGCCCGCCAGGTACAGCGGCACGGGCGGGCCGGGCACGTTGCTGATCACCAGGTTGGCCAGCTGGGGGATGCGGTCGGCCACCCTGGCCTTGCCGTAGAGGGCCGTGGCGGCTTCGATCAGCCAGGGCACGCCCAGGCTGGGGAAGTCGGTCGGCAGCACGCTCTTCAGGTCACCCATGGTCGACTTCATCGCCCGGTTGGCGGCCTGCACATGCTGCAGGCGCTGGGCGGTATCGGCCAGATGGGTGCCCAGGCTCACCAGGCTCATCGAGGCCTGGTTGCCTTCGCCCGGCGTGGCCGCAGCCCCGGTGCGCAGCGAGATCGGCACCGCGGCCACCAGGCTCTTGCGCGGCAGTGCGCGGCGCTTCATGAAGTAGCGGCGCAGTGCCGTGCTGCACAGGAAGAGCACGATGTCGTTGAGCGTGGCGCCATGCGCGCGCGCCAGCGTCTTGAGCTCGCGCAGCGGCAGGGTCACTGCGGCAAAGGCCCGGCCCGGCGTGATCGACACGTTCAGCGCCGTGCGCGGTGCCAGCCCCAGGTTGCCGCTGCCCCGGCCCGGCGTCGCCCCGGGCAGGCCCAGCCGGGTGACGGCCTCGCCCAGGGCTGCGCTGGCGGCTTTCGACGCCGCGCTCTTGAGCGTGCCCACGGTGCCGGGCAGATCGCGGATGATGCCGGCCACCTTCTGCGCCTGGCCGCCCAGAACGCCGCGCAGCATCTCGGTCATGCCCAGCTCGAAGGTCTTGTGGCGTCGGGACGGCCGGATGTCCAGGGCCCGGCCCTCGGGGCTGAGATCCAGGATCGCATTGGCCAGCGCCACGGCGGCCTGGCCATCGACCGCAGCGTGGTGCAGCTGGGTGTACAGCGCCACGCGCCGACGGCCTTCGGGCGAGGGGCCCAGGCCTTCGAGCACGTGGAACTTCCACAGCGGCCGGCTGCGGTCCAGCAAGGTGCCGTGCAGGCGGCCGACTTCGGCTTCGAGCTCACGCCGGCCGTCGCCCACGCGGGCGCTGGGGGGCAGCTTCACTTCCACGATGTGCTGGCGCAGATCGGGATCGGCATCCACCCAGGCCGGGTTGGCCAGGTTCAGCGGCATCCACCACAGCCGCCGACGCAGCACCGGGGCAGCGGGCAGCCGCGCCGCCATGTGCTTGCGCAGCGCGGTGACGAAGCGGCCCGGGCTGCCGGGCGGCAGCTCGAAGACATGCAGGGCCCCGACGTGCATCGGCATCTCGGGCGTTTCCAGGTACAGGAAGGTGGCGTCGAGGCCTGAGAGTTGATGCATGGCGGGCAGGGGTTCCACGGGCTGGGGGCCGGCGGCATGGCGCCGCACCGGCCGATGCTATCGCCCGGCCCCAACGCGGCACCTTGGTACGCACCCTCGGGCGCTGCGGCAGCGGCGCCTGCTGCGAGGCCAGGCTAGGGCGTCGCGCCAGGCGCGCGTGCCCTGCGCCAGGCCAGGGCTTCATTGCCCACCAGTGCCAGCAGCACCAAGGCCCCGCCGCCCAGCACGGCCTGGCTGGGGGTCTCGCTGGCGCCCAGCCAGGCCCAGAGCACGCCGAACACGACTTCCAGCAGACCCAGCAGCGAGATCTCCGGGCCGCTCAGCACACGCGCCACCGCCACCGCCATCAGGCAGGGGATGGCCAGTTGCACCACGCCCAGCAGGGCCAGCAGGCTGATGTCGTGCGCCGACGTCAACGGCCAGGCCAGGGGCAGCGTGGCCGCGGCCGAGAGCAGGGCACCCAGCAGCACCGCGCTGAGCATGTCCGGCGGCTCTGCCTGCCCGCGCAGGTGCTGCAGCAGCGTCCAGTTCACGGCCGCGGCCACGGGCACGGCCAGCGCCACGGCGGTGCCCAGCAGGTGACGGGGGTCGCCAGCGCTGACCTCATGCCCGTACATCCAGGCGATGCCGGCACCGGCCAGCGCAATCGCCCACCAGGTGCGCGCCGCCAGGCGGTGCCCCAGGGCGACGCGTGCGCCCAGGGCCGTGAGCAGCGGCCCGATCGCCATCGTCACCAGCACGTTGGCCACGGTGGTGAGCGTGAGCGCCACCATGAAGGCCGTGAACATCACGGCCCAGCAGGCGCCCGACACCCACAGGGCCGCCCCGCCGCCCCGCAGGCTGGCGACCAGCGGGCGGGGGCCGCGCAGCCAGCACAGCAACACCACCAGCGCCAGCGCGTTGAAGCCGCTGCGCCAGAAGGTGAGCTCGAAGCTGCGCGCAGCTTCCAGGTGACGGGTAACGACGCCGGCGATGCTCCACATCAGCGCCGCGGCCACCATCACCCACACCGCCCGGCGGTGTGTCATCCGCATCGCCTGGCTGCGTCAGCTGCTCTCGCGGCTCGCCCGCTTGCGGTCGTGTTCCTTCAGGTACCGCTTGCGCACCCGGATGCTCTTGGGTGTGATCTCGACCAGCTCGTCGTCGTCGATGAACTCGACCGCGTATTCCAGCGTCAGGTCGATCGGCGGGGTGATCTTGATCGCGTCTTCCTTGCCGCTGACGCGGAAGTTCGTCAGCTGCTTGGTGCGCGTGGCGTTCACCACCAGGTCGTTGTCGCGGCTATGGCTCCCGACGATCATGGCTTCGTAGACCGGGTCGTTCGGCTTCACGAACATGCGGCCGCGGTCGTCGAGCTTGCCCAGGGCGTAGGTGAAGATCTCGCCGTCGTCCATGCTGATCAGCACGCCGTTCTTGCGGCCTTCGATCTCGCCCTTGTAGGGCTCGTAGCCGTCGAAGATGTTGCTGATGAGGCCGGTGCCGCGCGTGAGGTTCATGAACTCGTTCGAGAAGCCGATGAGGCCCCGCGCCGGGATGCGGTACTCCAGGCGCACGCGGCCGCGGCCGTCGGTTTCCATGTTCACCAGTTCGCCCTTGCGTGCGCCCAGGGCCTGCATCACGCCGCCCTGGTGGGCGTCTTCGATGTCGGCCGTCACCAGCTCGATGGGTTCGCACTTCTCGCCGTTGATCATCTGGAAGACCACGCGCGGCTTGCTCACGGCCATTTCGTAGCCTTCGCGGCGCATGTTCTCCAGCAGGATGGTCAGGTGCAGTTCGCCCCGGCCGCTGACTTCGAACACGCCGTCCTCGCCGCTTTCCTTCACGCGCAATGCCACGTTGCTCTGCAGTTCCTTCTGCAGCCGGTCCCAGATCTGGCGGCTGGTGACGAACTTGCCCTCGCGCCCGGCCAGCGGGCTGTTGTTGACGCAGAAGTTCATCGTCAGCGTGGGCTCGTCGACGTGCAGCATCGGCAGCGGTGCCGGGTTCGTCGGGTCGGTGATGGTCACGCCGATGCCGATGTTCTCGATGCCGTTGACCAGCACGATGTCGCCTGGGCCGGCCTCGGTGGCCTGCATGCGCTCCAGGCCTTCGAAAGTGAGCACCTGGTTGATGCGGCCTTTGTAGGTCTTGCCGCCTTCATCGGCCGTGCCCTCGCAGACCATCACGTCCATCATGGGCTTGAGCGTGCCAGCCGTGACCCGGCCCACGCCGATGCGGCCCACGAAGGTGGAGTAGTCCAGCGACGAGATCTGCAGCTGCAGCGGTGCGTTCGGGTCGCCCTTGTGCGTGGGCACGTGGGCCAGCACGGTCTCGAACAGGGGCGCCAGGTCCGGCCCCCACTGCTCGCCGGCCGGGCCTTCCGTCAGCGAAGCCCAGCCGTTCAGCCCCGAGGCGTAGACCACCGGGAAGTCAAGCTGGTCGTCATTGGCACCAAGCTTGTCGAACAGCTCGAAGGCGGCGTTGATGACGTAATCGGGCCGCGCGCCGGGCTTGTCGACCTTGTTCACCACGACGATGGGCTTGAGGCCCAGGGCCAGGGCCTTCTTGGTGACGAAGCGCGTCTGTGGCATCGGGCCTTCCTGGGCGTCGATCAGCAGCACCACGCCATCGACCATCGACAGCGCCCGCTCGACCTCGCCACCGAAATCGGCGTGGCCCGGGGTGTCGACGATGTTGATGTGCGTGCCCTGCCACGACACCGCACAGTTCTTGGCCAGGATCGTGATGCCGCGCTCGCGCTCGAGGTCGTTGCTGTCCATCACGCGCTCGGCGATCTTCTCGTTCTCGCGGAACGTGCCGCTCTGGCGAAGCAACTGGTCCACGAGCGTGGTCTTGCCGTGGTCGACGTGGGCGATGATCGCGATGTTGCGGATCTGCTTGTTCATGGGGCACTCTGTCCGGCCACAAGGGCCTGGACCTCGGGGGGGCTGAGAAGGCGGTCTGCGATCAGTTCGCCGGCGTGGATGTGGGCGCTGCCGAGAAAGGCACGCGGCTGCGGGCCGTAGACGCGCACCGCGGCGCGGTCGGCCAGCGCGACACGGCGACGCAGCCCGGTGAGGAAGCGGCCGGCTTCGTCTTCGGGCAAGCGGACCTCGGGCCAGTCGCGCAGCAGGACATCGGGCGGAAGAAGCAGAGCCATGCGCGCCGGCAGCTCCAGCGCTTCAAGCGCCTGCAGCGTCACGCCCTGCTCGACGCGCAAGGCGCCGCTGGCGGTGCGCCGCAGCGCGTTCAGGTGCGCGCCACATCCGAGCAGGCGGCCCAGGTCCTCGGCCAGCGTGCGCACATAGGTGCCCTTGCTGCACTGAACGTCGAGCACGAGTTCGTCTCCGCGGCGCTCGACCAGGACCAGGCGGTCGATGCGGACCCGGCGCGGCGCACGTTCGATCTCGACGCCTGCGCGGGCATACTCGTACAGTGCCCGCCCCTGATGCTTCAGGGCCGAGTGCATCGGTGGCACCTGCTCGATGTCGCCACGCAGGCGTTCCAGGGCCGCGTCCAGCGCGGCGGTGTCGGCCGTGACCGGTCGACGCTCGATCACCTCGCCCTCCAGGTCACCCCCCACGCGCGTGACACCCAGCTGCACGGTGGCGAGGTAGCCCTTGTCGGCGTCCAGGCTGGCCTGGGCAAACTTGGTCGCCGCGCCGAAGCACAGCGGCAGCAGACCGCTGGCCAGCGGGTCCAATGTACCGGTGTGGCC
>JAIXZR010000090.1 GCA_027489455.1 Rubrivivax sp. | reverse complement strand
CGGTCTCTTCTTCGCTGTGCGGGTGGTTCAGCACGCTCAGGTCGGTCTCGGCCTTCTTGCCCAGGTGCATCAGCAGCGTCGCGTCGCCGCCATCGTCCAGGATCATGTTCGGGCCTTCGGACGGGCTGCCCTTGGCGCCGAATTCGAAGATGCGGTGCGTGTAGTCCCAGTAGTCGGCCAGGGTTTCGCCCTTGTAGGCGAACACCGGCGTGCCGGCCACCACCAGGGCGGCGGCGGCGTGATCTTGCGTGCTGTAGATGTTGCAGCTGGCCCAGCGCACGTCGGCGCCCAGGGCTTGCAGGGTCTCGACCAGCACCGCGGTCTGGATCGTCATGTGCAGGCTGCCGGTGATGCGGGCACCCTTGAGCGGCTGGATGGCGGCGAATTCTTCGCGGATGGCCATCAGACCGGGCATTTCGGTCTCGGCGATCTTGATTTCCTTGCGGCCCCATTCGGCCAGGGAAAGATCGGCGACGTGATAGTCGGTGGTGTGCAGGGGCTTGAGGACGGCGTTCATGAGCAGGCTCCGTGAGTGGAAGGACCTGCACGCGGTGCGTCGAGGGAAGGGCGAGACCGATGTCTCCGCTCACCCACGACAACCATCGTGCAGGTGAGCGCGGTTGCAATTGAGGTTCCGAGCCTGGCCTCCACCGGTACTGACGGGTGTAGGTTGCAACGCTCCTCGGAAGCTGCGCAGTGTAGCGGAGCCCTGGTTTTCCTGCATGTCTCCGCTGTCACACCGCCCCCTGGGGGCGGCCATGTTGCACGAATGCCGCGCCGCGACGGGCTTCAACGCGGCGTCAGAAAGTCCGCGATGCGCTGCAGTTCGTCGTCCAGCGCCTGGCGGTAGCCGGCGTCTCGGGGGGCCCGGCCGAGCACGTAGCCCAGGTCGGCCTGCAACTGGCCATCCGTCCACGCCAGGTTGCCCCAGCCGATGACCGCGTCGCGCCACAGCAAGGGCAGGGCGTAGTAGCCGCGCTGGCGCCGGGCCGCTGGCGTGTAGGCCTCGAAGCGGTAAGCCCAGCCCCAGAAGGCCTCGAAGCGCCGTCGGTCCCAGACCACGGGGTCGAAGGGTGCCAGCAGCCGCACGGTCGGTGGTGGGGCGGCTGCCGTGCGGCGCGACGCCGGGTCATCGCCGGCAGGCCAGTACCAGCGCTGCCCGTCGATCACGGCACTGGGCAGCCGGGCCTTGGCCCTGGCCACGGCGGCACGGGCCTGCCCCGTCCACTGCGGCGCGCCGTAGCGCACGCGGCTGACGAGTTCCGACAGCGTGCGCTCCGGCAGGGGCGCGTACTTCTGCACCACCACGTCGGCCAGCCGGTCGTAGGCCTGCTGCGCGTCTGGCGCTTCGGTGCCCGCATCGGCCTGGCTCACGGCAAACAGGCGCACCCCGCCTTCGCGCCGGGCCACGCGCAGCAAACCGCGGTAGTGCATGCCGTCCAGCAACTGCGTACTGGCCTTGCTGTTGCCACCGAACCAGTTGCGCGCCTGGCCGTGCTGGAACTGCGCGTCCACCTCCCGCGGGTGCACGACACCGCGCTCGCGCACGAAGCCCAGCACCGCCTGTGCCTGCGCCCACTGGGCCCGCGGCCAGTCGCTGCGCGCGGTGCGCGGGTGCATCAGCGCCTGCGTGGCGCGGGGCAGGAAGCCGTAGTTGATGAAGAAATCTTCTTCCAGGGCCAGCCGCGGATAGCGGGCTTCCAGGTCGCCGGCGCGGTAGCCGGCCACGCGGTGGCGCAGCGTCAAGTCCTGCGCGCGGGCCGGGGCGCGGATCGGGTCGGCCTGCACGAAGCCCAGCCGGGCGATGGCGCGGGGCAGGGTCGTGGGCGCGAACAGCGATCGCGCCACGGCGTACCGCTTCAAGTCTTGCAGGGTCGGGCTGCGGGCCATGCTGCGATGATGCCCGCATGCCCGCCGCCAACCCCCAGCCCGAAGCCGTCGCCACCCCGGCCGCCCCCGGCGCCCGCGACGCCGCACTGCGCCGCGTCGTGCTGGTCGTCGCGGCCCTGAACCTGGCGTACTTCGGCGTGGAGTTCGCGGTCGCCCGCGCCATCGGCTCCGTCAGCCTGCTGGCCGACAGCATCGACTTCCTCGAAGACGCCTCGGTCAATCTGCTGATCGCCCTGGCCCTGGGCTGGAGCCTGGTCGCGCGCTCGCGCGTGGGCATGCTGATGGCCGTGCTGCTGCTGCTGCCGGGGCTGGCCACACTGTGGATGGCGTGGCAGAAGTTCAACGCCCCGGTGCCGCCGGCGGCCTGGGCGCTGTCGGCCGCGGCGCTGGGGGCGCTGGTCGTCAACCTGGGCTGCGCGGCCTTGCTCGCGCGTTATCGCCAGCAGGGCGGCAGCCTGATGCGCGCGGCCTTCCTGTCGGCACGCAACGATGCCTATGCCAACCTGGCCATCATCGCCGCGGCGGGCGCCACGGTCTTCACGGCCTCGGGCTGGCCCGATCTGGCTGTGGGCCTGGGCATCGCCGCGATGAACGCCGACGCCGCCTGGGAAGTGTGGGCCGCCGCGCGCCAGGAACAGGCGGACGCGGCGATGGACACCCGCGCCTGACCCAGAATGCCGCGATGAGCCTGGACACCCTGCAAGACTTCGGCGGCCTGACCGTGCTGGAACGCGGCTGGCTGTCGTCCAACAACACCCTGATCCACGCCGCCAGCGGCGAAGGCGGCGCGCTGCTGGTGGACACCGGCCACGTCAACCATGCGCCGCAGACGCTGGCCCTGGTGCAGCGCGCGCTGCGCGGGCAGCCGCTCCTGGGCATCGTCAACACGCACCTGCATTCCGACCACTGCGGTGGCAATGCCACGCTGCAGCGGGTGCACGGCGTGCCGCTGCACATCCCGCCCGGCCAGGCCGATGCCGTGGCCCGCTGGGATGAGTCGCAGCTGAGCTACCGCGCCACGGGCCAGCGCGTGGACCGCTACGCCGCGCAGCAGGTGCTGACGCCCGGCCAGACCTTGCACGCAGCGGGGCGCGATTGGCCGGGCTGGCAGGTGCTGGCCGCGCCGGGGCACGACCCGCACAGCGTGATGCTGTTCAACGCCGACACCGGCGTGCTGCTGTCGGCCGACGCGCTGTGGGGCAACGGCTTCGGCGTCGTCTTCCCCGAGGTCGAAGGCGAGCCCGGCTTCGATGATGTCGAGGCGGTGCTGGACCTCATCGCCAGCCTGCCTGTGCGCGCCGTCGTGCCCGGCCATGGCGCGCCCTTCACCGACGTGGCTGCGGCGCTGGACCGCGCACGGTCCCGCCTGGCCGTCTTCCGCGCCAGGCCCGAGAAGCACGCGCGCTACGCCTTCAAGGCCCTGGTCAAGTACCACCTGATGGAAGTGGGCGCGATGCCTGAAGCCGATGTGCTGCCCTGGGCCCTGGCCACACCGCTGCTGGCCGGGCTGCTGGCGGCCCAGGGCGGGGCCGATGCTGCGCAGGCCGACGGCTGGGCCCAGGCCATGGTGGAAGAACTGGTGCAGCAGGGCGCGGCCGTACGCCAGGGCGGGCTCCTTCTGGATGCCTGACGGCCTAAACTGGCGCCACACGACAGGAGCACGCGCATGGGCTACGCCGCCGTTCAGTTGCAGATGACGTCTCAAGACTTCCTGGCCTGGGACGCCACGCAAACCGTGAAGCATGAATTCGTGCGTGGCGAGGTGTTTGCGATGGCGGGTGCGAGCGAGGCGCATGTCACCCTGACGCTCAACCTGGCGATGGCTCTCCGCCAGCACCTGCGCGGCACGCCCTGCCGCAGCTTCATCACCGACATGAAGCTTCGGGTGGAAGCCGCCGACGCCTTTTTCTACCCCGACGTGATGGTCTGCTGCAGCGCAGCCGACGCGAGCAGCCCGCTGGTCAAGCGCGATCCGGTGCTGCTGGTGGAAGTGCTCTCGCCGTCGACGGAAGCCTACGACCGCGGCGAGAAGTTCGCCAGCTACCGCCTCTTGCCCAACCTGCGCGAGGTCGTACTGATCGACCCGGCCAGCCGCCGCTGCGAAGTCTTCCAGAAGCGCGACAGCGGCCCCGACCAGGGCCTGTGGGTGCTGCACCCGTACGAACCGGGGCAAGACGTGGTGCTGCGCTCGGTCGACCTGACGGTGACGGCCGAACGTTTGTGGGACGAAGTGCCCCCCGTCGAACCCACGCCGCCACCGACGGAAAAAGACGCTCCAGCCGGCCCGCATGCAGGCGGCTGATTTCGTCCGCAAGTGGTAGGCCGGCGGCCCGGCCAGCCAGCTGGGCGAAAGGGCAGGCGCTCAGGCGCACTTCATCGACCTGTGCCGCGTGCTGGGCGTGCCGGAGCCGGCTCTTTAGCCAACGTAGCACTCGCGTGCTACATTGCCATGGACGAGCGTTTCGCGGAGACAGCGCATGAGCACTACCACCATCCGTTTGCCGGAAGACCTTCGCAGCCGGGTTGAAGCCGTCGCGGCCACACAGGGGTCGTCCATGCATGCCTTCATGCTGGAGGCGATTGCCGAAGTCACCGAGCGCATGGAGCGTCGCCAAGACTTCCATGCCGAAGGCCAGCGGCGCTGGAAGAAGCTGTTGAAGACAGGCGAGTACCTGACGCACGATGACGTACGGGCTTATGCGATGGCACTGGCCAAGGGTGAGAACCCCACTGAGCCGCCGGCGCGAAAGATGAATGCGGATGAGCAGGCGCGCTTGCGCGCATCAGCGCGGCGGCTAGGTGATGCGTGAGTGCCCTGCGGTATGACCCTGGGCTGCTGCGTGACCTTCAGCGCGTTGAACAGCACCTTCGAGACCATGACGCGACCGACATCCCCGGGCGCGTTTCCGACATCCTCGATGCACTGAACCTGCTGGTCCGGCATCCCATGATCGGCAGGGAAGCCGGCGGGGAAAGACGTGAGCTTGTCATCGGCCGGGGCAGCCGAGGCTATGTCGCGCTGTACCGCTACGACGCCTTGGACGATGAGGTCGTGGTGTTGGCGCTGCGCGCTCAGCGAGAGATGGGGTTCGACGAGCGCTGAAAACGACGATGGGCGACTTTCGTCGCCCATCTGACCGGAGCAAACCGGGCGCTGTGCGCCCGGCGGCCTTACAGGCCGGCCGCCGCGCGGAGCGCAGCCGCCTTGTCCGTACGCTCCCAAGAAAACTCCGGCTCTTCGCGCCCGAAGTGCCCGTAGGCCGCGGTCTTCTCGTAGATCGGGCGCAGCAGGTCGAGCATCTGGATGATGCCCTTCGGGCGCAGGTCGAAGTGCTCGTTGACGAGCTTGGCGATCTGGTCGTCGGGGATGACGCCGGTGCCTTCGGTGTAGACCGTCACGTTCATCGGGCGCGCCACGCCGATGGCGTAGGCGACCTGGATCTGGCACTGGCGGGCCAGGCCGGCAGCGACGATGTTCTTGGCGACGTAACGGGCCGCATAGGCGGCGCTGCGGTCGACCTTGGACGGGTCCTTGCCCGAGAAGGCGCCACCGCCGTGCGGGCAGGCGCCGCCGTAGGTGTCGACGATGATCTTGCGGCCGGTCAGGCCGCAGTCGCCCTGCGGGCCGCCAATGACGAAGCGGCCGGTCGGGTTCACCAGGT
>JAIXZR010000129.1 GCA_027489455.1 Rubrivivax sp. | reverse complement strand
GACCAGCGCGCGCGGCTGCGCCGGCGCTACCTGGGCTTCGTCTTCCAGGGCTTCAACCTGCTGGCCCGCACGTCGGCGCAGGAAAACGTGGAACTGCCGCTGCTGTACCGCGGCGACGCCGTGGCCGCGCGCCGCAGCGCCGCCAGCCAGGCGCTGCGCGACGTGGGCCTGGGCGGCTGGGAACAGCACACGCCGGGTGAACTGTCGGGCGGCCAGCAGCAGCGCGTGGCGATCGCACGCGCCATCGTCACCCAGCCCGCCGTGGTGCTGGCCGACGAGCCCACTGGCAACCTGGACACCCAGCGCAGCCACGAGATCATGGGCCTGCTGCTGGGGCTGAACCGCGACCACGGCATCACCGTGCTGATGGTGACGCATGAACCCGACATGGCCGCCTACGCCCGCCGCATGGTGCACTTCCTGGACGGCCGCATCGCCCGCGACGAAGCCAACCCGAACCCGACCACGGCCGCGCCTGCCGGCCTGTCGGCGGCCGAGACCACCTGATGCGCACCCGTACCTGGCAGCGCGCCGGCTGAGATGCTGTTCAGCGTCTTCATGCTGGCCTTGCGTTCGGTGCGGCGCAACGTGCTGCGCTCGTTCCTCACCATCCTGGGCATCGTCATCGGCGTCAGCGCCGTCATCACCATGGTCACGCTGGGCAACGGCGCCACCCAGGCGATCGAGGAAAAGATCACCAGCCTGGGCACCAACCTGCTGATGGTCAGCCCCGGTCAGCGCATCGGGGGTGGTGGGGGTGGCGGCGGTGTGCCGCAGTTCGTCGAAGCCGATGGCGAAGCCATCGCGGCGCAGATCGGCGGCGTGGCGGCGGTGGCGCCGCAGGGCCGGGCCATGGCCACCGTGGTGGCCAATGGCCGCAACTGGGCCACCACGGTGGTGGGTAGCACGAATGCCTGGTTCGACACCGGCAACTGGCAGCTGGCCAGCGGCCGCCTGTTCGCGCCTGACGAACAGCTCTCGGGCGCAGCGGTGTGCATCGTCGGCGAAACCGTGCGGCGCGAACTGTGGGGCGGCGTGGTGGGCGAGACCGGCCTGGGCCAGCAGCTGCGCGTGAAGCAGTTTTCCTGCGACGTGGTGGGGGTGCTGGCAGGCAAGGGCCAGGGCGGCATGGGCGACCAGGACGACACCGTGCTGCTGCCGCTGCACACCCTGCAGCGCCGCGTGACGGGCAGCCGCAAGGTGGGCGTGCTGCTGGTGTCGATGCAGGACGGCAGCGACAGTGCGCCGCTGAAGGCCAGCCTGCGCCAGCTGTTGCGTGAACGCCGGCACCTGGCCGACAGCGACGACGACAACTTCAACATCTTCGACACCCAGCAACTGGCCGAGACCCTGTCCAGCACCATGGGCGTGCTCACCAGCTTGCTGGGCGCCGTGGCCGCCGTCAGCCTGCTGGTGGGCGGCATCGGCATCATGAACATCATGCTGGTCAGCGTGACCGAGCGCACGCGTGAAATCGGCCTGCGCCTGGCGGTGGGCGCGCTGGAAGGCGAGGTGCTGCTGCAGTTCCTGATCGAAGCCGTGGTGCTGTCGGCGCTGGGCGGCGTGGTCGGCGTCGTGCTGGCCACCGGGGCATCGTGGGCACTGTCGGGCGTGATGGCCGTGCCCTATGTCTTCGACCCCACCATCAACCTGTTGTCGCTGCTGTTTTCAGCCGCCATCGGCGTGGTGTTCGGCTATTTCCCGGCGCGCCGCGCCGCGCGCATGGACCCGATCGAGGCGCTGCGGCACGAATAGGGCAGGCGGGTCGGGCGGCGGTAGTCGATGGCATGAGGCCTGGTGCGACAACGAACAGACGCTGCTGCCAGGGGCCTGCACATTGGCCGCTGGGTGGCGCA
This sequence comes from Rubrivivax sp., assembly GCA_027489455.1. Classification (GTDB taxonomy): domain Bacteria; phylum Pseudomonadota; class Gammaproteobacteria; order Burkholderiales; family Burkholderiaceae_C; genus Rubrivivax. Next base: position 30,155 of record JAIXZR010000129.1, on the reverse strand, counting down.
CACGCCGCTGCCGACCCCCCTGCCCCCCTGCCCCCCACCCCAAGGAGCCTGCCCATGCTGCGCCCGCTGAAAGACATCGAGAACTTCGCCATCCGTGCCACCGACGGCGAGATCGGCCACGTGAAGGACTTCTACTTCGAAGATGACACTTGGGTGCTGCGCTACTTCGTGGTGGATACCGGCACCTGGCTGGCCAGCCGCAAGGTGCTGGTATCGCCGATGGTGCTGCGCCACCCCGAATGGCTGCAGCGCAGCCTGCCGGTGAACATCACGCGTGAACAGGTGCGCAACAGCCCGGGCGTGGACACCGACCAGCCTGTTTCGCGGCAGAACGAAATGCAGATGCTGGGCTACTACGGCTACCCCGGCTACTGGGACGGCGGCGGGCTGTGGGGCGGCGGTCTGTACCCCTACGCCCTGGCCCCGGGCTATGTGGGTGATGGCCTGGGCCATGTGGCGCGTGAACGCGAGCTGGAGGACTATTTGATTAGCGAACGCGCCCGCCACAGCCACGACGACCCGCACCTGCGCAGCTGCGCGGCCGTGACGGGCTACCGCGTGCAGGCCAGCGACGGCGACATCGGCGAGGTGGCGGGCTACCTGGTGGACGACGAGACCTGGGCCATCCGCTACCTGGTGGTGGACACCGGCCACTGGTGGCGCGGCCACCAGGTGCTGGTGGCGCCGGCCTGGATCGACGGCGTGCACTGGGCCGAGCAGCGTGTCAGCACCGACCTGCGGCGCGACGAGATCCAGAACGCCCCGCCCTACGACGACAGCACCGACTGGGGCCGCGAACAGGAACTGCAGCTGCACCAGCACTACGGCCGTGCCGGCGACCGCGCTGGCTGGCAGCGGCAGCACGCCGGGGCCTGATCACCCCGTGCCAGGCACCGACAATCGGTGCCATGCAAGACCCCACCGACTGGACCACGCCCTTCGAACGCGGCAACGGCAACCAGACCAGCACCTGGCCCGAAGCCATCGCCTTCCACCAGCGCTTGGCCAGCAGCTTTGCCCACTGGTTGCGATTTGAAGAGATCGGCCATACCGACGGCGGCCGGCCGCTGCATGCTGGTGTGTTCTCGGCCGACGGCGTGTTCGACCCGCAGGCCGTGAAGGCCGCCGGCCGCGCGGTGTTCTTCAACAACAACGGCATCCACCCCGGCGAACCCGAGGGCATCGACGCTTGCATGGCCCTGGTGCGCGACCTGTGCCTGAACGCCGAGCAGCGCGCTGCGCTGGGTGGCACGGTGCTGGTCTACATCCCGGTCTACAACGTCGACGGCGCGCTGGACCGCAGCCACCGCAGCCGTGCCAACCAGAACGGCCCCGAGGCCTTCGGCTTTCGCGGCAACGCCCGCCACCTGGACCTGAACCGCGACTTCGCCAAGGCCGACAGCCTGAACGCGCGTTGCTTTGCGCGTCTGTTCACGCACTGGGACCCGGACGTGATGGTGGACACGCACACGTCCAACGGCGCCGACTACCAGCCTGTGGTGACGCTGATCGCCACCCAGCCGGACAAGCTGGGCGGGCGCACAGGCGAACACCTGCGCCAGCAGATGCTGCCGGCCCTGCAGGCGCAAATGGCGGCCAGCGGCTTTGCGATGTGCCCGTATGTGAACCCGGTGGCCGAGCGGCCCGAAGACGGCATCGCCGACTTCCTGGACACGCCGCGCTTTTCCACCGGCTACGCCGCGCTGCACCACTGCATCGGCTTCATGCCCGAAACGCACATGCTCAAGCCCTTTGCGGCGCGCCACCACGGCACGCGGGCGCTGCTGGACGCGGCGCTGGCGCACACCACCGCACACGGCCCCGCCATCCGTGCCGCGCGCGCCGCCGACCGCGCCGCCGTGGCCGCCGGGGCAGCTGTGCCGCTGGACTGGGCGCTGGACACGACGCAGAACCGCCCGATACCCTTTGCCGGCTACCAGGCCCGGCGGGTGCCCAGCGGGATCGGCCCTCACCAGCGCTTGCAGTACGACCGCAGCGCGCCCTGGCAGCGCAGCATCGCCTACTTCGACCGCTATCGGCCCACGGCCAGCGTCACGCCGCCGTGTGCCTACTTGCTGCCCCAGGCCTGGCACGACGTGGCCCTGCGGCTGCAGGCGCACGGCGCGCCGATGCAGCGCGCCAGCCGCGCTGCGCAGCTGCGCGCGCAGGTCTACCGCGTCGAACGATTTGAAAAACGCGCGCTGCCCTTCGAGGGCCGGCACCTGCACACCGGGCTGCAGCTGGCCTGCGAAGACACGCTGGCCGAAGTGGCCGCCGGCGACTGGCTGCTGCCCCTGGGCGGCCCGCACGACCGCCTGGTGGTGGAACTGCTGGAACCACTGGGCGCGGACAGCTTCTTCCGCTGGGCCTTCTTCGACAGCGTGCTGGACCGCAAGGAAGGTTTCAGCGACTACGTGTTCGAAGACCGCGCTGCCGAACTGCTGGTGTCAGAGCCCGGGCTGATGGCGCGCTTTCGCGCCTGGCAGGCCAGTGCCGCGCCCGGCGCGGGTGGCGGCAGCAGCGAAGCAGACGGCCAGGCCGCGTTGGCCTGGGTGCACACCCATGCCCAGGCCCATGCCGAACCAGCCTGCGGCCGCGTGCCGGTGTGGCGGCTGCTGGAACTGCCAGACGACCTGCTTCAGCCCAGGCGGTAAAGCGCGCAGAGCTTGTTGCCGTCGGGGTCGCGCACGTAGGCCAGGTGCATCGCGCCGGGCGTGTCTTCGCGCGGCCCGGGGGGGCCTTCGATGGCCGTGCCGCCATGGGCCACGGCCACTTCGTGGAAACGGCGCAGCTGTTCAGCCGAGCTGCACTTGAAGCCGATGGTGCCGCCGTTGGCACAGGTGGCGGGCTCGTCGTTGATGGGCTGCGACACGCAGAAGGTGACGCCGTCGTGGCGGTAGAACAGGCGCATGTGGCCCGTCTTCGCCGCGTTGCGCATGGGCGCGCCCACGCCCAGCACGCCCAGCACGGCGTCGTAGAAGCGTTGTGAGCGATCGATGTCGTTGGTGCCGACCATGACGTGGCTGAACATGGGTGTGCCCTTTCGGTAACAGGTGAGGTGACAGGTGCGCAGCAACGCGCTGCGGGTGCAGACCAGGGCCTGAGCCCAGCCGGGAACAGGCTTGCCATTCGCAGGCGATCTTAATCAAGCGGCTTGCGGGCCGTGGGCTCCAAACACCCGGGTCAGCTGCAGTTCAAGCCGCGCTGCTGGCCGTCCGTCGCAAGGGTCTCGTGCAGCCAGCGGCCGACGCCGACACTGCATGCATCGACACACCCCAGCCCACCCCGGAGCCCACGATGAACAGCCTGAACACCAACACTGCCAGCTTCCGCCCCGCCCCCCGCTTCGCTGGCTTTGCCTTCGCCGCTCTGATGACCCTGGCCACGCTGATGAGCGTGGGCGAACTGGCCGACCACGGCACGGCCCAAGGGCAGCTGGCGCAGGCCGCAGCGCAGCAGAGCAAGGCCTGAATTGGCCTGGCGTGTTTTGCCTGGCGTGTTTTGCCTCGCGTGCAGCGCGCATGGATCAGTCCGTGTGAATCAGCGTGCGTGAACCAACGCGCGTCATTCAACGCGCGTCATTCAACCCACTGAAGGCCGCAGCGCGGCCAACGCTGCCGCCACCACAGCTTGCGCGTCCACCTCGAAGAAACGTCGCAGCCGCTGCCGCGTGTCGCTGCGGCCGAAGCCGTCAGTGCCCAGGGTCAGCAGCCTGGCGTCCAGGTATTCGCCGATCAGCTGCGGCCAGGCGCGCACGTAGTCGCTGGCGGCCACCACGGGCGCCGTGCCCGGCAGCAGGCGCTGCAGGTGCGTGGGCCGACGCTGGGGCAGCGGGCTGATGCGGTCCAGCCGCTGCGCCTCACGTGCTTGCCTGGCCAGTTCGCTGTAGCTGGTGGCGCTGAACACTTCGCAGCTGACGCCATGTTCGGCATGCAGCTGCTGCGCAGCCTTCAGCACCTCGCGCAGGATGGCGCCAGACCCCAGCAGCCGCAGCTGCGCCGGGCCGTCGCCGAAGGCCTGTAGCCGGTACAGACCCTTCACGACATCGTCATGCGCATCGGCCGGCAGGCTGGGCATGGCGTGGTTTTCGTTCATCATCACCACGTAGTGGAACTCGTCGCGCTGTTCCACCAGCATGCGCTGCATGCCGTGCTGCAGGATGACGGCCAGTTCGCCGGCATGCGCCGGGTCCCAGGCCACGCAGTTGGGCACCGTACTGGCCACCAGCAGGCTGCTGCCGTCCTGGTGCTGCAGGCCTTCGCCGCCCAGCGTGGTGCGGCCGGCGGTGGCACCGAACAGGAAGCCGCGGCAGCGCTGGTCGGCGGCTGACCAGATCAGGTCGCCCACGCGCTGGAAGCCGAACATCGAGTAGTAGATGTACACCGGCAGCATCGGCAGGCCATGCACGCTGTAGCTGGTGGCGGCCGATATCCAGCTGCTCAGCGCGCCGGCTTCGTTGATGCCTTCTTCCAGCAGCTGGCCGTCGCGCGCTTCGCGGTAGTACAGCATCGTGTCGCGGTCTTCGGGCTCGTACTGCTGGCCGTCTGGCGCGTAAATGCCGATTTGCCGGAACAGGCTGGCCATGCCGAAGGTGCGGGCTTCATCTGCCACGATGGGCACGATGCGCGGGCCCAGGGTCGGGTCCTTCAGCAGATTGCCCAGCATGCGCACGGCGGCCATGGTGGTGCTCATTTCCTTGCCTTCGGCGTTCAGCGCAAAGTCGCCCCAGGCGGCCAGCGGCGGCACGGGTAGCACGGGCGCCTGCGCGTTGCGCAGCGGCAGCGGGCCGCCCAGGGCTTCTCGGCGGGCGCGCAGGTAGCGCATCTCGGCGCTGTCCTCGGAAGGCTTGATGAAGCGCAGTGCGGCCAGGTCCTCGTCGGTCAGCGGCAGTGCAAAACGGTCGCGGAAGGCCTTCACCGCGTCCAGGTCCAGCTTCTTGGCCTGGTGCGCCGTCATGCGGCTTTCGCCGGCGCCACCCAGGCCGTAGCCCTTCTTCGTCTTGGCCAGGATCACGGTGGGCCGGCCGGTCTTCTGCACCGCCTGCGCCTGCGCTTCCGCGAAGGCGGCGTAGAGCTTGCGGAAGTCGTGCCCGCCGCGCTTCAGGCCATCGATCTCGGCTTCGCTCATGTGGGCCACGAGCTTCTGCACTTCCGGGTCTTGGCGGAAGAAGTGTTCGATGTTGTAGGCGCCGTCCTTCGCGCCCAGGGTCTGGTACTGGCCGTCGACCGTGCGGCTGAGCGCGCGCAGCAGCACGTGCTGCGTGTCGCGGGCGAACAGCGCGTCCCATTCGCTGCCCCACAGCACCTTGATGACGTGCCAGCCCGCGCCCTTGAACAGCGCTTCGAGCTCTTGAATGATCTGCCCGTTGCCGCGCACCGGCCCGTCCAGGCGCTGCAGGTTGCAGTTGACGATGAAGGTCAGGTTGTCCAGCTTCTCGCGTGCGGCCAGGGTCAGGCCGGCGATGGATTCGGGCTCGTCCATCTCGCCGTCGCCGAACACGCCCCAGACATGCCGGCCGGTGCAATCGAGCAGACCGCGCGCGGTGAGGTAGCGCATGAAGCGCGCCTGGTACACGGCGTTCAGCGGCCCCAGGCCCATGCTGCCGGTGGGGAACTGCCAGAAGCCCGGCATCAGCCAGGGGTGGGGGTAGGAACACAGGCCGCCGCCCTGGTCGTCTGCATCGCCTGCATCGCCCGCATCGCCATCGGTGCTGATTTCCTGCCGGTAGCGCGCCAGCTGCGCTTCTGAAAGCCGGCCCTCCATGAAGGCCCGGGAATAGACGCCGGGTGCCGAATGCGGCTGGAAGAACACCAGGTCGCCGCGCTGCCCGCAGGCACTGCCCTTGAAGAAGTGGTTGAAGCCGACTTCGAAGATCTCCGCCGCCGACGCATAGCTGGCGATGTGCCCGCCCAGCTCGCCATAGGCTTCATTGGCGCGCACCACCATGGCCAGCGCGTTCCAGCGCATCAGGGCGGTCAGGCGCTCTTCGGTACGCAGGTCGCCGGGGTAGGCGCCCTGGCGGTCCAGCGCGATGCTGTTGCGGTAGGCCGAAAAGGGCTGGGTCTGCGGCACCAGGCCCTGCTCTTGCGCGGCGGCCTGCAGTTGTTCGATCAGGTGCAGCGCACGCGCCGGGCCGGCGCTGTGCACCACCGCCTGCAGGGCGTCCAGCCACTCGCGGGTCTCGTCGGGGTCGTCGTCGGTGCGGGGCAGGGTGGCGGCGTGGGGCGGGGTGGGCATGGGCGGGCCTTCAGTCGACGGCGGGTTCGTTGGATGCCTTCAGGGTGTAGGCCAGGCCGATGCCGGCCGACCAGCCGGTGGTCTGCCGTACCAGCGGGCTGGCGCGGTTGGCAGCGCCGGCCACGCTGTCCAGCCGCAGCGTGGCGAAAGCGCTCAGGTCGGGGGTGATGCGCCGCCCCAGGGAGCTGCTGAAGCGCCAGGCCACCAGCCCGGCGCGGGCCTCGTAGGCCGGGCGGGTGGCCGTGGCATCGATGGGCGCCACGCCGTAGAGCGTGCTGCCCAGGCGCCGGTCGCCAATGAAGGCGCCCGCGCCGGCCGACCAGCGCCAGTCACCGCTGCGCCTTTCGTGCCGCAGGAAGGGCTCGAAAGCCAGCCCGCGGCGCGCCAGGCCGTCGCTGAGGTCGAACACGGCACGCAGTGGCAGATCCAGCCGCCAGCGGCCTTCGCTGTCGCTGCCGGCGATGTTCCAGCGCAGGCTGGGGCCAGCTTCGATCAGGGTGCCCAGGTCGGGCATGCCGCGGCGGGCGTCGATGCGCGACGAGCTGGAGCCCAGCGATCCGCCCACGCCCAGTTCCAGCTCGAAGCGCGGCGTGCGCACGGCGCGCAGGCCCAGGCCGCCGCGATCGGTGCGCAGCAGCTGGCCGCGGTAGATGGCGTAGGGCAGCACCAGCGCGCGCCCGGTCTGCTGGTCGGCGCCGGGGTAGGCCGGCTGGCTGCCCACGACGCCGGCAACACCCACTTCCCACAGCGGCAGCGGCCGTGGGCCGGCAGCAGGGGCCGCGGCGGCCGGGGGCGCCGTACCCGGCGGCGTGGCCGGGGCCTGGGCCCCGGCTGGTGCGATCGCGAATGCCAGCACGAGGCCGGGCCAGAGATGTCGAGCTGCGTGCATGAAAAAACCGCCATTCTGGCGGCGCTGCTGTCACCGCTGTGCTGGAATGGTGACAGGGCGCACCGGGCTGCGCGATGCGCGCCCACCTTGCTCCTGCCCACCCCTGCCCACCCCCGCTGCCGGAGGCCCATGCAAACGCTCGACGAGATGCTCAGCCGCAGGCTGCTGACCCCCGCGCAGCATGCCGAGATCGGCGCCTGGATCGCCCGCGCCAAGACGCCTGAAGGCATCCTGCAGATGCCGCCCGCGCTGTGGCGCACGTTGGAACTGGCCAGCGTGCTGATGGACGTGGACGCCGATCTCACCCAGGCCCCCACCCTGCGCGCCGATCTCTGACCGCCCGGCTTTTCCCTCCGCCTGGATACCCGCTTGGACACGCCCGACTACGACCCCCAGCTCGACACTCCGCCCCTGGACGACGACGAACTGCAGGCGCTGGATGCGCTGCTGCAGGCCCTGCCCGGCGACGCCGTGATGAACATCGAGGCGCTGGACGGCTACCTCACCGCCTTGATGGTGGGCCCGCCGGTACTGGCGCGCCAGCGCACGGCGGCCTGGATGCCCGCCATCTGGGGCGGCGATACCGGTGCGCCGGGCAGCCCGGCGCCCTTTCCCAGCCAGAAGCAGCGCAAGCGCGTCACGCTGCTGGTGCTGCGCCACCTGCACGCCATCCAGCGCCAGCTGCAGGGCCCGCCCGAGGCCTGGGAGCCGATCTTCAGCGTCGCCGAAGCCGAAGGCCGGGAATGGGTCGACGCCGAGGACTGGTGCGCCGGCTTCCTGGCCGCCACGGTGCTGGACGCCGACGCCTGGGGCGCGCTGTTCGACGACGCAGAGCTGGGCCCGCTGCTGGTGCCCGTGGCGCTGCTGGGCGGCGATGAAGCTGCGCTCAGCCCTGCCGACCAGGCCCGGCTGGCCGACCCCGACCAGCGCGACGGCCTGAGCCGTGCGGTGGTGGACGCCGTGCTCGCGCTGCAGGCACGCCGGGCGGGCCCCGCGTAGGACACTACGCGGATGAAAGTCCTGCTCACCGGCGCCGCCGGTTTCATCGGCGCAGCCGTGGCCGCCCCGCTGCTGGCGCGCGGCGACGAGGTCGTCGGCCTCGACAACCTGAACGACTACTACGACGTGCAGCTCAAGCGCGACCGCGTGGCGCAGTTGCAGGGCCGGCCGGGCTGGCGCTTCGAGGCGATGGACGTGGCCGACCGCGCTGGTCTGCAGGCACTGTTCGAGCGCGAGCGCTTCGACCGCGTCGTGCACCTGGCGGCGCAGGCCGGGGTGCGCTATTCGCTGCGCAACCCGCACGCCTACGTCGACAGCAACGTCGTCGGCTTCGTCAACCTGCTCGAAGCCTGCCGCCACATGCAGGTGCAGCACCTGGTCTACGCCTCGTCCAGCAGCGTCTACGGCGGCAACACGCGCATGCCGTTTTCAGAGCACGACAGCGTCGACCACCCGGTCAGCCTGTACGCCGCCACGAAGAAGGCCAACGAGCTGATGGCCCACACCTACAGCCACCTTTTCGGGCTGCCGACCACGGGGCTGCGCTTCTTCACCGTCTACGGCCCCTGGGGCCGGCCGGACATGGCCTTGTTCCTGTTCACGCGGGCGATCCTGGAAGGCCGGCCGATCGATGTCTTCAACCAGGGCCAGATGCGGCGCGACTTCACCTACATCGACGACGTCGTCGAAGGCGTGGTGCGCGTGCTGGACCGCGTGCCGGGGCCGGACCCCGACTACCGCTCCGAGGCGCCGGACCCCGGCAGCAGCCACGCGCCTTATCGCGTCTTCAACATCGGCAACCACGAGCCGGTGGCCTTGCTGGACTTCATCGCCTGCCTGGAAGAAGCCCTGGGCCGCCCGGCCGTGAAGAACCTGCTGCCGATGCAGCCGGGCGATGTACCCGCCACCTACGCCGACGTGGACGCGCTGGCCGCATGGGTGGGCTTCAGGCCGTCGACGGACGTGCGCACCGGCGTGCGGCGGTTCGTGGCCTGGTACCGCGACTACTACCGCGTCTGACGCGTCGCTGCCCCGCGCCGTGGCAGCACCGGCAGGCCCCAGAAAAAAGGCGGCCCCGTGGCCGCCTTGTCAGGTGGGGCCCGACAGGCCCGGGGATCAGCGTGCCTGGCGGCGGCGCGCGGCGACGGCCACGCCAACCAGCCCCAGGGCCATCAGGCCGTAGGTGCCCGGCTCGGGGATCGGTGCGGTGTAGAAGACCGTCAGGGTGCCGGCGGAGATGGTGGCATCGGGCAGCTCGCCGTCGGCGAAGTCTTCGTACACCGTGACCCACAGGTTGTCGGTGCCGCCGCCGACGGTGAACGCTGCGCCAGCACCGAAGGTCGGGCCAGGGCCGCCGTTGGGGCCGTTCCAGCTGCCGCTGGCCGGGCCGAAGGTGCCGGGGCTATCGGTCAGGCTGGGCGACCAGTCCATGTAGTCGTCGATCGTGGTCGGCGCGCCGGTGAAGTTGTTCAGCGACAGCACCAGCTCGCTCTGCCAGCTGGCACCGAAACTCGTGAATGTCAGGCCGCTGTAGCTGAAGCCCGTCACCGTGCTGCCTGCGGGCAGGGTGAAGAAGGCCGAGGTGTTGCCCGGATCACCGAACTCGCCGAAGGTCTGCCAACCAGCCAGGTTGACGGTCAGCGTGGCGGCATGCGCCGGCAGGGCGGCGGCGGTGGCCAGGGCGGCCGCCAGGGCCAGGGTCTTCAGGTTCAGCTTCAAGTCAAACTCCGTTTTCAGACGAATGGGGGATAAATCCCCGGACGGAGTGATGTTGATCGCAGGCAGTCGCTTCAGCGACCCCGCGATTCGGGGGGCTGCCGTCAGGCGGCGCTGGCCAGCCTCAGCGGCCGGCCAGCAGCTCGGCCAGGTAGCCGGCCGGAATGGCGTAGCTGATGCCGGTGGGCTGGCTGAGCGCCGATTCACGGCTGCTGCGCACCAGCACCATGTTCAGCACGCCCACGACAGCGCCGGTGTCGGCGTCGAACACCGGGCCGCCGCTGTTGCCGGGGTAGGCCGTGGCGTCGAGCTGCAGCACTTCGATGTTGCCGGCGCGCAGGCGCGACACGGCGCGCGGGTCCAGCTGCTGGGCGCTGGCGGCCGGCAGCGCCAGCCGGGTCAGGCTGGCGACGATGCCGCGGTGCGTGACAGGCGAAAAGCCGAAGGTGCCGCCGATCGGGAACCCCATCAGCGCCACCGACTGGCCTTCGCGCACGCTGCCGCCGGGGGCCAGGGGCAGGGCGGGCAGGGGCGGCCCGTCGATCTTGAGCAGGGCCAGGTCGCGCGCGCGGTCGGTGGCGTGCACCCGCGCCAGGCGCACGCCGCTGGCGCCTTCGCCCGTCCACACCGCCAGGGTGCTGGTGGCGCCGGCAGCGCCGATGATGGCGGCCGCACCGGCGGCGGCTTCGGCAGCTTCGGGCAGGACATGGAAGTTGGTCGCGACCAGGCTGCCATCGCCGACGGCGAACCCGCTGCCGCGAAAGCCGAAGCGCGGGCTGTCGGTGGCGCTGTAGGTGCCCACCGGCAGCACCGACCGGCGCACCTTGGCCACCACCTCGCGCAGGTCGGCGCGCGCCGGCCCGGTCCAGGCGGCGGCGCCCCAGGCGGCCGCGGCCGCCAGCCACTGCCGGCGGGCCCAGGCCGCACGCGGGGCGGTCATCAGCGCACCTGCTTCAGCAGTTCCTTCACCTGGCCCTGCTCGGCGAACTTGTCGCCCAGGTTGGCCAGGTCTTCCAGCTCGGCGCGGGCAAAGGCCTTCTCGCCGGACTTGATGTACAGCCGGGCCAGCGCCAGCTTCAGGGTCGGGTCGCCGGGCGCCAGGGCGATGGCGCGCTTTTGCGTCGTCACGGCCTGTGTCAGCTGGCCTTCGGCGGCCTGGGCCAGGGCCAGGGTGTCCAGGATCGGAGCGCGGTCGGGCGCGATCTCGTTGGCCTTGGTGGCCAGTGCCACGCCGCCGGGCTTGCCCTGGCTGGCCAGGATCCAGGCGATGTTGTTCATGGCCAGCGCGTTGTCGGGGGTGATTTCCAGCACCGCGCGGTAGTGCGCCTCTGCCGCGGCCAGGTCGCGCTGCGCCAGCGCGGTGTCGCCCAAGTAATAGCGGAACACGGCGTCCTTGGGCTGGGACTTCTGCCATTGCTGGGCAAAGCCTTCGGCATCGGCGGCCTGGCCCGTGACCTGCAGGCTGCGGTGCAGGCGGATGGCAGCTTCGGTCGGCGCTTCGCGCTGGGTGGCGGTGCGGTAGGCGGCCATCGCGGCGGGCATGTTCTTGCGTGCCGATTCCAGGTCGCCTTCCAGCAGCCAGCCCAGGGAACTCTTGGGCAGGCGCTTCTGGATGTCGCGCGCGACCGGCAGGGCGCTTTCCGGCTTGCCGCGCTGGATGGCCAGCGTCACCAGGGCGCGTTCTGCCTGCTGCAGGCCGGGCTGCAGTTCCAGGGCGCGGCGCAGGCTGCGCTCGGCCTCGTCCCAGGCCTTGGTGCTGGCCAGCACATCGGCCAGACGCAGGTGGTACAGGGCCTGGCGCGGCTGCTGCGTCACCAGATTGCGCCAGGTGCTCAGGGCCTGCTGAGGATCGCCGTTGGCCAGCAGGGCGCGGCCCAGCGCGTCCTGTACCTCCGGGTCGCTGGGCAGGGCGGCGGCGCCGGCCTGCGCGGCGGCGAGCGCGGCGCGCGTGTCGCCGCTGGACAGCAGGTGGCTGACCAGCGCCGAATGCGCCCGCGGTTCGTTCGGGTTGGCGCGCACCGCGTCGTTGAGCAGCTTCGTCAAGTCGGCCGCCGGTGCGCCGGTGCGGGCCGCCACCTCGGCCAGGGCCAGATGCGCCGCGGCGTTGCCCGGGTCGGCCTGCACGAAGGCCTGCAGGCGCTCGCGGGCCGGGGCGCGCTGGCCGGCGGCCAGGTCCATGGCTGCCAGGCTGACGGCCGAGGGCAGGTACTTGGGTTCCTTCTTCAGCGCAGCCTCGAAACTGGCGCGGGCTGCGGTGGTGTCGTTCTTCTGCAGCTGGATGCGGCCGCGCAGGTGGTCGGCCAGCGCGCGGTCGGGCTGCTTCTTCTGCAGGCCGTCCAGGGCCTTCAGGGCGCCGACGGTGTCGCCCAGGCTGAGCTTGCCGCTGACCAGGGCAAGGTCGGCGCGCGGGCTGCTGTCTTCGGCCGCGAGCTTCTCCAGTGCCTGCATGGCTTCGGTGCCGCCCTGCGTGCGGGCCAGCTGCGACATGGCCAGCGACGTCCGCAGCTGCACGTCGTCGGGCGTGATCTTGCTGGCCGCCACGAAGGCTTCTTCCGAGCGCTTGGCGTCACCCAGCAGCAGGTAGGTCTCCCCGGCCAGGGCCAGCGTGGTGGCCATCACGCGCTCGGCCTCGAGTGCAGGCTTGAGGGTTTCCAGCGCGCGCTCGGGCTGGCCGGTACGCAGGTAGGTCTGCGTCAGCATGTGGCGCGTCAGTGTCTGGCCTGGCGCCAACTTCAGGGCCTGGCCCAGGAAGAGCTCGGCCTGCGCAAAGTTGCCCAGCCGGTATTCGGCCGCGCCGGCCAGCTGCAGCCCGCGCTGACTTTCGGGCAGCATCTTCAGCACGCGGCCGGTCAGTTCACGCGTCTCGGCGAACTTGCCGGCCTCATAGGCCATCTGGGCTTCGAAGTACAGCGTCTCCGGGTGGCCGGGCGCCAGCTTCTGCAGTGCCTGCAACGACTGGGTGGCGGCGTCCTTCTGGCCCAGCCCCAGCTGGGTGGCCAGCACGGCCGACAGCGCGGCGATCGATTCAGGGTTGCCCTTGGCGGCGGCCTGGTAGGCCACCAGTGCGTCGGCGGCCTTGCCCTGCTGGGCCAGGATCTGGCCCTTGAACATGCCGGCGTCCAGCTGGCCGGGTTCGCGCTGCAGCGCGGCGTCCAGTGCCGCCAGCGCGCCGGCCACGTCGCCCGCCGTGGCCTGCAGGCGGGCTTGCAGGGTGATCGCCGGCGCGTGCGTGGGCAAGGCCTTGAGCGCGGCTTCGATGTAGTCCTTCGACTTGGGCAGGTTGTCGCGCAGCATGTAGGCGATGGCCAGCTGCGTGGCCAGCTGCGCGCGCGGCTCGGCGCCCTTGAGCTGCAGGTCGGCGAACTGCGCGATCACCTTGTCGTCCTGGCCGCTCTGGATCATGGCGCGGGCGAGGTCGGGTACGACGCGGTCGTCGTCCACCTTCAGGCTGCGGGCCTTGCCCAGCTCGACGGCGGCGGACACGGCGTCGCCCGTCTTCAGCATCACCTGGCCCAGCAGCAGGCGCGCCTCGGCGGCATCGGCGTTCTTCTGCAGCGCGTTCTTCAGCTGGATGATGGCGGCCTTGTTGTCCTTCTGCTCGATGAACTTCTGCGCCGATGCGATGAGATCGGCCTCCTTTTCGCTGCTGCAGCCCGCCAGCCACAGGCTGCCGGCGGCCAGCACGGCCAGGGCCACGCGCGCCAGCCGCGGGTGGGCCGGCACGGGCAGGGCGGCGGGGTGTTGCATCGCGTGGCGGGGTGGGCGGGGCGTGCTGCGGGGGCGGGACTTCATGTCGTGGTTCCTGGCGATTCAGTCGGGCGGCACCGCCGCGCTGGCGATACGGTGCAGCGGCTGCAGGGGGTGGATTTTGCGGCCAGGCCCCCTGTGTCCGGCACAACGGCCTGGGGACGGCTGGGGGCACCGGGGCCGCAGCGGCTACTTGATGGCCAGCCGCTTCATCAGGTCGTACAGCGTGGGCCGGCTCACACCCAGGATTTCCGACGCGCGCACGATGCTGCCGTTGGCGCGCGCCAGCGCTGCCACGATGGCCTGGCGTTCGGCGGCTTCGCGCACGGTGCGCAGGTCCAGGTCGCTGCGCTCGGCTTCGCTTTCGGCCGGGGGCGAGGGCAGGCCCAGGTCTTCGCAGCTCAGGCGTTCCGTTTCGGCCATGATGCTGGCGCGCTTGATGGCGTTCAGCAGTTCGCGCACGTTGCCCGGCCAGGGGTGCAGTTCGATGGCCTTGATGGCGTCTTCGGAAAAGCTCATCGAGCCGCGCTTGTTGTCCTGCGCGAAGCGGCGCAGGAAGGCATGCGCCAGCAGCACCGCGTCGCCGTTGCGGCTGCGCAGCGGCGGGATGTTCACCACGATCTCAGCGAGGCGGTAGTACAGGTCTTCGCGGAAGCGGCCATCGCTGATCTGGGCTTTCAGATCCTGGTGCGTGGCACCCACCACGCGCACGTCGACCGGAATCTCCTGCCGCCCGCCCAGGCGCTCGATGGTGCGCTGCTGCAGAAAGCGCAGCAGCTTGGCCTGCAGCGAATGCGGCAGGTCGCCGATCTCGTCCAGCATCAGCGTGCCGCCATTGGCGCTCTCGATCTTGCCCGGCGTGGTCTTGGCCGCCCCCGTGAAGGCGCCGCGCTCGTAGCCGAAGAGTTCGCTTTCCAGCAGGTTTTCGGGGATGGCCGCGCAGTTGATGGCCACGAACTTGCCCGTGCGCTTGGAAGCCGTGTGTACGGCCTGGGCCAGCACTTCTTTGCCGGTGCCGGATTCCCCCAGCAGCAGCACCGTGGCGTCGCTGCCCGAGACGCGTTCGATCAGGCGCGAGATGCGCAGCATCTCGGTGTCGCGCGTGATGAGGCCTGCCAGGGCATCGGGCTGGGCCAGGGCCTGCAGGCGGCGGTTCTCGGCCTGCAGTTCTGCCAGGCGCGTGGCGCGTTCGATCGTCAAGCGCAGCACTTCGGGGTCGAAGGGCTTGGCCAGGAAGTCATACGCGCCGATGGCGACCGCGCGCAGGGCGTTGGCCTGGTCGTTCTGGCCCGTGAGCACGATGACCTTCACGCCGGGGTCGTAAGCCAGCATCTGTTCCAGCAGCTTGAAGCCCTCGCTCACCGAATCGGGGTCGGGCGGCAGGCCCAGGTCCATCGTGACGACGGCGGGCTGGTGGCGGCGCTGCTGCAGCAGGGCGCTTTCGCGGTCGGCCGCGGTGACGGATTCAAAGGTGTCGAGCGACCACTTGATCTGCTTTTGCAGCGCCAGGTCGTCTTCGACGATGAGCAGGGGGGCGGTGCTGGATTCGTTGGCGGCCAAGGGGGGCTTCCGTGCGGGGCAGGTGGGTCGGATGGGGCTCAGGCCGCGCCAGAGCGCAGCAGCTCGGTGCCTTGCTGCACCTCGAAGACCGGCAGCCGCACCGTCAGCCGCGTGCCGCGGCCGGGGGCGCTGTCGACATCGATGCTGCCGCCGAGCTCGCGGATGTACTGCTGGCTTTCATAGGTGCCGATGCCCATGCCGCTGTGCTTGGTGGTGCTGAAGGGGCGGAACAGACGCGTCTTCACGAAATCCTCGCTCATGCCGGCGCCGGTGTCGCCGATCTCCACCGTCACCTGGCCGCTGTAGCGCGCCACCGAGATCCACACCTCCCCGCTGCGCGGCGTGGCGTCGAACGCGTTCTGCACCAGGTGGCCCAGCACGCGTTCGAGCCGGTCTTCGTGGCCGCGCGTGGCCAGTTTCTCGATGCCGCGCACTTCCAGCGTGCGGCCCTGCCCGCTGGCCAGGGTTTCGAGCCGGCGCACCAGCGGTGCCAGTTCGACACCGCGGCTGCCGCCCGGGGGCGTGGCGCCTTCGCGCAGCTGCAGCATCAGCCGCCGCATCTTCTCCAGCGAGCTTTCCACCGTCAACAGCATGTCTTGCTGGAATTCGCGGTTGTCGTGCAGACGTTCCGCATTCTTGAGCATCAGCGACAGCTGGGTGACGATGTTCTTGAGGTCGTGCACGACGAAGGCCGACATGCGGTTGAAGGCGTCGAACTTGCGCGCTTCCAGCAGCGCTTCGGTGGCCTGCATCTGCGCCAGGTAGCCGGCAGCCTGGCGGCTGGCGGTCTTGAGCAGGTCGCGCACTTCCCAATCCAGCTTCATGGCCGTGCGCGGCGGTGCCAGCAGCACGAAGCCCAGCAATTCATCCCCGGCCAGCAGCGGCACCACCACCCAGGCCTGCGGCAGGCCCAGCATCCAGGTGGGCAGGGCCAGGTGGCCGTAGAGGCCCGGGTTGTCGCGGAACTCATTCAAATCGATGACCCAGCCCTGGTCGCGCAGGAAGCGGCTGAAAGGCGTGTCAGGGTCTTCGCTGGCCGCTACGGCGGGCACGTTCCAGCGCACGGCCTGGGTGAACGGCGCCTGCGGGCTGCTGCGCGTCCACAGGCTGCCGGCAGGGCATTCGACCATCCCCGCCAGCCCGCGCACGATCAGTGCCCCCACCTCCTGCGGCGACCCCTTGGTGGACAGCATGGCCGTGAAGCTGAGCCATTCCTTGCGGTAGTCGTATCGATAGCTGAAGAAGTGCTTGCCGACGAACACGCGCAACCACGACCGCAGCGAGCCCGACACCACCAGCGCGCCCAGGAAGGCCAGGCCCGCGATCAGCAGGCTGATCTGCAGCGCGCGCCCCCAGGTTCCGCCGAAGTAGCGCACGTAGTAGCCCACGGCCGACATGAACAGCAGGTAGCCGCCCGCCAGCACCAGCGTGGCGGAATGGAAGGCCGCCGCACGCGAGACCTGCAGCCGCTGCAGCCAGTGCGCCTGCCGGCGCGCGGCCAGGAAGAGGAAGGGCACCGCCAGCGCGTGCGCGGCGCCGCGCACGCTGAGCGCATCGGGGTCGAAGCGCGTGAAGAGCAGGGCTTCGCTGGTGAGGTACAGGTCGAACACGAACATGCAGCCCAGGCCCAGGCACACCGGCTTGGCGCTCCAGCGCGCGTCCTCGCCCAGCTTGCGGAACAGCTGCTCCACCAGCAGCAGGCCGCACAGCGGCAGCGCCATCTGGCTGGCCAGCACGCCGCGTGCAGGATCCAGGCCCAGATCGCCCTGCTGGATGTGCCACAGCGCGGCTACGGCGGCGGCGGCCACGCAGGCCCCGGCCAGCCAAGGCAGGCGGCGCGCGATCGTGAGCGGAGCGTCGCCATCGGGCCGCACCAGCACCAGCAGGAAGGCAAACCAGAGCCCATAGCGCAGGACATCCAGCAGGGCTGCAGCAGCCAGGGCGACATCGCCCGCCCCGGCCTCTGCAGCGGCGGCTGCGGCCGCCCAGGCCGCACCACAGGCGATCGCTGCGACGAACAGCGCCCCCGCGCGCCCGGCTTCGCGCCGCATGCGGCTGCTGGCCAGCAGATAAAGCGCCAGGGCGCCCTGGGCCAGAGCCGCCAGAGCGAAGGAGTAGGTGGCGATGTCGGCGAGGCTGAAGTTCATGCGGTCTGCCAGCCTGGCATGCCGGCGGGCCCGGCCTTCAGTGTAGGGGCCGGCAGGCCGGCCCTGGGGGCCCCGCTCAGCCGGGGCGGTGCGCCATGGCTCAGCGCGCGCCCTTGCCCGTGAGGACCACGCCCACGGTTTCCATCAGCACCACGAGATCCAGGAACAGCGTGTGGTTCTTGACGTAGTACAGGTCGTACTGCAGCTTTTCCTGCGAGTCCTCGACCGTCGCGCCGTAGTGGTAGCGCACCTGGGCCCAGCCCGTGACGCCGGGCTTCACGCTGTGGCGCACGGCGTAGAACGGGATCTGCTGGGTCAGCTCTTGCACGAAGAAGGGCCGCTCGGGGCGCGGGCCGACCAGGCTCATCTCGCCCTTGAGCACGTTGAAGAGCTGCGGCAGCTCGTCGATGCGCACGCGGCGGATGACGGCACCCACGCGCGTGACGCGGCTGTCGTTGGCCTTGGCCCACTGCGGCTTGCCGTCCTTTTCGGCGTCGGTGCGCATGCTGCGGAACTTCGTCACCATGAAGGTGCTGCCGTTCAGGCCCACGCGTTCCTGGCGGTAGAAGACCGGGCCCTTGCTTTCGGCCTTGATCAGCAGCGCCGTGATCACCATCAGCGGTGCCGACAGCACGATCAGCACGGTGGCGCTGACGATGTCGAAGACGCGCTTGACGAAGGTGCGCAGCGCGCCCTGGTTGAAGCCATCGCCGAAGATCAGCCAGCCGGCGTTCAGGTAGTCGATGCGGATCTGGCCCAGCGTCTTCTCGAAATGGGTGTTCAGGTCGTAGACCTTCACGCCGGCCAGCTTGCAGTCCAGCAGCTGGCGCAGGGGCATGCTGCCGGCGCGCCGCTCGGTCAGGGCGACGACGATTTCGTCGACGTTCAGGTGCGCTGCGGTTTCGCTCAGCGTGTCCCGCGGGCTCAGCAACTGGTTGGCCGCGACCGTGGGCTGGGTTTCGTTCGGCCCGGGCACGAAGCCCACGATGCTGGCGTTCGGGTCGGCCGAGCGCAGGGTGTCGCCCACGATCTGCGCGGGCTGCCCGGCACCGAAGATGAGGATGCGTGTGCGTGTGCGGGGCGCGTTGGACGCGTGCGACAGGTAGACGCGCCGCATGATCATGGCGGAAACGCCGGCCATCACCGTGAACTGCACCAGCTGCGGGTTGGCAAAGCTGGGCGGCAGCAGGCCGAAGATGGCGTAGGCCAGCGGCAGCGTCACCACCAGCACCATCAGCGCCCGGGCGCAGCTGCGTGCCAGGGACAGCGAGCCGGCGGCGGTGCTCTCGTACAGCCCCGAAACGCTGCTGACGAAGAACAGGAAGGCCGCAAACGACACCACGTGCGTGCCCACCAGCGGCGCAGCCTGGCCGATGCTGCCGGCCTGCATCGTCAGCACGCCGATGGCCACCACCAGCAGCAGCGACATGTCGAACAGCATGCTGCGCACGGCGGCACGGTGAACGTAGTGGTTGAAGATGCGGATCATGGATGGGGTGGCTGGTGGACTGCAGACGATGGCGACCCGCGAGGGCTGGATTCTCGTGTGTGAGGCAGGCTCGGCCCCGTCTCGGTCAGCGGCATAACCCACAAAATTGTCGAAACCGTCACGCCGTCGTCGCAACCCCCGCTTTGTACGGGGTCGGTTACAAGGATGTATCGATTTGTGAGCGTTTGCAGGCAATTGCTGCGGGTCGCGGGCCGGGCGGAGTGTCAGCCGACCCTGCCGCCGCGGTACATCCCGAAGAATAGGCACACCCCGTGTCTGCGGGGTGACCGTGCCCTCGGGCAGCAGCTGGCTGCGCCATTTCTGCACGGACCGCCGCCCGCGGCGCGGGCGGCTCAGACCACCGGCGGCGGGGGCGCCTCGGCGGCCGGCCTTTCGTGCAGGCGCAGGGCTTTGGTGCCCAGGTGCCGCATCAGCAGCCCCGCGGGCATGCGCAGCCAGTGGCCGCGGATGTACAGCGCCGACGTCGCCAGGGCCTGCGTCGCCCCGGGCTGGCCGGGGGTGAAGGCCTGCAGCCAGAGCGCGTCCATGCCCGCCCGCAGCAGGGGCCCCGGGGCGGCCGGTTGCAGCGCCGCCCAGACCGCACCGGGCACCGGCGTGCCCAGCAGGAGCTGGCCGTAGCGAAGACCGTAGTAGAGCGGTCGGGACAACTGATGGCGCTGGGCGCGCGCGACCAGATCGTCCCAGAAGCTGCTGCCCTCCGTCGATGCCGCGCCGGCGCCGGCTTCGGCATGGGCGACGCTCCCAGGCGCCTGGCTGAAGTGGCGCAGCAGCGCATCCAGATCGCAAAGATCACGCAGCGCGTGCCGCGTGTCGTCGTTCATGAAGAGGTGCGTCATGCTGTGCAGAACCATGTCGGCCGGGCACAGGGTGTGCAGGCCTTCCCAGCCCGGGATCGGCCTGGCCGCGGCCACCAGTGCTGCAGCGTCGGGGCGCAGGCGCGCGGTTTCGGGCAGCAGGGTGTGGTGCAGGTCCAGGGTCGTGCGCCGGTGCACATGCGTCATGGGCGGCAGCTCATGCATCCATTGCCGGTAGTAGCGCTCGTCGTAGTCCGTCTGCGCCTGGCCCATCCAGCCGTGCAGCATCAGCAGGGATTCGGCCTGGGCCAGGTGCGTCTTGGGCACCAGCAGGTCGACATCCGAGAACAGCCGGCCCTCGGCCGCCGGCAGGCTGGCCAGCACATAGGCCGCGCCCTTGAGCATGACGACGGGGGCGCCCAGGTCCTTCAGGGCCGCGCGCAGGTAGCGCGCCTCGCGCTCGACTTCGGCGCGCTGCGCGCGCCACAGGCGCGTGGCCGAGTCGAAATGCCCGGCCAGCGCTGCCGGCGGGGCCGTACCCGCCGCCAGGCAGGCGTTGCCGACGCGCACGGCCACGCGCCCGAGCAGGCCGCAGCCGCGCGCCTGGTGCAGCAGGGCCGCGCAGGCGTCTCCCGGCCATTGCGCAACGGCTTCGGGGACGCGCAAGGCCCGCAGCAGCGGGGTGTCCTGGGGCTTCACCTGGCGCGGCCGTGCGGGGCGGCCGCCAGGGGGGGCGGGAGCAGGGCGTGCGCGGTCAGGCCCGCGGAGTGCCGGCGGGCGCCTGACCGTCGGCCAGGCGATTGAACAGTTGCACGGCCTCTGGCAGGTGGCCGTACTCGAAGCTGAAGCATGGGCAGCGGTCGATCACCGAGCCCAGCAGCTGGAAGCCTTCGGCGCCGAAAACGTCATAGTTGAAAGCATTTTCGACCAGATGCATGAAGGCGCGCGACTTTTCCAGCGGTGTGAGCGTGGCAGGCTGCTCGGGAACGTACTTCGGCAGCACCACCCACCCCGGCAGCGCGCGCTCATCGGCGCCCCGCACGGCTTCGGCGGGCGGCTGGAAGTGCGCGACCACGCCCTTGGTGGTCTCGTGCACACGCGACCCGAAGACGACCTGCGGCACGAGCTTCTCGATCACCGCGATCGACTGGTTCTTCAGGCTTACCGGGCGCGGTACGGGGACGATGTCGCCCTGATGCGGGCAGATGAGGGTGAGTTCGTCAGACAGCAGGCGCCACCCACCAAACAGCAGCCCGGCGCACAGCGTGCTTTTGCCCGACCCGGACGGCGCCGGCAGGATCAGCGCGCGGCCGTTGCGTTCCAGCACGGCGGCATGCAAGGTCAGGTACTGGTGGCACAGGCCATAGACACACCAGTTCATGCCCCATTCCAGCAGCGGAAAGCCCTGGTCACCCGGCAGCGGGTTGAAAGGGGCCTTCCCATCGAGCTCGAACACGACCTGCGGCTGCCAGAACTGCCGCAGACCCGCAGGACGGTGCACGCCCACCCGGAAGTCGACGAAGTCCTGATCGCTCAGCAGGGGGAAGTCGGCGTAGAGCGTGTGCACCGACCGCGCCACCTCGGGCAGCGGGCTGCGCATCTGTGTCGCGAACGGGCCGGTGCGCAGGCTCAGGCCCTGGCGTGACCGAAGCCGCTGCGCAACCGCGCTGCTGCTCAGGCTGCTCAAGGTCTGGGATGTCATCGGCCAGGCCGTTCCTGCAGGATGCCGGTCTGCACCAGGGCGTCGATGTGGGGCGCCAGGGCAGCGTCCAGGGCCTCGTCGTCGTCTGGGCTGGCGTCGTCCCAGGCCGCCAGGGCCGCGGCGACGCTGCCGTCGATCAGGTGTGTGGTGCCCATCCCGGCCACGAAGACGACAGCGGCACTGTCGCCCCAGTCATGCACCAGGAGGCCCGGGCTGACTTGGTACGCCGTGCGCACCGCCATGCTGGGCACCGCAGAGGGGCCTGGCGCTGCGGCCCGGATCAGGCTTGCGGCAAGGGGATCGGATACTGCAGCAGCTTCAGCCAGCTGATGAGCTGCGCGTCGGTCCAGTTCAAGCCGCCAGCGGAGGCAATGTAACGCCCGTTGGTGCGGTAGTTCTGCCAGATCGACGCAAGATAAGCGGTGTTGATGCGGCCGCCCGTGTTCACGGCATTGCCGCCATGGTCGATGCTCAGCGCCAGACCGAGGATATGGTGCAACACGCCCAGTTCACCCGACGTGGCCGGGCCGGTGCCCAGGCCCATCACTTCCCAGAGCTGATAGGCGTCAGGCTGATTGGAAAGGCCCGGCAGCGCATTGGAGCTGCGGCCCAGGTAGCCGCGGACAGTGAGCTTGGCCCAGGCCGGACGGTGGGCCGGCGCCAGGGTGGCGCAGGCGCGGGCGTTGGTGTGCCAATGGTTGGCATTCATCGTCGAGCACTGCATCGACGTGGCGCCCGCGTTGCGGCTGGCGAAGGTCGCGATCGACACGAACGAGGATGCGACGGTGCAGGTCATGCTGCCGCTTGCGGCCACCGGGCCGCTGTGCAGCGTCAGCAGCACGGGGGCAGCCGCCGCGCCACCGCGCAACAGGGCGCGGCGATCGATGCCACGCTTCGGCGCGGCGGGCAAGTCCAGGCTGCTGGCGCCATGGGCTGGCACTTCCGGGGCCTGAGGCTTCTGATCCATGAAAACTCCCGATTCTCTTCAGGTGGCTGCCGACAGGATTTTAGGGCGGCGACTGCGCGACCCCCCACTCCGCCGGCATGCCGGCCCTGCAAGACTGCCAAATTGGAACGTCCAGGCTGGTTGTACCCCGCCGGCCTGACACGCGGCCCCCCCGATGTGGAAGGGGTCACTGCTTTGGGTAGGGGCAAGCACTCACCATGCCAGACTGAAAAAGTGTTGTCGATCAAGGCCTTGCAGCACATCTGCGACCGGCCCGACGCAGGGGTGTCAAGCGGCCCGACAGCGCTGGCCGGGCCCGAGCCCGTGAATGGGGGGTGTGGTCGTGAAAAAAGTGCGCATGTCCTCCGCGGCCGCCCAACCCCCCTCGAGCCGCGGCTTGTTGCTGTGACATCATCCGGTTAACGTTTCCCCGGTACGGTCAAGCACGCGCCGGGCCACTGGCTCGCCCCTTGGCCAAGGGGCTTGGCCCCCGGGTTGATCCGGGCCGCTGGCCCGCTGCGCCGCCCGTGCGCACCACGCGTTCCACCGCAAATCTAAGGTTGGTCATGAGACTGTCTGCATTCCTGTCTGTCCTTCGGCGTCTGGGCATCTTCGCGGCCACCGCAGCGCTTGCCGCTTGCGGCACGATGAATCCCAGCCTGCCTGCGGCCCCGGCCACGGCAGCAGCGCCTGACTACAACTACCTCATCGGTGCCGGCGACAACCTGAACATCATCGTCTGGCGTAACCCCGAGCTGTCCTTGTCAGTACCGGTGCGGCCCGACGGCAAGCTGTCGGCACCGCTGGTGGATGAGCTCGTCGTGCAGGGCAAGACGTCGACGGAAGTTGCGCGCGACATCGAGAAGAAGCTGTCGACCTTCGTCCGCGACCCGGTGGTGACCGTGATCGTGACGAACTTCGTCGGCCCCTACAGCGAGCAGATCCGCGTCGTCGGCGAGGCCGCCAAGCCGCAGTTCCTGCCCTACAAGCAGAAGATGACGCTGCTGGACGTGATGATCGCGGTCGGTGGCCTGACCGACTTTGCCGACGGCAACGGCGCCACCATCCTGCGCAGCAGCGAAGGCAACAAGCAGTACGCAGTGCGCCTGAAGGACTTGATCAAGCGCGGCGACGTGTCGGCCAACGTCGAAATGCGCCCGGGCGACATCCTCATCATCCCGCAAGGCTTCTTCTGACCGCCGCATCGCACGGCCGTCGCGGCCGTCGCGTGCGCCCCACCGCCGCTGGCGGGGACCGCTGAGGCTTGACGCTGCAACATGCAAGAAATCGTCCACCAATTGCTGGCCACTGCCCGTGGCATGTGGAGCTTCCGGTGGCCCGCGCTGATCATCGCGTGGGTCATCGCCGCCGTCGGCGTCGTCATCGTCTGGAAGATTCCGAACCAGTACGAAGCGGCAGCCCGCATCTACGTGGATACGGATTCGATCCTCAAGCCGCTGATGAGCGGCCTGGCCGTGCAGCCCAACGTGCAGCAGCAGATCGGCATGCTCAGCCGCACGCTGGTGAGCCGGCCCAACATCGAGAAGCTGATCCGCATGGCCGACCTGGACCTGAAGAACCAGAGCGCCAACGAGCAGGAAAAGCTGGTCGAGAAGCTGATGCAGACGATCGAGATCCGCACCACGGGCAGCGCGAACCTCTACACCATGACCTACCGCGACACCGAGCAGGACCGCGCCAAGCGCGTGGTCCAGTCGATGGTGTCGATCTTCGTCGAATCCGGCCTGGGTGCCAGCCGCAAGGACACCGACTCGGCCAAGACCTTCCTGGCCGAGCAGATCAAGAGCTACGAGACCAAGCTCGAAGAAGCCGAGGCGCGGCTGAAGGACTTCCGCCTGCGCAATATCGACCGCCAGGGCGCCGACGGCCGCGATGTGGCCACCCGGTTGCAGGAAGTCGCCACCCAGTACGAAAGCGCCCGCCTGCAGCTGCGCGAAGCGGAGCAGTCGCGCGATGCCGCCAAGCGCCAGCTGGCCGAAGCCCGCGGGCAGGGCGGCGCGGCCGGTGGCCCGGGCCGGGCCGGGCCCGCGGTGAGCACCCCCGAGATCGATGCGCGCATCGATGCCCAGCGCCGCAATCTCGACAGCCTGCTTCAGCGCTACACCGAAGTCCATCCGGATGTGGTCGGCGCGCGCCGCATCATCAACGAGCTGGAAGACCAGCGCCGTCGCGAAGTGGCCGAACTGCAGCGCAAGGCCGCAGCCAACCGCTCCACGGGTGCCGTCAACCCTGACGAAGCCCCGGCCGTGCAGGAGCTCGGCCGCATGCTGGCCACTTCCGAGGTGCAGGTGGCGGCAATGAAGGCACGCGCGGCCGAGTTCGGCCAGCGCTACGCCCAGCTGCGCGATTCGATGCGCACCGCGCCGCAGATCGAAGCCGAGGCCGCCCAGCTCAACCGCGACTACGCGATCATCAAGCGCAGCTACGAAGACTTGGTGGCGCGCCGGCAATCGGCCGTGATGTCCGGTGAACTCGACGTGGCTTCAGGCGTGGCCGAGTTCCGCCTGATCGACCCGCCGCGCGTTTCGCCGCAGCCCGTCTCGCCCAACCGCCTGCTGCTGCTGCCGCTGGCCCTGGTGGCGGCGCTGGGCTCGGGGCTGTTCTTCGCCTTTGCGGCGGCCCAGCTGCGCCCGACCTTCGGTGATGCCGACGTGCTGCGCGCCAAGACCGGCATGCCTTTGCTGGGCGTGGTGTCGATGCTGGCCACCGACGCCGACCGGCGTGCCGAGCGGCTGGGCCTGATCCGCTTCGTCTCGGCATCGGGCGGCCTGATCGGGCTGTTCGTCGCCGGCTTGATCGCGATGGTTCTGTTGAACCGCTACGGGGGTTGAAAGGTGAGCAGTCTCATTGAACAGGCCGCGCAGCGCCTGGAACAGCTGCGCCAAGCCGGCGTGGCGGTGCCCGGCATCGACGACCCGGCACCGGCGGCCACTGGCGCCGCCGCCTTCGCGGCCGCTGCCGAGGCAGCAGCCACGGGCGGCCAGCGCGGTGCAGCTGCCGCGCGCAGCCCCGCCCCTGCTGCCAAGCCAGTGGACAACCCGCTCTCGTCACGTCGCGTCGAGCTGAAGCTGGATGTGCTGCAGAAGGCCGGGATCGTCACCCCCAACTCGCCGCGCTCGCATCTGGCCGACCAGTACCGGGTGCTCAAGCGCCCGCTGATCACCAACGCGCTGGGCCGCGGGGCGTCAAGCATCGCCCACGGCAACCTGATCATGGTCACCAGCGCCCTGCCGGGCGAGGGCAAGAGTTTCACGTCGATCAACCTGGCGATGAGCATCGCCGCCGAACTGGACCACACAGTGATGCTGGTCGACGCCGACGTCGCGCGCCCCTCGGTGCTGCGCGTGCTGGGCCTGCCTCCCGGCCCCGGGCTGCTGGACCTGCTGGAAGGCAAGGCCGAGATGTCCGATGTGCTGATGCGCACGAACGTCGACAAGCTCACCGTGCTGCCCAGCGGATCGCCCCATGCACGCGCGACGGAACTGCTGGCCAGCGATGCGATGAAGCAGCTGCTGGACGACATGGCCACACGCTACCCGGACCGGATCATCATCTTCGATTCGCCGCCGCTGCTGCTGACCACCGAAGCCCGCGTACTGGCTACCCACATGGGGCAGATCGTGGTTGTCGTCCACGCCGACCGCACCCTGCAGAGCAGCGTGCAGCAGGCCCTGGCGGCGATTGAATCCTGCCCGGTGAAGATGATGGTGTTGAACAAGGCGCGCAGCGATGCGGGCGGCACCTACGGCTACGGCTATGGCTACGGTTATGGCGACGGCTACGGTTATGGCTACGGCGCCTCGGCCGCCGCTGACGCCAAGCCCAGCCCGGCAAAGGCCTGACTTGCACACCCGCGGC
Source organism: Rubrivivax sp. (assembly GCA_027489455.1). Taxonomy (GTDB): domain Bacteria; phylum Pseudomonadota; class Gammaproteobacteria; order Burkholderiales; family Burkholderiaceae_C; genus Rubrivivax. The sequence goes on along the minus strand of JAIXZR010000129.1, from coordinate 4,029 downwards.
AGCACATCTGCGCCAGGGCGCGCCTTGCCGCGGCTGCACGCCGTAGCGCTGGGCTGCGGGCTGTTGCTGGCCGCTGCTGGCGCCTGGGCGCAGGCCCAGGCCCAGGCCCAGGGTGAGGCACCTTCGGCGCGCAGTGGCCGCGTGCAGCCGACGCTGGAGATGGCCGAGACCTACGTCTATGGCAACGCGCTGAACGGCCGTGATCAGGGCGAATTCGTGACCCGCGTGAGCCCCGGGCTGCGCTGGTCCAGCCGGAGCGGCCGCCTGCAGGGCGCCGTGGACTACAACCTGGACGCCGTGCACTACAGCCGCCGCCAGGGCGAGGACGCACTGAACCAGCGGCTGAACGGCGCGCTGACGGCCGAGCTGCTGCCGCAGCATGTGTTCGTCGACGTGCGCGCCAACATCGGCCTTCAGCCGATTTCCGCCTACGGCCAGCAGTTCATCGGCAGCGACATCACCGGCAACCCCAACCGCACCAGCGTCGCCAGCCTGCAGGTGTCGCCCTATGTGCAGGGCCGCCTGGCCGGGGTGGCCGACGTGCAGCTGCGGCTGACGGCGGCCAGCACCGACGCGAAGGACGTCCCCAGTGCCAATTCGCGCAGCACCGGCGCCCTGCTGAGCCTGTCTTCCGTCGGCAGCAGCATGCTGGGCTGGAACGTCAGCGCACAACGCCAGAACATTCGGTTCAGCCGCGGCAGCGACACCGTCAACGACCGCCTGCAGGCCACGGTGACGCTGCGCCCGGACGTCGATTGGCAGCTCTTCGTGCGCGGCGGGCGTGAAAGCACCGATCTCGGATCGGTCGTCAAGCGCCAGTACGACAACTACGGCGCTGGCGTGGCCTGGACACCGTCACCGCGCACCAACGTCGCGCTGGAAGCCGACCAGCGCTTCTTCGGCACCGGCTTCCGCGGCGTGGCCGAGTACCGCACCGCGCGCAGCGTGTTCCGCTACGTCGACAGCCGTGACACCACCAACGGCGGCGACCTGAACTTCAGCAACCAGCCGGTGACGCTGTTCCAGTTGTTCTTCCAGCAGTTCGCGCCCAGCTTCCCCGATCCCGTGCAGCGTGAGCAGGCGGTGAATGATTTCCTGCGCCTGATCGGCCGCAGCGGCAACGAACTGATCAGCCTGGGCGCACTGGCCGATGTGGTGTCGGTGCAGCGCCGGCAGGATCTCTCGGCGGTCTGGAACGGGCGCCGCCTGGTGCTGACGGTGCAGGGGTCGGCCAGCGATGTGCGCGCCACCGACCGTGGCCTGGGCTTGACGCCGATCAATCCCTTGCCCGAGCGCACCCGCCAGCGCGGGCTGAACGTGACGGCCTCGTACCGCCTGGACCCGCTCACGACGCTGTCGCTGGGGGCGTCGCGCCAGACCACGGCCGCCTTCGGTGCGCTGGCCGGCAATCGCCTGGACGCGGTCACTGCCGGCCTGAACGGCCGGCTCAGCAACCGCCTGGGCTGGGGCGCCAGCCTGCGCCTGTCTGATTTCAATGGCGGCGGTTCCTCCTACCAGGAAGTCGCCGGCACGGCTTCCATCAACCTGCGCTTCTGAGGCCGCATGTACGAAGCGTTCTACGGTCTGGCCAGCAAGCCTTTCCAGCTCAACCCCGACCCCAACTTCTATTTCGCCAGCAAGCAGCACCGGCGCGCCAAGGCGTACCTGGAATACGGCGTCTCGCGCAACGAGGGCTTCATCGTCATCACCGGCGAGATCGGCGCCGGCAAGACGATGGTGCTGCGCAGCCTGATCGAAGGCCTGAACGGCAGCAATGTCGTTACCGGCCATCTGGTGACGACGCAGCTGGGCGCCGAGGACACGCTGCGCATGGTGGGCGCGGCCTTCGGCTTCCGCGTCAAGGACGTGCCCAAGAGCGAGCTGCTGATCACGCTGGAAGCCTTCCTCATCAGCCAGACCAGCAAGGGCAAGCGCTGCCTGCTGGTGGTGGACGAGGCGCAGAACCTCACGCCGCGCGCGGTGGAAGAGCTGCGCATGCTCAGCAACTTCCAGTTCGGCAACCAGGCCCTGCTGCAGAGCTTCCTGGTGGGCCAGCCGGAGTTCCGCGAAATCCTGCAGCGGCCCGAGATGGAACAGTTCCGCCAACGTGTGGCGGCCACTTGCCACATCGGCCCGCTGGATGCCGACGAGACCCGCGCCTACATCGAACACCGGCTGAAGTGCGCCGGCAGCACCGGCAAGCCCAGCTTCGATCCCGCCGCCTACGAGCACATCCACCGCGCCAGCCAGGGCATCCCGCGGCGCATCAACGCCGTCTGCGACCGCGTGCTGCTGGCCGGTTTCCTGAGCAACAAGACCCACATCGCGGCTGCCGACGTGGCCGAGGTGGTGACCGAATTCGAGCAGGAAGCCGCCGTACCCCAGCGCGGGCCCGTGGGCGCGGCCGCGACCGCGCACGGGCAGGCGGCGGGTCATGGCTTGGCGGGCGAGCCCACCATGCCCGGTGGCCTGGCCGGCGCGGCGCTGGACGTGGACGTGAGCAAGCTGCGCCTGGATCCCGACGAGGCCGACGGCCTGGCCCGCCAGCTGGCGGCGCTGGCCGGTGATCAGCGCGGCGACCAACTGCAGCGCCTGGAGCGCGGGCTGCTGCGGCTGGAGCGCATCAACCTGGAAACCCTGGGCATGCTGCAGAAGCTGGTGTTCGCGCTGAAGAAGGGCGAACACCGCGGCGATGCGAAGCCCGATGCCAAGCCTGACGCCAAGCCCGACATCAAGGCCGAGCCCAAGCCCGAAGCACGCGTGGCCGTGCGTGCCGAACTCCGTCCGCCCGAGCAGCCCGCCAAGTAAGCCCTGCCATGCTCGCCCCGCAGATCACCAACGCGCTGACGATCGACGTCGAGGACTATTTCCAGGTCTCGGCCTTCGCGCCCTACATCCGCCGCGACGAATGGGAAGCGCGCGAATGCCGGGTCGAACGCAACGTCAACCGCATCCTCGACCTGCTGGCCGAGCGCGAGGTGAAGGCCACCTTCTTCACCCTGGGCTGGGTGGCCGAGCGCTACCCGCAGGTGGTGCGCCGCATCGTCGCCGAGGGCCATGAACTGGCCAGCCACGGCTACGGGCACGAGCGCGCCAGCGATCTTTCCGAAACCGCCTTCATGGCCGACATCACGCGCGCCAAGGGCCTGCTGGAAGACATCGGCGGCCAGGCCGTGCGCGGCTACCGCGCGCCCAGCTTCAGCATCGGCACCGGCAACCTCTGGGCCTTCGACGCCCTGGCCCGCAGCGGCCACACCTACAGCAGCAGCATCTACCCGATCAAGCACGACCACTACGGCATGCCCGATTCGCCGCGCTTCGCCTACCGCGTGGGCAGCGTCGGCAGCGGCCTGCTGGAAGTGCCGGTGACGACGTTGCGCGTGATGAACCGCAACCTGCCCAGCAGCGGCGGCGGCTACTTCCGGCTGCTGCCCTACGCCTTGAGCCGCTGGATGATCGGCACCGTCAACCGCGAAGACCGGCAGTCGGCGATCTTCTACTTCCACCCCTGGGAGATCGATGCCGGCCAGCCGCGCGTGCCCGGGATCGACGCCAAGACGCGCTTTCGCCACTACGTGAACATCCCGCGCATGGAAGGCCGGCTGCGCCAGCTGCTGGCCGACTTCCGCTGGGGCCGCATGGACCAGATCTTCCTGGACCGCGCGGTCTAGGAAACCCGCCATGCCCACCCTGCAGCGTCTGGCCCCTGGCGACGCCCGCGGCGCCGCGGCCTGGGATGCTTACGTCCTGGCCTGCCCGGCGGCCACCTTCTTCCACCGCGCGGCCTGGCAGGGCCTGCTGCGCGATGTCTTCCGGCACGACACCTACTACCTCTACGCCACCGAAGACGGCCGCATCACCGGCGTGCTGCCCTTGGCGCACGTGAAGAGCCGGCTGTTCGGCAACGCGCTCACCGGCCTGGCCTTTGCCGTCTACGGCGGCGTGGCGGCCGATGACGAGGCCAGCGCCGCCCTGCTGGAAGCCGAAGCCCAGCGCCTGGCGCAAAGCCTGGGCGTGGACCATCTCGAG
>JAIXZR010000210.1 GCA_027489455.1 Rubrivivax sp. | reverse complement strand
GAATTCCAGAAGCTGGGCGCCGAGGTCTACATCGTCACCACCGACACGCACTTCTCGCACAAGGTGTGGCACGAAACCAGCCCGGCCGTGGGCAAGGCCAAGTTCCCGCTGGTGGGCGACCCCACCCACACCCTGACGCGCGGCTTCGACGTGCACATCGACGCTGACGGCCTGGCCTACCGCGGCACCTTCGTCATCAACCCCGATGGCGTGATCAAGACCGCCGAAGTGCACAGCAACGAGATCGCTCGTGACGTGAAGGAAACCCTGCGCAAGCTGAAGGCCGCCCAGTACACCGCCGCCAACCCCGGCCAGGTGTGCCCGGCCAAGTGGAACGAAGGCGCCAAGACGCTGACCCCGTCGCTGGACCTGGTCGGCAAGATCTAACTTTTTCCCTTCACCGCAAGGACACCCCGCCATGTTGGACAGCAACCTGAAAGCCCAGCTCAAGGCCTACCTTGAGCGCGTCACCATGCCCATCGAGCTGGTGGCGTCGCTGGACGATCGCCCGGCTTCGGCCGAAATGCGCGAGCTGCTGGAAGACGTGGCGGGCCTGTCGGACAAGATCACCCTGCGGCTGGACGGCAGCGATGCGCGTCGTCCGTCGTTCAACATCGCCCGCGCCGGCACGAGCATGGGCGTGCGTTTTGCCGCCATCCCGATGGGGCATGAATTCACCTCGCTGGTGCTGGCCCTGCTGCAAGCCGGCGGGCACCCGCCAAAGGTGGACGCCGACACCATCCAGCAAGTGAAGGCGCTGGACCAGGACATGGTCTTCGAGACCTACATGTCCCTGACCTGCCACAACTGCCCCGACGTCGTGCAAGCCCTGAACCTGATGGCGGTACTGAACCCGCGCATCAAGGCCGTGGCCATCGACGGCGGTCTGTTCCAGGCCGAAGTGGAAGAGCGCCAGATCATGGCCGTGCCCACCGTCTACCTGAACGGCAAGCCCTTCGGCTCGGGCCGCATGGAACTGGCCGAGATCCTGGCCAAGGTGGACACCGGCTCGGCCGCGCGGGACGCGGCCAAGCTGGGGTCCAAGGAAGCTTTTGACGTGTTGATCATCGGCGGCGGCCCCGCCGGCGCCGCGGCGGCCGTGTACGCCGCTCGCAAGGGCATTCGCACCGGCATCGTGGCCGAACGCTTCGGCGGCCAGACGCTGGACACCCTGGGCATCGAGAACTACATCTCGGTGATGGAAACCGAAGGCCCGAAGTTCGCCGCCGCGATGGAGGCGCAAGTGCGCCACTATGGCGTGGACATCATGAACGGGCAGCGCGTGGCCAAGCTACAAGCGGCCGGCGACCACGGTGGCCTGGCCACCGTGAAGCTGGACAACGGCGCCGAGCTGAAGGCCCGCACCGTCATCCTGGCCACCGGCGCACGCTGGAAGAACGTGAACGTCCCCGGCGAAACCGAATACCGCACGAAGGGCGTGGCCTATTGCCCGCACTGCGACGGCCCGCTGTTCAAGGGCAAGAAGGTGGCCGTCATCGGCGGCGGCAATTCGGGCGTCGAAGCTGCCATCGACCTGGCCGGCGTAGTGGGCCATGTCACGCTGCTGGAATTCGCCGACAGCCTGAAGGCCGACGCCGTGCTGGTGAACAAGCTCAAGAGCCTGCCCAACGTCAGCATCCACACCAGCGCGCAGACGACCGAGATCACCGGCGACGGCCAGAAGGTCAACGGCCTGAAGTACAAGGACCGCCCCACGGGTGCCGAGCACACGGTGGAGCTGGCCGGCGTGTTCGTGCAGATCGGCCTGGTGCCCAACACCGACTTCCTGAAGGGCACGGTCGAGCTCTCGAAGTACGGCGAGATCATCATCGACGTGAAGTGCGAAACCAGCGTGCCCGGCATCTTTGCCGCCGGCGACGTGACCACGGTGCCGTACAAGCAGATCGTGATCGCGGCGGGCGAAGGCTCGAAGGCGGCGCTGTCGGCCTTCGATCACCTGATCCGCACGCCCGTGGCGGCCGAGGCCGTCCCGGCCTGATCGCGGCGCAGTGCCTGGCGGCTACCATGGGGTTCAGGCCGCTTGCCTGATGCCCCTGCGCCGACCGCCATGGCCTTCCCCAACGCCGACCCGGCCCACCTGCCCGTCATCGCCCACGCCATCCAGCTGGCGGTGGCACCGGTGTTCCTGCTCACGGGCGTGGCCGCGCTGCTGGGCGTGATGGCCACCCGGCTGGCGCGCATCATCGACCGCGCACGCCACTTCGAAGCCGCATGGCACGGCCTGAGCGACGACAGCCGCGTCGCCGCCAGCCTGGAAATGGCCACGCTGGAACAGCGCCGTGTGGTGGCCAGCTGGGCCATCAACTTCTGCACCGTGTCGGCCCTGCTGGTGTGCGTGGTGGTGACGCTGCTGTTCGTCGACGCCTTCTTCGCCACCGATCTGAAGACGGCCGTGGGCCTGCTGTTCATCGCCGCCATGCTGTGCCTGGTGGCCGGGCTGGGCTGCTTCCTGCGCGAAGTGACGGTAGCCACGCGCACCGTGCGCGTGCTCACGCTGCGGCCCCGGGACTAGCTGGCGCGGGCTCAAGCCCGCCGGGCCGTTGCCGATATGCCGGGTATTCCCGTCCTAAGCCACGAGACCCGCCGCATGAATGCACCCGTCGACCTGAAATACCGCCTCATCACCCGCAGCGACATGGACGGCCTGGTCTGCGCCGTGCTGCTGAAGGAACTGGGCCTGTTGGGCGAAATCGTCTTCCAGCACCCCAAGGACATGCAGGACGGCAAGGTGGCCGTCACCGAGCGCGACATCATCACCAACCTGCCCTACGTGCCAGGCTGCGGCATGTGCTTCGACCACCATGCGTCGGAAGTCACGCGCAAGGGCGAACAGGCCCCCGACAACCACGTGCTGCAGCCCGATGCCAAGAGCGCCGCGCGCGTGGTCTACGACCACTACGGCGGCAAGGCCCGCTTCACGCGCATCAGCGACGCGATGATGGACGCGGTGGACAAGGCCGACAGCGCTGGCTTCAGCATGGAAGACGTGCTGAACCCCCAGGGCTGGGAACTGCTGAGCTTCCTGATGGACGCGCGCACCGGCCTGGGCCGGTTCCGCGACTTCCGGGTGTCGAACTACCAGCTGATGATGATGCTGATCGACTGCTGCCGCGACATGCCGATCGAAGACATCCTGGCCCTGCCCGACGTAAAGGAACGCGTGGACCTGTTCTTCGCCCAGCACACGCTGTTCCGCGAACAGATCGCCCGCGTGGCCAAAGTGCACTGCAAGCTGGTGGTGCTGGACCTGCGCGAAGAACCCGTGATCTACGCCGGCAACCGCTTCGTCGTCTATGCGATGTACCCGCAGTGCGACATCAGCATGCACGTGATGTGGGGGCGCGAGAAGCAGAACACCGTCTACACCGTGGGCAAGAGCATCTTCGACCGCGGCAGCCGCGTGAACGTCGGCGACCTGATGCTGCAGCACGGCGGCGGCGGCCACCATGCCGCGGGCACCTGCCAGGGGCCGAACGAGACGGCCGACGCGCTGAAGCAGCGGCTGATCGCCGACCTGCAAGCGCCCGCTGCGGCCGGCTGAGGGCCGCCCGGCCGGCGCGCCGGAACGTGCCGGAACGCGCCGGGATGGGCGGGGATGCGCCGGGCGCTGACCCTGCAGGCAGCAGGCCAGCCGCCAGGGCCTAAGCTCAAGGGCATGAAACGTCGCACCCTGCTTGCCGGCGCCCTGGCCGGCCTACCCCTTGCCGGCACCGCCACCATGGCCCAAGCGATCGAAGAACCCGGCTTCGAACTCGTGCGCCAGCTCGGCGAACAGATCGAGCTGCGGCGCTATGCCCCCTACGTCGTGGCCGAAGTGCTGGTGGATGCCAATGCCGGCGACGCCGGCAGCCAGGCCTTCCCCATCCTGGCCGGCTACATCTTCGGCAAGAACAAGGGCGAGCGGAAGATGGCGATGACGGCCCCCGTGACGCAATCGGCCGCGCCCATGAAGATGGCGATGACGGCGCCGGTGACGCAGTCCGCCGCAGCGGGCGGGATGCGCGTGCAGTTCGTGCTGCCCAGCAACGTCAGCCTGGCCACGGCGCCCGAGCCGCTGGACGCGCGCGTGCAGCTGCGCGAAGAGCCGGCGGCCGTGCGCGCCGTGGTGCGCTATTCCGGCACCTGGACGCAGGCCAACTACGACGAGCATCTGGCCCTGCTGCGCAAGGCGCTGGCGCAGGCCGGCATCGCCACCGAGGGCGAGCCCGTGCTCGCGCGCTACAACGGGCCCTGGACACCGTGGTTCATGCGCCGCAACGAGATCTGGCTGGCCGTGCGCTGAAGCGCGGCCTTGCGGCGATGACGGCGATGGCGGCGCCCGCAGCGGCCGCCCTCACTGCGGCGAGAGCGCCACCCCCAGTGCCAGCAGCAGCAGCGCCACCAGCACGGCCAGGGCGATCTTGATGGCCGAATACGGCCTGTCGCCTTCGACTTCGCCGCTCTGGCCGTTCACCACCACCTGCCAGGCCTTGCCGCCATAGCGGTAGCTGCCCACCCAGACCGGCAGCAGCAGGTGCTTGAAGCGGATGTCTTCCACCAGCGTCTGGCGCGCGTGGATGCGTTGCTGGTCGCCGCCGATGTCGCGCCGGATGGCGCCGTCGATCGCGCCTTGCATCCGGCCCCGCGCCTCGGCAAAGCCCTGCTCCAGGCCATGGCGGTAGACCTCGACGGTGAAGCCGGCCAGCAGATCGGGCGCGGGCGGGCGCAGCCGGGCCAGGTCCCACTGGTCCAGCACGCGCGCCAGGTGCGGCGGGATGGACGGGGAGCCCACCACCAGGATGTCGTCGAAGCCCACCTGCACCACCCCCGCAGCAGGCTGCCAGTCCACCACCGTGCGCCGGGCCTGCTGCCCACCGGCGCGCTCGTCGGCCACCTGGCGCTGCGTGCCGCGTTCGCCGCGGTAAGTGCTGAAGGTGGTGGCGTCGAACGTCCACCATGGCAGGTAGACGCCCCGGATACCGTCGGCCTGCGCCACCGTGCGCTTGAGCGCATCGGGCGCGAACCAGCGGCTGCGGACCCAGCGCGCGAACACCTGTTGCGCTGCGCCGCGGTCCAGCGCAAAGGGCAGCACGGCCTGGGGCGGGATCAGCCGTTCCTCGTGCGCCTGCGCCACCAGCAGGGGCGAGGCGCAGAACGCACAGCGGTCCCCCACCACGTGGCCATCGAAGCGCGTCTGCGCGCCACAGGCCGGGCAATCCACCACGCGCGCCTGCAGGTGGGGCTCGCGCGCAGCCAGGCGGCGCAGCGCGTCTTCGTAGTCCTGCTCGCGCAGCGCCTGGGCCTGCTCGTCGCTCGTGGGGGCGGGCAGCACCCGGGCATGGCCACAGGCGGCGCAGGCCAGCGCGCTGCGGCCCGGGTCGTAGGCCATCGCCGCGCCGCACTGCGGGCACGGGAAGCCCGGCACCGGGGCGGGCCGCGGTGCGCCCGCATCGGCAGCCGGCGGCAACGCTGCCGCCGGGTCTGCGCTGTCCAGCAGCGGTGCGCCGCTAGCGCCTTCACGGCGCCAGGCGGTGCCCGGCGGCCAGCAGGTCGTCCAGCAGCTTGAGCACCGCGCGGCCGCTCAGGGCGTAGGGGTCGAAATCCGCCGGCGGCATGCGCAGCATGGCCGCATCGTCCGGCAGCACCACGTGCGCCATGGACCAGCCGGCGAAGCGGCGCTCGGCCACTTCGTCGAACAGCAGCATCTGCACGTCATGGTGCCGCCGGTCCTGCAGGATCTGGCCATACAGGCGGTTGATCTCGGCCCGCTCGCCTTCCAGCACCTGCAGGTACAGGCCCTGGCCCTGGCACAGCACGCCCGTCACGCCATGGGCGGCGTTGTGCGCCTGCGCTCCGGCCAGGATCTGCGCCGTCACCGTGCCGGTCTGCGGGCCGACGGCCCGGCTGACGTACAGGGCACGCACCAGCACCGGCGGGCGCCCCATCACGGCGTGCCGGCGTCGTCGCCCGGCTGCGCCGCGGCGCCAGGCCCGCAGCCTGGGCCCGTGCCATTGGCAGCCGCGCCCGCCGGCGCGTAGCCCGGGGCCACCATCTCGCGGCCGTTCCAGACCTGGCCGCACCAGCAGCGGCCTTCGGGGTCGATGATGCAGGTGCCGCTGCCACAGCAGCGCGGGTCGTCGGTCATGGCGGGGCTCCGGGCCTGGGGGATGGGCGATTCTGCCCAATGCCCAATGCCCAAGGACGCCCAAAGACGCCCCCAGGCCCCGGGCAGGCCGTCTGCCGGCCCGGGTTCAGGCCGGCAGGGCCAGCGCCAGGGCCGCGCCTTCGGCCATCGCGGCCAGCTTGGCGTAGACGATGTCCTCGTCCACGGCACCGAAGCCGGCAAAGGTGCCGAAGCCGCAATCGCTGCCGGCAATCACCCGGTCGGCGCCGACGATGTCGACGAAGCGCTGCAGCCGCTGCGCGATGAGCTGCGGGTGTTCGATGAAGTTGGTGGTGGTGTCCAGCACGCCGGGGATCAGCAGCTTGTCGTCCGGGATCTGCCGACGCAT